>DAONFJ010000027.1:0-7046 GCA_035403545.1 Spirochaetota bacterium
TTTATTTCTTATATTCTGTGATCTTCCCGGATAATCATTCTCGAACCGCCGTGCAGACTGTAGCCCCAGTTTTTTGGTGCTTTGACTGTTTTGAGTTTATCCAGCTCGCCGATTGTCTTCAGCCTGTTGTAGATCAGCTGCCACGCGCACGGACGATCAGGCCTTACTTCGCATCGGTCTTCTCTTGAACCGCTGCATGGACCGTTCAGCATATGTTTTGCGCATCTTGTTATGGGACATATTCCGCCATACATGTGAAGAACACATTTCCCGCAGGAGATGCACTTTTCTGTCCATGTTGCTCTCTCTTCAAGTATTCCGATGAATTCCGTATCAAGGCCGGCATAGACAGGTTTATCGAACCTCTCCGCCATTGCCTGAACTCCGGCACCGCAACCAAGTGAAAGCACTACGTCGTTTCTTGAGATTGCTTCAGCAGCTTTTTCTATAAAGATATTATCGCACTGTCTTTCGATTGTCAGCTCTTCAACTTCAAATCCCATGTTCTTCAGATTCGATGATATGCGCAGTGCTGATGAAATTATGCTTACTTCACGCTCACCGCCTGCAAGACATACCGTAACACACGTGCCGCAGCCGAGCACCAGAATTTTTTTATGACCATCAAGCATTTCTGTCAGTTCGGGAATGCTTTTTCTCTGTGCAACTATCATACCACAATCTCCTCTTTCACCGTCTGAACCTTTCCTGACAGGGGATTAGGTCCGAGTTTTTTTACTATTTCAATCATATCGTTTATCTGATCAACAAACGGCCTTGCCATGGCAGCGGATATGTTGATCATCCTTATGCGCTCGAATTCAAGCCCGCTCTCGTGAAGGATTGTCTGCGTATAACCGACTCTCCCCTTCGCAAGAAAGTTACCCTCTGTGAAGTGGCATCCCCCCTCGAGGCATCCTGCAACCAGTATTCCGTCAGCACCATTCTCGAATGCTTTCATAAAAAAATTCACTTCAAGCCTTCCGGTACATGGAGTACGTACTATTCTCACATTCGGCGGGTACTGCAGTCTCATGGAACCGGCAAGATCAGCAGCCGAATACGAACAGTACTGGCAGCAGAAAGCAATTATCACCGGTTCAAAATTTTTATTGCTCATTATATTCCTCACACTAATGGCTTTTAAGCCCCCCTCCGGGGGGTTTGGGGGGCTGAACTTTCCAGTTTAAGCCCCTCCAGCAGGTTCTCAAGCATCACACTAAACTGTTCTGTTTCAAAATGATTAAGCTGTATTGCTCTTGCCGGACATTCTGAAGCACAGATACCGCAGCCCATACATTTCGCTGCCGCGATTTCACCCTTACCGTCAGCATTCGCAAAAGGTGCCCCGTACGGACAGGCGTGGACACATGTCATACATGATATACACTTATCCTGGTTGACTTCAGATACCACTGCTCCCACTTCAAGACTTGTTTTTGAAAGTACTGTTGCGGCACGGGATGCAGCAGCGCGTGCCTGGGATATATTTTCATCAATCATTTTCGGAGAGTGTGCCAGCCCGCAGAGATAAATACCCTCTGTGGCAAAGTCAACAGGCCTGAGTTTGACATGCGCTTCAAGAAAAAATCCGTCTCCATTAAGCTGAAGTTTAAGCATATCAGACATCTTTCTGTTACCTGCCGGAGCGTCGATGCCGGTACTGAGTACAACATTATCCGCTTCTATCTCAACCATGTCGCGGATATCCGGGCTTTTTACTTTAACGACAAGTTTACTGTCGCCGGAAACTGCCGGCGGATTTTTCTCATCATACCTGATGAATACCACTCCCGCTTTACGCGCTTCGAGATAATATTTTTCTCTGAATCCGTAAGTTCTGATATCACGGTATAAAACATATATGTTCGAATCGGGACTTTCTTTTTTTATTCTTATCGCATTCTTGACAGCCATTGAACAGCATATCCTGCTGCAGTAATGCCTTTCACTGTTACGTGAACCTGCGCACTGAATCATTACTATATTTTTTTCTTTACCGGTGAAGCTCTTTTCATGAAGTCTTTTTTCCAGTTCAAGCTGTGTTATTATATTTTCCGATTTCCCTGAAAGAAAGTCCGCTGTCACTGCAGGTTCTCCTCCTGTAGCTACCACTATGGCGCCGCAGTTCAGTTCCATACCCCTGCCATTGGCTGCTCCCTTCCTGTTTACAGTAGCGACAAATTTACCTATATGACCGTTCAGTTTAGCTACTTCACTATCAAGATAAATCTGAATATTTTTATGGTTCTCAATTCGGGAAGTTATCTCCGACATAAAAGTACTGATATCTTCGTTTTCAAGAGTGCTGTAAATATTCCGTAGATTGCCTCCAAGCATTGCACCCTTTTCAATGAGTGACACCTTAAATCCCTGTTCCGCAAGAGAGAGCGCGGCGGTCATACCGCTTAAACCTCCGCCGATGACAAGACCGCTCTGATTGATTACAAGAGATTCTCCGATAAGCGGCTTAAGCTTACGCGAACGTGCAATGGACATTTTTACCAGCTGAATCGCCTTTTCCGTTGCAAGCTCCGGTTCACTGTTATGAACCCAGGAACACTGGTCCCTGATATTCGCAAGTTCAAAGAGGTACTGGTTGAGTCCTGCTTCACGGAGCGTATCACGAAAAAGATCTTCATGTGTCCGGGGTGTACAGGATGCAACAACTACCCTGTTAAGCCTGTTTTCTTTAATACATTTCTTAATATTTGTAAGGCTTGAATCTGAACAGGTATACATTGTGTGAGTGGCGATAACCACACCAGGTTCACCCCCGACTGCTGCAGTTACTCTCTCAACATCAACAGTTGAAGCAATATTGATTCCGCAGTGACATACAAAAACGCCGATTCTCGGTTCTTCATCAGTTATGTCATGCTCCGCTGGATAAGTCTTCCCGAAGGTAAGAGTATTCCTCACCTGGTTAAGAAGTTCCATAGACATGGAGGCTGCTGCACTCGCCTGTGTTACTGTTTCAGGAATATCTTTCGGTTCCTGAAATGAACCGGCAATGAACACACCATGACGTGATGTTTCAAGCGGAGTAAGACGGCTTCTTCCGGCAAAACCGTATTCATTAAGTTCTATGCCGAGTCTTTTCATATTTTCTGCCGTTTCGGATTCGGGTTCCATGCCAACGGCGAGTACTAACAGATCAAAATCACTTTCAGTATATTGAAAATTTTCATCCATATACCTGAGCCTTATATCCATAGACCCCGGCATCTGCATCGCACGGGATGGAATGCTTTTTATATACTCAATATTATCTTTACTTCTTGCGCGTTCATAATACTGATCGAAATCCTTACCATAAGCCCGGATATCCATGTAGAAAATTGATGCCTTCATTCCGGTAATATGTTCATCAGCGACAAGGGCCTGTTTCGTTGTGGCCATACAGCAGATTGACGAGCAGTACCCGTTACCGCACTTTGAGTCTCTTGAACCGACGCACTGAATAAATGCGATCCGTTTTGCTTCTTTTCCATCGGAGAGACGGAGCACATGGCCGCCGAATGGGCCAGCTGCCGAGAGCATCCTTTCGAACTGAACACTGGTAACTACATTCCTGTACCGGCCGTATCCGAATTCACCTTTTCCCGCAGCATCAAATTCTTTAAAGCCGGGAGTAAGTATCACTGAACCTACATCGAGTCCGGTTATCTCCTCTTTCATATCGTGACGTACCGCCTGTTTCTCGCATGCGGATACGCATTCATTACATTCTGAACATATCGCACAGTTAAGGCATCGTTCAGCTTCGGAAAGAGCCTGTTCTATTGAAAATG
The DNA here is from genome assembly GCA_035403545.1 of Spirochaetota bacterium. Classification (GTDB taxonomy): domain Bacteria; phylum Spirochaetota; class UBA4802; order UBA4802; family UBA5550; genus WRGT01. The sequence goes on from DAONFJ010000027.1 coordinate 3,795, forward strand.
CAGATTCCACTTCACGGAAATTTAATATTCTCTCTTTTACCGGGAGTTCAACTGCTGCGGCACGTTCTTTCTTAACAACGTCGGATGCGTCAGGGAGAAGACCTTCAGGTACCGGTTTTATTGATGATTCAAAACGGTTTGTGAACATATCTTTTCCATTAACAAAACGTTCAATCGATTCCGCGGCACGTTTACCGGAAGCTACAGCCTCGATAACACTTGCCGGTCCCGTGACGTTATCCCCTCCGGCAAAAACACCATGCTCGGCAGTCTGGAGTGTAACATCATCCGCTACCAGACATCCGAATTCAGTATCAATGCAGCTGTTTGTGAGTAAATCAGCTTCCACCATCTGTCCGATTGCAACGATAACCTGGTCTGCTTTTATCGTGGTCAGATTTTTTGTGTTATATAAAGGCTTAAACTTCCTGTTCTCATCGAACACCTGTGTACATTCTTTAAGTTCTATCGCTGAAACTGATCCGCTTCCGATGATACGGTTCGGGCCCCATCCGTTTCTTATTATTATTCCTTCATCTAATGTGGCTTTAATTTCGTCTTCATAGGCAGGCATCTCTCCATGTTTCTCTAGGGATACAAGCTCTACACTCTTAGCTCCCAGTCTCAGTGCTGTACGGGCGACGTCCACAGCGACGTTTCCTCCGCCGATTACAACTACGTTTTCACCGGCATGAGGTTTACTTCCGGAGGTACCGTTCTCTCTTAAAAACTCGACACCGGAATCTACTCCTTTAAGGTCTTCGCCTTCAACACCTAATTTTCTTCCGCCATGAGCACCTGCACTTATAAAAACAGCATCGTAACCTTTTTTAATGTCAGAGATTGATGCATCTTTCCCCGCGCGGTAATTATAGACAAAGTTCACTCCTTTGCGTCTTATAAGTTCAACTTCATAATCGAGTATATCCCGCGGCAGCCTGTATTCCGGTATACCCCAGATAAGCATGCCTCCCGCTCTTTCACCTTTTTCAAAAACAGTCACTGCAAATCCGCGGTCTGCAAGGTCGGCGGCACATGTAAGCCCCGCGGGGCCCGCTCCTACAACTGCAATTTTTTTAGCATCAGCAACTGGAATTTTCTCCTCAGGAAGAGAGAGCTTTCCCGATTTAACCAGCTCCATCTCCCGGTCTGATGCAAAACGTTTAAGCTGACGTATCGCAACCGCAGAATCAAAACTGGAACGTGTACATGCACCTTCACATGGAGCAGGGCATACACGGCCGCATATTGCGGAGAGAGGGTTTCGCTCCCTGATCAAATTCACTGCTTTTACATACTCACCTTTTTTGATCAGCTGGATATATCCCTGGACATTAATATTCGCGGGGCAGGTTACTTTACACGGCGCGTGTCCGAGTTTAAGTATTGCCGGTTTATTCGGTATAGCCTGGGCGTTGTATTTCTGGACAGCTTTCCTCTTTCCAAGTCCGCGGTTAAACCTGTCGCTCACCTCAACGGGGCATGCTTTTGTACAGTCTCCGCAGTCGTTGCATATTTTTTCATCTATATATCTTGGAGATTTTTTTACTTTTGCTGTAAAGTTCCCCGCTTCACCTTCGAGAGTATCAAGCTCGGAAAGTGTATGAATTTCAATGTTGAGATTTCTTGAACACTCCACAAGTTTTGGTGAGACTATACATGTGGCACAGTCACCGGTCGGGAACGTTTTGTCAAGATGAGCCATCATCCCGCCGATAGCTGAACTGCTTTCAACAAGATGGACTTTAAATCCTGAATTGGCAAGGTCGAGCGATGCCTGAACTCCCGCTATACCTCCCCCCTGTACAAGTACTGCCCCGGTTTTTTTATTCTTACCGTGCTGTAAACCTATTCCATTATGCATGACTCACCACCCCTGCCATAATCTTTTCAGGCGAATTGATAAGCCTGCCGAGGCCAAGATCATTCTTTGAAATTCCGAGACAGAGTCCCATAAGCTGCGTTATATACATTACAGGCATTTTATAATCTTTGCCTGTTTGTGATTTAATATCGATTTGTCTCATGTCGAGATTTATCTGGCACATCGGGCACGCTACGGCTAAACACTCCGCCCCGTAACCTTCAGCCATTCCGACAATGGAACCTGAGAGTTTAACTACAATCTCAGGCTTTGTGAGGGTAAGGGCAGCGCCGCAGCATTCGGTTTTATGCGGCCAGTCAAGACTCTCTCCACCCATTGCTTTTACTAACTTATCCATGTAAACAGGATTTTCAGGGTCATCAAAACCTGTAATCTCATTCGGCCGGACAAGGAGACAGCCGTAATATGACGCCACTTTCATCCCGTTCAGAGAGCCCGTGAGAGATTTTTTAAATTTCGTGAGGCCCATATCCTCAAGTATTACTTCAATGAAATGCCTGACACGGACTGAGCCGTCGTAATCTTTTCCTGTAATTTCAGCTGTTTTCTTTCTTGTTTCAGGATCCGCCGTTACGGCATGATTTGCAGCCTTCATTCTGCTGTAGCATGATGCGCAGCTGACCACCATGTCGAGTCCAAGCTCCTTAACTTTCTGCAGATTCGCAACGGATAGCGCAACAGCCAGATCATGGTTAACCTGGTGTGCCGGAGTGGACCCGCAGCATGTCCAGCCTTCCGGCTCGACAAGTGTAATTCCCAGAGCGCGCGCCACTGCAATAGTTGATGTATACTGATCGCGTGCTGTTGACTCAGCCGAACATCCCGGATAGTACGCGTATTTCATCTCAGTGTTTCCTCATCTTTTCTATATTTTTAAATATCAGTTTTACGGTTTTCTTATCTCCGCCAGTTGACGGGATGAGAGCAATTTTACCTTTCTTCAGAATCATGGGAAATTTTCCCGCGTCTCTGAAATATGAAAATGTTTTAGCTTTATAAAGTATCATTGCACCGAGATCATAAGTCCTGCCGAAAGATTTCATTGTTCCTAAAAGCGTTTTATTTATCAGGGGCATATTCCCGGACGGAGTCTCTGCTTTCTCAGCAGCGGCTCTAATCCTGAGAGAATCCACAACTCCCGCCATATTAATCTTCATCGGGCACCGTTCAAAACATGTTTCGCATGATGCGCATACCCAGATGAATTCATCATTCAGAACTTCCTTATCCGCTCCAAGCTGAAGTTTTCTTATAATTTCGGACGGTGAAGCACCGGTAAATTCAGCCGCGGGGCATCCGTTTGAACACCTCCTGCACTGAAGGCAAAGATTTATGTCTACACCGGAATCGGCTTTCACCTGTTCCAG
>DAONFJ010000027.1:7146-37122 GCA_035403545.1 Spirochaetota bacterium
CGGCTTCAGCATCAGCTTTTTTTGCTGCTGAAACAGGTATAACTTTTCTATATACTTGTAACGGATTCTTCATCACACCGTTAACAACAAGAAGATTCTCTATTTTAATGTTGAACAGGCGCTGGTTCTCCTCAAGATATGGAAGAATAAGCTCCCAGTCTTTTCTGCTGATCGGTTCAATCACACCGCCGTTAAGCTGCTGTGAGACAAGAGTTTTGTGAGGATCACGAATATATACAGCTCCACCAGTAGCCAGAGAAAAAATATTGCTCCCTGGATACGGCTCATGTAAAAGTGTAACATTTCCTTCATCATCAAATTTTGTCCCGTTCAGAACAACAAATCCTCCGTTGTTATGAGGATCGCCGGCCATAAACGATTCACCAAGAAAGTCGAGGCATGTCCCGTTTATTATTACTCTCGGCCTGCCGACTGAGTTAATAAGAGGCCGTCCTGCCGCGTTACCCATTACATATATATCACCGCCCTTCGCCCCGTAAAGAAAAGTCTGCCCCACATCTCCGTATATTACAAGCTTACCGCGTTTGATGATCTGCCCTAGCTGATCCTGCGCGTTATTGTGAACGGTGATTGTCATACCGTCAATGCCTGATGCGAGATAATCTCCGCAGCTGTCGTAAACATCGATAACGACATCATCAGTATCCGGACCCAGGCCGTTCCCTATATATCTCTGGCCTGTACATCCGAATGATATAAACTTTTTCCATCCCTTCATGTACGCGTCCATCAGCAGAGATGCGTCACTTTTATCACCTTCAGGAGGAAAGTTATACGCGTTAATGACAAGCACAGATTCATTCTGCGCCGGGCCTCTCAGTGTTTCACGTGAATCCAGATCGATCAATCTGTATGCATTTGCACTGCCGGTATTATTATCATTAAGATATGGTAGAGATTTAAAGAGCCTGGTCAGCTCAGTTCTCACAAGGTGAATAATATGACTCCGCTTTTTTGCACCTACAGGATACTTCATGTCATTCAGCATGGAAAATGTACCGATTGCCGTACCTATGCCGGAAGTATCATGCGCATTATCTGTTATCATGCGGAGTACCGCGCGAAAATCATCGTAACTCCATGACGGTATACTTTCCCGTATATAATTATATAAAAACACTGGATCTTTTCCACTGAACTGTTTTATATTATTTTCAATTTCGCTGTTTAATTTATGAGTCAGGTATGTTTCTGAAGTAAAGCCGCACGCCTGGCCGTCTACAGGTAGAGAGACAGGTGTACCGAACTTGTCAGTACAGTTAATCCTCATCTTTCCTGAAACTTCGGAAATATTGAATATAAACGCACCTCCGTCAGTATGGCTCCCGCCCCTTGCGTTCCAGTATTTTTCTGCTACCGGGCATATTCTCGGATCATCTTTTGAGAGACTCACAAGTGTTGCGTCAATGGCCTGTTTTTCCGAACCGATCAGCCCAACCTGCACTTCACCGTCGCAGAAAGCAAACACCTGCGGCCGAAGCATAGCAGTGTCGGTGATGCCAAGAAGCTGAAACTGTTTCTTCTCAGGAACATTCCGCGTTATAATAAAGAACCATGGACCGTCAGGTGAACCGTGAATATGAGTCGCCTGAATAGCCCTGTACAGTTTCTTTTTTTCTTCAGGGAGCCTGTCGAAGTCGAGTTCAGAAGTCGGAGCCATTGCTTCAATAATATGTTCAAGAGAATAATGATATGTCCTGTTCATAAGATCGAAAAGAAGAGCTGACACCTCGGTGTCTGTAAGGAACTGCGGATATATATTTCTCTGTAAGAGATGTTCTGTTACAGAATGGTAATTGGCAAAGTCCCCGTTATGTACAAGCGCCATGTTTACGCCGGTAAAAGGATGCGCACCGGCCGGATGCCAGACCCGTCCTTTGGTGGGGAAACGCTGATGCGCAATCCATGTATGCGCTTTAAGCTCTCTTATTTTATAATAGTCAACAATCGCCTCGGCGAACCCGACAACTTTTAAAATCATTATATTTCTTCCGTGAGAAAGAACGAATGCCTTTTTATCTCCCTGCGCCGCGTAATTTACCTGGTTCAGTTTAAAACTGTTCTGATTAAGAAATTCATCCTCAGCTTCACGCCGGTCCAGATCTTCAAACTTGTTTTCAGTAATAAATTTATCGAGTACTTCTTTTTTGACACGGACGAAGTATCTGCATACATCGGGAGGCATAACCTCAAGGCCAGGTACAGTTTTCCAGTCATCAGCCTTATCAAGCATGGCAGATGCAGCAACATCAAAATACGGATAGATAAACTCCTTCTCAACGCCATCTTTTACATCCGGTTCAAGAAGCGCGATGTGCAGCATGTAGTAATCTTCAAGAATCTCTCTGCTTACACCGAGTTGTTCCGGTACAAATCCCACAGCGGCAATACCGCCTCCTTTGCCGTTACCGCGGTTATGCATCTGTTTCGATGGTTCATATATATGCTTCCCCGCAACAGGTTCGCTGCAGCAGAAACCTACGACTCCGCAGCCGCCTTCCTCCTCGCCTTTCCGTACGATAGAAGGAAATTCAACATTTTCAAGAAGACGCTTTTTTGAATCGATTATTCTATCCACCATGTTACTTTTCATGGTTCTGCTCCATGTCATTGTTATAGTCAAGATGCATCAGGAGATCGGAACGCCCTCTTAATTCAGAGACACTCCCCAGACCGAGCCGGATGAGTATCCGTACCAGTTCATTTCTCCATGCATTATATGTATTAATCAGTCTCTGCGCTCCCCACTCAAGATCGATTTTCGGCGCGAGTTTTTTGTCTGTAGTTGCAATGCTTCTGGGACAGCCCCTTCCGGCAGAACATCTTCCGCACCGGACACATCCGAGCGCAATCATCTCCATTGTTCCGACAACGACACCATCAGCGCCGAGGGCAATCGCCTTCGCCATATCGTAAGGATTACGGATTCCGCCGCTGGCTATAAGTGTAACCCCGTCTCTCACGCCTTCAGCTGCAAGGAAATTATGAACTTTCGGAATTGCATACTCTATAGGCATCGCTATATTCTTTTTCGCTATTTCAGGAGCAGCACCGGTACCGCCATATCCTCCGTCAATATGAATAATATGTGTACCCGCAGAATAACTTCCTACCGCAACCATATCCACATCATTTGGAGTTGAAACTTTGCTTGAAATAAGAGCTCTCCTGTTTATATGTTTGATCCAGTCAATCTGCTTCATGTGATCTTCGATAGAATATACACTATGAAAAGGGAATGGTGAAAATAGCGGGATGCCGGCTATGGTGCCTCTCATCATTGCGACTGCTGCTGTATTCTTGTCTCCAAGGAGGTGTCCTCCAAGTCCCGGTTTAGCACCCTGAGCATATTTAAACTCAACGATCGGAACACGCTGAATAGTTTCCTCTCTTACGCCGAATAAACCGGTTGCGACCTGAGTGATAACATGATCATCATACGGCCGCATTCTCTCCATGTAACCGCCTTCACCGGTACATGTGAAAGTGTTCCATGCCACCGCCGCCCGTGCTTTAGAGAGCTGGGTGGTATTGCTTACCGAACCGAATGACATCCCTCCGCCGTACCACGGGACATCAATCTTTATATTCGGCCTTCCATCATTTTTCCGGTTCAGCTGAAGTGATGTATCGATATCTTCAGGTTTCAGATGTTTTGCCGTTTTCTCAGGGAATTTAAACCGCAAACGGTCAAATCCTCCTCCTGAATTGCCCGTTTCATATTCGAGGCCGTAATCTTCAGAAGGCACATCTCCTGTCTCGGCCATTTTCCATGTGGCGAGTATCATCTCCGGAGTCCACCTGTAATCCCCGAGCACTTCCATCATCGGATTGACCTCAACCTTCAGTGCTCCAACGGGGCAGGCTGTAACGCAGCAGCATCCTTTCTCTTCACATTTATTTCCGAAGCAGAGATGATTTTTCGGCTCGGAAAAATATTTATATCCCGGTTTCCGAACATGAACACCCTGAGGGCATATCTCTGCGCATTTTCCGCATTTGATGCATTTTTCTTCATCACGGGAAGTAATATATTTCCCCATCTCATTTCTGTACCGCGGAGGTACAGGTTTTATCGTTCTGTTCTCTATATGCTGTATAGTCCTGGTCTTAAGCGTATTCTCAGGAATTATCGATTCAAGCCTGTTTTCGTGTTCCAAAAAGTTTGCCAAAGGTTTCCTCCTCCAGTTGTTCAAAAAACATGGCGCGTCCAACATCTCCGCGAAGCCGTCGTGCGTCTCTTATCCCCATGGCTCCCATAAGTTCAACCATCTGGTCATGCCATGCCGCGATAAGATTTGTCATCCGTCCCGCGCTATACTCGAATCCGGCATCCCTTATTTTCGCGGGGCATGATTTTTCACCGGCGCAGACACTGCACAGATGGCATTCAAGAGCAGCCAGAAGAGGGAGCTCTATAGAGACAAGGTCTGTTCCGCATATAAGCGCCTTTGCCACATGCTCCGGAAGTGCTATACCTCCGCCCGAGATAAGAGTAACGTCATCTCTTCTGCCGGTTTCAATTAATGATTTATGTATTATTCGAATCATGTCTTTTATAAAAAGCGGATCCTTTACGCCGGTTTGTTTACCGTTAGTGTCCGCCACTACATGTATCACTTCAACACCACTTCCTGAAAGCTCCACCGCGCGCCTGATCCCTTCACCGTTCAGTTCAACTCTGACAGAAACAACAATATCCGGATTGATCTCTTTCAGTTCTTTAATTCGAAGATTTACATTATCTGAGTTTTCAATTTCAGCAAGCGCGGTTTTCCGGATTATCCCTGGAGGAAGCAATGGAGCATCAGCGGAAAAATAAAATGCTATATGCGGAAGGTATTTATCACTATCAGCAGATCCTGACGGCCATTTTTTCGAATCTATCAGCGCGATCAATTCAGTTCTATAAGCTGTCTCAGGAATAACAGCATCAAGCATCGGAAGAGCATAATTTTCCGGCATCATATCAATTATCACAGGCATCGGTGTCGAAATTATCGGCGGAATGTCCGTTGAGAGCTTTCCATCTTTCATTACAAGAAAAGAATTCTTCTTCCCGATATCAACCGCTGTGCTTATATACTCGCGTCCATGAATCCCGTCTCTCGTAGGCCTTACAATTTCCGACATATCCGTCCACATGGAATCAAAGCCATAGCCGGAGAATCTCCCGCCGTATCCCGCACCGGAAACCGGAATTTTCGCAGTTTCAGCCTGAAGCCATGTAGTCTGAATTATCTGAGGTGTCCAGTAATCATTGCCGAGCTTCTGATACTCGGGATTGATTGACAGCCGGAGTAAATTCTTTGTACATTCCTGCACGCATGAAAAGCATCCCATACAGTCAAAAAAAAGCGCATCAACATCTTCCATGTTCCTGATATATTTTATTTCATCCCTGTGCCTGTCATAAACGCATGCTTTTTTAACACAGTTGTGGCACCTTGCACAATCCTCCCTCCAGTCGATTATTCCATATTTACCAATACGGGGACGGCGCGGAGGAACGGGCTTTGTTTCTATATGATATTTTTCCGGCATAAATTATCTCCAGGTATCCATTTTATCATTTACCGGATAATCCGGAAGCTGAAAGAATTTCAGGTATGAGCTGTTCCTTTCCGCCTGACAGAATATGAATTCCTCTCAAGCCGCTCATGTTTTTAATTTTTTTTATTATCTCAACGCAGATGGCAATTCCCTCTTTTTTCTGAGCTTCAATACTGCCCGCGGACTTGAGGCGTTCAATTATAGAATCGGGAATATTTATATCGGTATATTTATCTTTTAATGATTCAGCCTCTTCCGCACTTTCAAGGGGGAGTATACCGGCAAGAACAGCAGCCTTATCAGTGATCCCCGCTTCTTTTGCCGCAGCGAGCCATGCTCCGAATACTTCAACATCAAATACCGCGTGAGTCTGAATAAAATCTGCACCTGCTTCAGCTTTCTGGTAAACCCGGAGGATGTTAAGCTCCACCGGTTTCATAAAAGGATTAGCGACAGCGCCGGTTATCATACTGAATGATCCAGTAATTCTATTCCCGTTAAGCAGTTCACCACTGGTACGCAATTTATCTGTCATTGCGAGGAGCTGTGTTGAATCAATATCATATACATTAGCAGACTCCGGATTATCGGTCAGTACCTGATGATATCCCGAAAGACAGAGCATATTACCGATTCCAAGCGATGAAGCTCCCAATATATCCGACTGAATAGCTATCCGGTTTCTGTCCCGTGTTACCATCTGAAATACCGGTTCAATCCCTTCTTTCATTAAATGCAGTGAAGCAGCAAGGCTCGACATTGAAACTCCGAACGGATTATCCGAAACATTTACAGCAGACGGAATTTCTTTTAAATAGCTGATTACTGATTTTATACGTGCGGCATCTGTTTCCGCTGCCGGAAGATATTCTGCAGTAATAATAAAATCATTATCTTTTATCTGATCAGCGAACTTTTTCTCTTTTTTCATAATTTCTTCACCAGAATTTTTTTATACGCACATAATTCAAGCGCGCCGGAATTGACGGGCGCGGATATTTCCAATACCACACACCTGTCTTCTATGCAGTGATGAATTCTGCACAGCTGAAAGTTATTTTACAATACTGCCGCAATATCATTTTAAAATTTTCTGACCGTTCACCTGGCAGAATGGTTCATTTACAAAAAATGTTTTCAGACTTTACCTGGCGGGAAACGGCTGAAACATCAGACACGGACAATCCTGCAGGATTAAGAGTTATATATCTTAATTTACTGATGAATTCCGCGGCTTCAGATGCTATGCCCGCAAGTCCATCTTCCTTTAATGATATCACAGCCATCCGTTCATTCCCCAGGCCGGACTCTTCCAGAATCGAGTTAAGGCCGTCTGCTCTTCTTAATGCACGGAGGTTTCCTTCGAGATGACGGCATTCATTCTTCGGGCAGGTTAACAGCATAAGCCCGTCCGCTCCTTTCTCGAAAGCTTTCACCAGGTAGAGCATATCAACCTTACCGGAACACGGGAGCCCGATAATTTTAACTTCATCACCATCTTCGGCACGAATGACTTCAGCCAGTTCATCATGGCTGAAACTAGTCGAACAGTACAATACGAATAATTTCAAAGACCTAACAACTGTTATGTTCATATTGCCACTCCAAACATGAAATTCTTATATCAAAACAATATTGTGATCGGAAATTTATCAATGAAAACTGGCGGCGCAATATTTCGGTTATGTTAAATTTTAACATAACGTTAAAACTTGGAGACAAAATTGTATGACGTAAAATTTTTTTATCTCCGCACGGCGGAGCTCGAGAAATAAAAAAATTTTTCTACAATTTTGTACGGGTCAGACAGGGAACCACTTCACTCAACTTGTATTATCTACAAAATTGTAACACCGCTTACCGGATCAATACATTTTTGTTGCAGAGAACCTTATTCAAACCTTTTGACAAACCGCCGGTGTTCAGATAAAAATACTGACACTTCACATGTCTATATAAAAAAACAAGGGGATGAAGCCCCTTGTCATGGCAGTGAAACAAATGTTACTGATTTAAACGCCGCAGAAATTACAAACTTCTATATGTTTCTAAAGCTTCTGTAATCAATGCCGAGCTTATCTATCTTATAACCAAGAATTCTTTTTGTTGTACCGAGTTTTTTTGCAGCGTTAGATATATTTCCGCCTGAAATTTTCAGTGAATCTATAATCAGCTCTTTCTCGAAGAGATCCGTTCTCTCTTCAAGAGTGCCAAGTCCGTTCTTTTCATTAAATATCTGAAGCGATGGAGGGAGGTGATAGTTCCTTATGACATCTTCATTGCAGAGTATTACCGCGCGTTCAATACAGTTCTCAAGTTCCCGGACGTTTCCCGGCCAGTGATAAGCCACCAGCAGATCTATCGCGTCTGTGCTGATGCGGTTTATATTCTTTTCAGCTTTTGCGCTGTATGACTCGAGAAAATAATCTGCCAGTAAAACTATGTCAGATTTCCTGTCACGAAGTTTCGGTGATTGCAGTGGAAAAACATTCAGCCGGTAAAAAAGATCTTCTCTAAACTCATTCTTTTTTATCTTTTCTTCAAGATTCTGATGCGTTGCAGCTATAATCCGTACATCTACAGGTATAGTCTCTGAACCGCCGACTCTTTCAATACTCTTTTCCTGAAGGACTCTTAAAAGATGCACCTGCAGGGAAATATCAAGATCACCAATCTCATCAAGAAATATTGTACCGCCATGCGCAAGTTCAAATCTTCCTTTCTTCATCTTATCAGCACCGGTAAACGCGCCTTTCTCATAACCAAAAAGTTCGGCCTCAATAAGACTTTTCGGTAATGCCGCGACATTAACTTTTACGAAAGGCCCGCCTGAACGCCTGCTGTTCTGATGAATGGCATCAGCGATTAATTCTTTCCCTGTACCGCTCTCTCCCGTGATAAGCACTGTCACGTCAGAACTGGAAACCATAATTATTTTTTCATACACTTCTTTCATCTCGCTGGATTTGCCTATAAGCTTACCCTGCATGGTACTCAAAGATACTTTTTTTTTGAGAATTTCATTCTCCTCTTTAAGCATCTTCTCTCTTGCGATAGACTCGATCCTGCTGTTAACAGCCTGCGCAATCATAATTGAAACAGTTGTAAGAGCATGATACTCTTCGGCAAGATCCCTTCCGTAATTATTGATTATATCAACCGAGATTGTTCCGATTACAGATGAATTCAGTTTAACCGGAACACAGATAAAGGAAATTTTGTTCGCTGTAGTATTTCTATATGCACCGGTTCTGTTTAAAAACTTCGGCTCATTCATTATATCCAGAACAATATACGGATTCCCGGTTTTTACAACAGTGCCGATGATCCCCTCTCCCGGTTTATATATCCCTTTCATAACTTCCTCATCACTATACCCGTGATGAATATCCACAAAAATCTCACCATCTTCCTTGTGGTATATACTTATCATACCACGTTCAATATTATAATAGTTAATAATAAGATTAAAAACATTAGACATAAGAAGATTGATATCACCACTGTTATCAATGAAAATCCTTCCGATTTTTTCCAGTAACCCGCTCTGCCTGTCGTTTATAAGATCCATTTTATATCCCTGGATTGCAACTGTATCTGTAACTGAATCAGTTGCTAAAATTAAAAAATAATACATGATAGTAGTTTCATTCGTGTTTTAAACAAATTTTTTTCACATGAGACCCATTAAAGTGAGAGAATTTTACAAAAATGTAACTTTTTAGACCTGTTTGCATGATAGATGATCCGATTTACGCTGAATGTCCATTCGATAGAGGTTTTAAAACTAATTGTTCACATAATATTAGATAACACAATGATTAAGCGGGGGGATAATGAGCAGACAGGAATTCCCGCCACAAGGAGTGACGGGAATCTGCGGGACATCTCAGCCTATGGCTACTTCGCCATTTTCACCTGTCCTAACACGAATACATTCTTCAAGCGGAACAATGAAAATTTTACCATCACCGATTTTTCCTGAACGTGCGCTTTTGATAATCGCATCTATGACCGGTTTAACAAAATTATCATTAACCGCAATCTCAAATCTCACTTTATCCAGAAGATTTATTTCTGTTTCAAACCCCCGGTAGCTTTCGGTATAACCGCCCTGGGCACCGCATCCTATGACGTTTGAAACCGTCATCTTCCCGACATTAGCTTCGGTGAGCGCCAGTTTGACGTCTGTCAGTTTCTCCGGTTGAACAATTGCTATAATTAGTTTCATACTGATTTCTCCTTAAATTATTATTACCCTGTTTTCAATCGCTATTTTGTAATGAATCCCTGAAAATCAGGATACGCTTTCATTCCATGTTCACCGAAGTCGAGCCCCTGGATTTCTTCTTCACGGGACACTTTCAATCCCATCACAAGTTTTATTACATACCACACTGCGAAGGCCGCTGTAAATGTGAATGCACCCACTGCAACTACTCCAATTGCCTGGCTTGTCAGGAGTTTCATTCCGCCTCCGAAAAAAAGGCCGTTACCTGTAGCAGCTCCGGTAATTTTATCCTGCGCGAAGAGACCAACTGCCAGAGTTCCGAATATACCGTTTACAAGATGAACTGAAAGAGCACCTACCGGATCATCAAGTTTAAGTTTATCAAACATCATAACTGCCAGAACAACAAGAATACCTGCTATAAATCCTATTATTGCAGACGATGTAACACTTACAAAGGCACACGGAGCTGTAATTGCGACAAGCCCTGCCAGAGCACCGTTTATGATCATTGAAAGATCAGGCTTTTTCTGAATCAACCATGAAGTAACAGTCGAGCTCAGAATAGCCATAGCGGCAGCTGTATTTGTAGTAACAGCGATGTGTGCTATTGCGCTGCCGTCGCCTACTGACATTGTCGAACCTGGATTAAAACCAAACCATCCGAACCAGAGAACAAGGCCGCCAAGTGTTACCAAAGACATACTGTGCCCGAAAATCGGATTAACTGTTCCGTCAGCACGGTATTTACCATAACGTGAACCGAGAAGTATTACACCAGCAAGAGCTGACCATCCGCCGACAGAGTGAACAACAGTCGATCCAGCGAAATCCCACATTCCAAGAGACTGCAGCCAGCCTCCACCCCAGATCCAGTGCCCGGTAACCGGGTAGAGAATTCCTACAAGAACAAAAGAGAAAAATATAAATGAATGAAATTTTATACGTTCAGCCACAGCACCTGAAACAATAGTGGCTGCCGTTCCGGCGAAAACCAGCTGGAAGAAAAATTTTGCCCACATAGGAACTCCTGCCCAGCTGATTGCCGAGTATACACCCTTGTATGCTTCACCCATTGCAGGGCTGTTATCAGCTCCGGAAGCAAAAAACAGGCCTTCTACGCCGAAAAAAGAATTTCCGTTCCCAAACATAAGCCCCCAGCCTATGATCCAGAAAGAGATTGATGATATGGCAAAAACAATAAAGTTTTTTGCCAGAATGTTTACCGTATTCTTGGCACGGCATAATCCCGACTCAACCATTGCAAATCCGAGATTCATAAAAAATACAAGGAATGCAGTAAAAAGAACCCAGACAGTGTCCATGCCAACTGCCATACTGCTTTTTAACTCATCAAGCGCTGCCTGTGTTACAACCGCCGGCGATGTTTCCGCCGCGAAAAGGCCAGTCGCTGTTAAAATAATAACCAGCGCCGGCAAAAAAACTTTGAATAACTTCCTCATAAGTCCTCCGAAAAAATAATTTAATAATTTTAAAATCCCGCATCAGTAAACTATAAAGCAGAATGTGTGCCAACATTTCACGTCCACACCTGAAACTCCCTAAAGTTAACATGTATGTAACAAAGTGCCTGGTAAACAACTGGTAGAGCGGCTCTTACAGCAAAAAATCTCGGAATACAAATGCATAAATAGAGGATCGGAGGATAGAGAATCGTAAAGCTGTTCAACTGCTGATACATTTATGTATTATATTCAATAATTATAAACAAAAATGTACTAATAGATAATGTAAACACGGATATTGAAATCGGGAACGATTTATTATATAATAAGTATATACGCCTGAATCACTAATTCGGCTGGTGATGCTATAATACTTGACATTCTCAGCTAAAATGATGATTATTTATCTGAAACAATCATCATTTGAACAATTTAAAATATTAATTTAACTATGAAGAGGCAGGGATGTTTCCATTTAAAAAAAAATCAGAGAGCAGCGAAAAAAACGATACTTCATTAATTCAAAAAATTATCACAATCGGTAAACAGATATATGAAGGATACTCCTTTGAGAGTACTGTTTACAACAGAATTGTAACGACAGTAAAAGTATTCATAGTAGCTACAAGAAAATTCATGATTGATGACTGCCTTACCAAGGCTTCTGCCATTGCATACACAGCCATAGTCTCTCTAATACCGACACTAACTGTATTTTTAACTTTTCTTTCTATTTTCAAAGGAATGGAGAATAAAAAGGAGGATCTCTTCCGCGATATTTCCCTGTTCATGGTTGAGCATAGTATAAAATTAAATATAGATTTCATTTTTGAAGCGATATCCGGACTTATAGATAATGCGAAAGCAATTGGAATTATCGGCACACTCCTGGTGTTTTTTACTGCCACTGCTACCCTCAGGGCTCTTGAAAAATCGTTGAACGACATCTGGAAAGTTAAACAGGGCAGGTCTCTCTTCCAGAAAATAATTTATTACTGGGCCGCTCTTACACTCGGCCCCGTTATGCTGGTCGCAGGGACAACAGTTGCAACCAAAGCGTCAGATGTTTTCTCATCAGCAAATTACAACTCCGTACATCTCTCCGGAGATAAAATATGGGTGGTTGGAAATAAAGGCTCATTACTGAACACAGATATGGACAAGCTGAAGTTCACGCCATCCGATGAAACAAGTTTTGACTTTGAGAACCAGAAAATATTCAGCTTCGAGTTTTCAGACAACCAGTTTTATGAAGACGAATTCCGCCTCGACTATCTAAGCCTGATGAAAGAGGAATTCAAAGACATACAGTTCATTGATAATGAAGGATGGGCTGTAGGGACAAAAGGAATTATACTCAACACAAAAGATAAAGGTAAATCATGGACCATTTCAAAATGGGGCGATTTTACTTTAAATGACATACTCATGCTCAACAGCCAGATAGGATTTATTTCTGCGGACAGCGGAGTTATACTTACTACAGAAAACGGCGGCAGGTACTGGAGTGTATACGATACAAAAGATGTGACACTGACTTTCAACTCTATCGTTGTAAAGGACACTACCGTAATAATCACAGCGAATAAAGGGAGAATGCTTTACTCCACAGATTCCGGCAAAAACTGGACATTGCGGACAATCGCAGAATCCAAAAGAAAGAACAAGCTTGTTGACCTTAACTCCGCGTTTTTTATTGATAAAACAAATGTATGGGTAGCGGGTAATGACGGAGTAATACTTCACAGTACTGATAGTGGTATTACATGGATGCCCGGTAAATTCAAGGAATACAATTATTATGCGATTATGTTTCTTAACAGCAATGAAGGTTTTATTGCCGGTGAAAACGGTATAATTATTCACACTGATAATGGAGGTTCAAGCTGGAAGAGCGATACACTCCCCGCTTATAAAATCAATAAACTGTTAAACGCATCAGGGACACTCTGGGCAATCGGCAACGGCGGCATTATACAAAAATCTACGGATAACGGAAAATCATGGAATGGCAAGTCAGGCAAAAGCCTGTTTGCCATACTGATAAACTTTTTCGCACCGTTCCTTTTCATATGGCTGCTCTTCCTTTTAGCCTACTCAACAATTCCGAATACAAAGGTACCATTCAGGTATTCAGCAATCGGAGCAGCATTTACCGGAGCTATATGGGTTATATTTATACTGCTTTTTATAGTATATGTTAAAGCTTTCGCGAGCGGGACTTTCGCAATATATGGTGCACTTGCATCAATACCGTTATTCCTTCTTATGATTTATGCATCCGCGCTTATAATACTTTACGGAGCTGAAGTGTCTTTTACCATGATGCACCCGGAGACTTATTCAAACCTTAAAAATTTCTTTGAAGATGTGAAAAAAGTAAACATGTACTTCGGTTTATTGATACTTCAGTCAATATATTTCAAATTTGAATCCGGTAAAGGGAATACAAAGTATTCAGAGCTCATGAAAAAAGTGAACAATAATTCTTCAGATCTCGATCACTTCCTTAGACTTTTTGCCGAAAAAGAACTGATAATGAATGATAAAGAGGGTGAATACATGCCTACAAATACATCTTCCAACATCAAACTTACCTATCTTTTTGACATGATAAACGAAGCGCTGGTAACCATACCAGCATCTCAAATCAGAAAAAATCAGGGGCCGGGAAGCATTAAGGATATTTTTGATAGACTGAATACTCAGAGAAATAAAGTTCTTTCAGAAATGACTTTAAAAGATCTGAAGATTTAATACTGTAAATGCTCCCCGGATTCCCGTTGGAGCATTTACAAAACAGATATTGTTTAATCTATTACCAGACAGCTGGCTAAATCCCCCGTAATATACGGGGGATTTAGGAGAAATTGTTGCTATATAATGTTTTATACAATTTTTATCTGCAATACCATCTTAAATTCCACATCAGGCGATGTACTGCTATTGCCGAAGCGGGAATCAGTGGGCGGGGAGTCGGCAACATAAATTGATGTTCATTTTCGCGGCGGTGTGAGGAAGAACAATTAGTTATACAAAATCAATTGTTCAACACTACTGTGTATAATACCCGAATATAAAGGGGATAAGTATAAACTCACCCTTTATGTCATCTGGAACCTTCCCGAAACTTTTAGATAATCTGATAGCGTCAAGACATGATTCATCAAGCGGTTTATTCCCGTAGGAATCAACAATGTCCACCTTCTGTATATCACCGCTTCTGTTCATGATAAAATAAAGCTTAACTTTCTGTCCGGGTATAGCCATGATTCTCACACTTCCCGGAGTATAACTGCCTGTTGCCGCATTGTATCCTCCAATATTCGCGTTAGCAAGAAGCGGAGGATACCAGTTAGAGGCAATTTTATCTTTCATACTTTTAAAATAATTAAAGTTCTTAAATTTAGCGGTATTGAAGGAGAACATCCCGCTGTTGCTGTAATAAATTGCATTTTTAAGTGTTATGCTGTTTTTGTCAGGTATTGCAACATCGTTAAACATGCCGTCACTGCCCGATGCAAATGAACTGCCGCTTTTATAAATTCTTAAAACTATTTCTGATTCTTTATTAGACATACGGGATTTATCACCAGATGATGAACTTGCAGCTCCCGAAGCCGATTTTTTTAAACCTTTCTTTAATTTAAACTCCAGTGAATTGTTCAGCCACCGGTCCCCCTGTTCCCTGGTGATGAAACCTTTTGCTGTTGAATCTCTATCTGAAAGCAGAGTACGGTTATCGGGATCCCTTTTGTCATCCTGGTTTGTATTTACTATTATATCTCTCCCGGAGAAGAGTGAATTATCCTTTTTTTTATTATTCATATATGAAGCGAGGCCTGAAGAATCGGGCAGAAAAACAGCAGTCATAAATACCATATGAAGAAAAAATGATATAATAACCAGAAGGGACAAATTTATTTTATATCGATCGATCACAACTCATAACTTTTTTTAATTTATTTTAACCCAGGCTTGCTGCAGGGAGCCCGCATGGCCATACAGGGGATTCCACATTTAACCCTGTAAAAGATAGAATCAATAATACTCCAGCTTTTTACAATTTGTGATATACCTTAATAGGCTTTTAAAATTTGCTTCGTTACTTAAATACTGATTTAAATGCTTAACAAATCTTATGTATGTGCAGGGAAAAATTGTTACAACCATAATTACCTATGATTAAAAAATAAATAAGGGTGCCGCATAAAATATACGGCACCCTTATATTTTAATCACTTGTTATGTTATTTATTAGCTTCTTCTTCAAGGAATTTCTTTCTTTCCTCAATAATTTTATCAGCATCTCTTCCGCCAATCGGATCATAATGAGAGAATTCCATTTCAAATGTCGCCTTTCCGCTGGTCATAGCTCTCAGGTCAGTACTGTATCTCAGCATCTCCGCCTGTGGAACCTGCGCTTTTACTATCTGTATAGTGCTCACCGCATTTTCATTGCTGTCCATTCCAAGAACACGCCCTCTTCTGCTTGTGATATCACTCATAATATCACCCATGAACTCTTTGTCAGCCATAATCTTGACATTCATTATCGGCTCAAGAATCTGCGGCCCGGCCTGTTCCATGGCCATTTTGAAAGCTGTTCTGGCTGCAATCTTAAACGCCATTTCAGATGAATCTACATCATGGTATGAACCGTAAAATAATTCTGTCCAGACATCTTCAACGTGGAATTTAGCAAGAACGCCCTCCTCAAGACCTTCCCTTAGACCTTTTTCAACGGCGGGTATATACTGTTTCGGAACGACCCCTCCGACAATGCTGTCAACAAATTCAAAGCCTTTCCCTCTTTCGAGAGGTTTAATACGGAGATGAACTTCTCCATACTGTCCATGACCGCCTGATTGCTTTTTATGCTTATATTGAGCCTCAGCTTTTTTAGTAATGGTTTCCTTGTATGCTACCCTGGGGATTTTTGTAATAACATCAAGTTTAAGCTTTTCTTTTAAATTTTTCAGAATAATATTAAGCTGCATCTCACCCATTCCGGATAAAACAGATTCAGAGGTAGAGGCATTGAATCCATATTTTATAGTAGGATTTTCTTCTGCCATTTTATTCAAGAACTGGCCGATTTTATCTTCTTCCCCCCTCTTCGCAGCTTCAATTCCATATGAGAATACAGGCTGAGGAAGCTTTATTATCGGAAGAACAACAGGATTTTTTGGATCGCAGAGAGTATCCAGAGTTGTAGTTTTATCAAGCTTTACAAGAACTCCAATATCTCCGGCATTTATTTTAGGCATATCAACCTGTTTATGCCCTACCATTGAATAAATCTTGGCTGCTCTCTCTTTTATATTTTTTGTCGAATTAAGAAGTTCAGTTTCAGGATTCATCTGCCCTGTTATAACTTTTACATAATTAAATCTTCCCGCGTACTGATCTATAGCCGTTTTCCATACAACCGCGCTCAGAGGCCCTGTTTCGCTCATCTTGACAATAACTTCTTTTTCAGGATGAATCTGGTCGCAACCTTTATACTCTTTTCCGATCATCGGGGCAGGAGTATAATTTTTTATAACTCTTATAAGATTTTTAATACCGATTATTTTCTGAGAAGAACCGCAGATAACCGGAGTAAGTTTTGCAGCAGTAAGCTGTACCCTGATTCCAAATCTGATCTCTTCTTCTGTCAGCTGTTCACCGGCAAGGAATTTTTCTATAAGTTCATCCGTGCCTTCAGCACCAAGCTCTATGAGGTTTTGCCTTTCAAGCTCGACAAGTTCTTTCATGTCTGCAGGTATTTCACCGATAGTTACGTCTCTGCCGTCGCCCTTCGGTGTATATAATTTCATCTGTATTGTATCAACAACACCTTTAAAAGTCTCTCCTTCACCATTTGGGATACACAATGAAGCGACGTTTACGCCAAGGCTTGTTTTAAGATTCTCAATTACTTTATCGTAATTTGCCCTCTCTTTATCCATCTTGTTGACGAATATAATTCTTGGAATATTATTTTCTGTCAGGTATCTCCACGCCTTCTCAGTCTCAATCTGAACTCCGTCAACTGAATCCACAACAAGAATCGCTGTTTCCACAGCCTGAAGAGCTGCACGCGCCTCTCCGACAAAATCCGCTGTGCCGGGAGTATCTATTATATTAATTTTTACATCATCAAATTCAACAAAAGCAAGTGAAGTTTTTATTGAAATTTTTCTTTCTTTCTCATCATCCTCATAATCCGATACCAGTGTCCCGCTGTCAACATTACCCATTTTATCGACCTGATTGCTAACAAAGAGCATCGCTTCGAGCAGTGTTGATTTTCCTGTTCCTCCATGTCCGATTATTGCTACGTTTCTGATTTCACCAGTTTTGTACTCTTTCAACATTTAAGAACCTCCTGAGTTATCTCATACATTGTATTGTTTGTAATGAAACTTTTATTTACACCAAAAATAAACCGGTCTCTGCAACAAAGAATTCTTTAAAACGCCGGCATGGCGGATTGAAATTATTCTAATGATATATACGCCGCCTTATTTAAGCTATATTGTTCCAGATCAAAGAAGAGTTAAAATTCATAATGTAAACTATGGCTTAATTCTTTACCCAAAACTCTGTTTTTAATATTACAGTTTGCCCCTGCGGGGAATAATAAGATACTAACACCCATAAATCCTGTAAAACACCTGCTTTTAAATATACAAAAAATTACTCCCTACAAAACAGGAGTTAAAAATTTTAAATAAATGAAACGATTGACAATACCTCTGCAGAATTTATAAGGGAGCTTTTTTTTTGTAAAGCCTTTTATTTAACCCTGAAAATTATGAGCCGTATTTTAAATCACTTTACTAAAAAATCAGTAATTATTTCTGAACCCGCATTACAGTCCGGCTTGACTCTAATTTTCCACCCGGCGATGAATGCAGAGAGTGGAAGATCATTTTTGAATTTAAAAAATTTATTTTATAAACACTATTAAAATTATACTTTTGCTCTTTTCACCCGCACATAACCGATGCAAAGTCCTGATACTATAATGGTAATAAAAATCAGTGCGGCAAACAGAATAAGATCACCATGTTTTGAATAAAACGTTTCAACATTCTGCGAAGTATCGATCTCTCCGGTAAGAAAACTTTTTTTGAGTATGGGGAGAGTGGCCGTCACCCTTCCCTTTGGATCAATAATTGAAGTAACACCGGTATTCCCTGCTCTCACAACCCATATTCCGTTTTCAACCGCACGGAATATTGAGGCTGAATAATGCTGATAATGGCCATTATAGGTATCGGTCCACCCGTCATTGGTTATATTAACCAGAAAGTCAGCACCCATTTTACGGTATTCTCTGCACAACCCGAAAAAGATACCCTCATAGCAGATGAGTGAACCGAACTTCAAACCATCCACCTTGAACAGTTCCGGTTTGCTCCCGGGCACAAAGTCAGATCCTCCGAAACTCTCGACAAGTCTTTTAACCGGCACAAACCATTTTTCATAAGGAAACCATTCGCCGAAAGGAACAAGATTAATCTTAGGATAAGTCTGCAGAACTTCTCCCGCACCGCTTATCATAACAGCGTTATTCTGAGGATAATATTTTAAATGGCCCCTGTCTTTTTTGACCGTAAGCCCTATCTCTCCCGTCAGCAGAGGCCTGCCGTTCTCTTTTACAAAGCCCAACAGCTGTTCATCAAAACTATCCCTGTCACCCGTGAGAGCCCTGAAAGAGATCAGTTCAAGAGTAGCAGACTCTGACCATATAATAAAATCCGGATTGGACTGGAGAGCTCCCTTCGTGTAATGCATCAGCTCAGAGAGGTACCTGAACCTGTTTCCCGACCAGTTCTCCCATGGAGAGATACATGACTGAACCAGCGCAACCTTAAGAATCCTGCCATTGCCGGCATTGTGTTCTCCGGAAAGCCTGACGAACCCTGATACGGTAATGGCCGCGACCAGAAGGAATACTGCTGCCGCTCTGCTGAAATACCTGTTGTTCAATATATCACGTAATCCCGCAATGCCGTTATCAAAAGAATTAATAAATTCCGAAAACGTTTTATTAAACATTACTATTATAAAATTAATACCAAGTATACCGGTTACTGATACGGCCTGGATGAATGGTGTAAACGGGTATTGAGAGTACCCGATATAAGTCCATGGGAATGCAAGAAATCCGATAGACTGCACGTAATCGATTATTATCCAGACCGACGGATAAATAAAAAATTTATATTGCGGGAATTTCTGAGAGAGGTATTCCGATACAACAATTTTTATAGTGAAAAAAGCCGTTAAAGCTGGAATCAGAAAAAGAAGAATTACAATATATCCGCCGGGAACCTTTGCACCGAAATTGCCTATCCAGCCGTATGCAAATAAATTACCTGCAAGACCGGTAATAAACGTGACGAAAAACACATCTTTCAAAGATTTACCCGAAACATAAGAGAATAGCGGGATAAGTGAGAACCACGCGACAACGGGAAAAAGTTTCAACAGCATAAAATCATATGACGGAAAAGACAGAAACATTAAAACAGCAGTGAGAAGATAATAATTATTTTTTAAAAAAAGAATTAATTTATTCATTTTATATCCGGTATCATTTTTTATTTATATCCAGAATTTTATCTTTCTGACAAGTTCAAACTTTTTATCCGCTGATGCGGCATATCCGACAGTAATAATATTTTTCGCATCATAAAAATCAAGAGTCCCGGTATTGGGCAGATCAGGTTCTATGAGAACAGTCGGAGTATGATACTTCAGAGTGTTCAGTGTATTTACATATTCCATTATATCAATTGACTGAAAAAGTACCTCGAAAATACTTGGATATAAATCTTTCTCTTTTTCTCGCGCCAGCCATGTATTAATATTACTGAACCATCCCCTGCTTTCCTTTTTGTAATCCGGTACGGATACACTGTGCTTATCATCGGCATACTGGATTTCCTCAGGGAAGAGGTTTATACCGATCTTTTCAGCACCTTTCTTTACATATTTTTTTATTTCAGAAACTTTAAGCCGCGGATGAAGATTCACAGCAATGGTGAACCCGGCTCCCATGCTTTTCAGGACATCAATCGGCAGCGGGTTCGCCACACCTCCGTCAAGAAGAAAGGTATTGCCATAAGATGCGGGAACGAAAACTCCGGGTATGGATATACTCGCCCTGATTGCTTCAAGTATATTTCCCTTTCTGAATATGATCGGTTTCCCTGTATAATAATCCGTCGCTACAATAGCAAGCGGTTTGGGGAGATCTTCTATTTTTGCATCAGCAGGTATATATTTTGTTAAAAACTTTATGAAATTATTTCCTTTTATGAGACCGGATTTCGGAAGGGTAATATCCGCAATAGACAGAAGCTCCTTTTTTGAAAATGTCAGCATATCCGCTTTAAGTTTATTAAGGTTACCGCAAAGATAAACAGATCCTATTACAGCACCGATACTGGACCCTGAGATCATATCAACCGGAATTTTAAGATTCTCCAGGTATTCAATAACAGCAATATGAGACAGCCCCTTGGCTCCACCGCTTCCCAGTGCAAGGCCCACTTTTCTATTCCTGAAAAATTTCATCGGATTGATCATATTCTTCCACCTGTTTTAAACATCGTATATTTTCATCCAGTGGTCAATTAGTTTTCACCATGAGTGAATTTAATTCCTGCGAAATTTTTTAAATTCTATTCCACTTTTCATTTTATTTACTTAAATTTTATTTATTATTAAAAAATGTTGACACATATGTCTCCTTTATTTAGGTTGCTTACAGATCGCGCGGTGGAGCAGTTGGCAGCTCGTTGGGCTCATAACCCAAAGGTCGTAGGTTCAAGTCCTACCCGCGCTAATAAAAAAACCCGGCGGGGTAGCTCAGTAGGTTAGAGCACACGGCTCATATCCGTGGTGTGGGGGGTTCGAGTCCCTCCCCCGCTAAGTTGAAAAAGGGCAATTGATAATTGCCCTTTTTTATTTTCTTCAGAAGACCGTCCGCGCCTTTATATAATCCGGAAAATCTTTTATTCTACACTCCCCGGAAAACATCAGATTTAGTTTACTTTTCTGGACCTGTTACCGCAGATTTAATAATAATCAATACACTGTAATCCTTTCGAAATGCCGGCCATATGCCTGAAGCACATACAGCAATAATAATTCTGTAAATTTACCGGAAATTATTTTACAATCTGCACCTGTAAATTAATTTAATTATAAAAAAAAGTTGCATTTCTCAGGATATAGTAATATACAAATATTATAATAAAAATCTAAAAACCGGAGGAATTTAATGATCAGCAAAATGATAAAATCAGTCATCCTGATGGTTGCCTGTATAACGTTTTCTTCATGCAGCGGAGACTCAAGAAGTCTTATCGAAGGAAGAATGGTTGATACACTGACTAACAAAGCTCTGAATTCAACTACATCTACAACTGATGACTCAACTTCCAGCACAAAAACAAAAAGTAAAACAAAATATAGTGGTGAAGCAACCGGCGACAGGCACTATGTTGATGCTGACGTGATATTTGTATCTAAAGATGCTTTCAAGGGATCAGGCTGGATGTATGTAAAAGCTGCTAAAGTCATCACACCTGCATCATCCAAAACCAAAAATGAAGGGCAGTTCATGGTAATCGATAACGGCGATGAGATATGGACAAAAAATTACTGGAAAACACGGATAGCATCAGAAAAAGAACTTAAGCTTGGACTTGTAATTATTGCTTTTGATGATAATGAAGATGGCGTATATATCGCCCCGAATAATAAATCCGATGCAATTAATGACAACTGGTTTATGGCCAAGATAACCGATATGTCCGACAAATACCAGGGTTACGTTACAGTATCAGGCGGTTATAAAGTCAGTCTCGAAAATTTAAGAGTAGTAGTAAAATAATAAAGATATTCCGGGATGAACAAAGTTAGTAATTGTTATTCATTCAATATATCTCATCTTTACGTTACACCCGTTTCTCCACTTCACAACAAAAGGCTGTCATAACGGACAGCCTTTTTCTTTAATTTCTGCCGATGCTCAATTGTTGAAGTTACCGGCAGCTAATAATTATATTGAAAATTATTACCATACTTATTAAAATTCGTCATGAATAGAAAAATCCGCCTGATAATAATAACTATAGTATTGATCTCCGCTAACGCATATGCTCAGGATCAGAACAACAGCTATAACTATATTAAACTTCCGGTCATTGAAACGCCGTATAACTTCAGCAGCGGTTATTCATTCCCCGGGATGAGCCAGTCGCTTTTCATAACTGCAGGTGTTTCAAAGGCAACACACCAGGTAATTTACGGATTATTTGAACAGGATAAGAATTGCCTGCAGTTTGCGGCATTTGTGATATGGGATTATTTCCTTTTTACACTTCCCGGCGGTCCGGCATGGCTTCATGAAGAGTGGCACAGGGCAGTTATGGGACAGTATGGGATTGACAGCTATAATGATGTATACAAATTCGATCTGTTTGCTGATACAATCGCCGTGAGCCATGTGAAAGACGAAGACCTGGCATATCTCAAGGAAAACCATAACCCGGACATGGTACGCCTCGCAGAAGCGGGAAATGAAACAGAGATTGAACTTACAAGAGAATACAGGCGTGATTCTTTTTTTAACACACGCCCCATCCGCTATGAGCTTTTCCAGATGTGGCTCACACTTATAAACTCTTCATATTATGTAATTATGTGCGGTACGGATGAAGCGGATACAATGACCGAACAGATGAATCACGATGACGGGACTGACATTCCGAAACGTGATTTTACGGGACTCGATTTTACAGCATGGATCTATGATCTGAGCAGGCCGGATGAATTATATTCAGCCCGGGGTGTTCATCCCTCAGGTACAGGCATTGACAGATATATAAAATATTCAGATCTCAGCGATAGCGAAAAAAAATATCTTAAAAAAACAGGCTGGCTTACACTGCTGAACTTTATCTCACCTCAGTTATTCGGTATTGAAAGATTCGCCCTTCCTGATACTTCCGGAAGCGGTTCGTCTCAATTAAACTTTATGATGATACACCATCTGACTTCCTTCGGCAACGATATAATCCTGTCTCTCCTTTATAAAAAAGATGACCTCAATATTGAAACATCGTTTCACTGCTATAATAATGAAAAAAATTATTTTCCGGGTATGGAGATTGCCGTAAAACGATACCCTGTATCAATCTTTAGAAGAGAAATTTATACAGACTGCAAAATAATGGCGTATAGTCAGCCTGAAGATCAGGAGTTCAGGGAAGATGACAGCGAGCCCGGAGGCATGATCGGCGCAGGATTCTCTATTCCGCTTCCGGATAAAGACATTGAATTTTTTATTGAGGGCGATGCTAAAAGTGACGGATGGATTGAAGGTAATCTCTACCTTGGACAAAGTATACAGATGCGCAGCGGGATTATAATTCATATATAAAAAAATGCTTTAAAAAATGTAAGAGCTCAAAAATTTGTCATTCCAGTTTCGCATCCCCAGGCTTGCAGATGCCGGAATCCCACACTTAATATTATGTATGCGATTCCGGCATTACGCTTTGCTTCAGCCGGACAGAGATTAAACTTTTTATTCAATACATTTTTCTATTTCGGGACATTCCAGACTGCTATTTATACAATCCGTCAATCTCGGACTTGAATTTATCCATTACAATTCTTCTCTTAACTTTCAGAGTCGGTGTAAGCTCGCCTGAATTTTCGGAGAATCTGTAACCAACCACATAGTACTTTTTAATCTGCTCGTAAGACTCAAGCTCCTTATTCACAGCCTGAACCTCTCCATCGATTATCTTCTTAAACATGTCATTTTCAATAAACTCTTTTCCGACCTTCACACAGACAGGTACAGAAGAAAGATCATGATCATAGACTAATGAAGATTTATCATATGCAATACCGTTTGCATCAAAATATTCTATGAAAGCATCAAAATTCGGAACAATTATGGCCGAAACATATTTTCTGTCGCTTCCGATAGGTACAACAAGTTCGATGAATCTGCTTAGAGAAAACAGGCTCTCAATTCTCTGCGAAGGCACATTTTTACCTGTGTCGAGAACCATAAGCCCTTTTTTGCGGTCAACTATCTTAATATAATCATCAGCCAGAACCTCAACGATATCCCCTGTTTTATAGAATCCATCCTCGGTAAAAGCCTCTTTCGTTGCCTTCGGATTGTTCCAGTATCCGCTGAAGAGGAAATCTCCTTTAACGAGATACTCTCCGTCATCAGACACTTTCCACTCGATCGCAGTAGTTGAACATTTACCGATTGAACCCGGCAGAATTTTATTAAGCCTGTTTACAGTGACCTCATTCCATGTCTCTGTCGCACCGTAACCTTCAGTAATTCTGATTCCCATTGCAAGAAAAGTTTTGCAGAGATCGGCGTTAAGGCTTCCCGCTGCCGAGAAAGCGAATCTGAATCTTCCGCCGAAAGCCTCTCTTACCTTGCTGAAAATCAGTTTATCAAAAAATTTAAATTTAAGTTTCAGCCATGGATTGACACCCTGCGTAAGGTCAATCCCTTCAGTCATATCGATGAAACCGTTCTCATCCGCTCTTGCTTCAATTACGCTTATTCCGGTCTTAATAGCAGCATCGAAAAGTTTTTTCTTTATAGGTGATTTGGCAGCGCCTTCCCGCATGGCCATATAAACTCTTTCATATATCCTCGGCACTGACATGAACATTGTCGGTTTAAATTCCTTAAGATCTGCCACAAGTGTTTTCGGCGAGGAATAGGCTATAGGTAAACAGACAAGCATCGCCGCTCCATGTCCGCATTCTCTTTCATATGTGTGAGACATCGGAAGAAATGAAATAAACCTGTCTCCCTGGTCCGCATCAGCATAGTTAACGACAATGCAGTCCCTTGCAATTGCGGAAGAGAAGCTGAAGTGTGTATGGACTGCGCCCTTGGGGTTTCCGGTTGTACCGGAAGTATATACTATTGTCATATAGTCTTTAAACTCAACCGATCTCCATCTCCCTTCAAAAATCATCTTATCTTTAACGAGAAGATTAACTCCGGCTTTTCTTACTCCCGATAAATCCAGAACCCGTTTATCCTTGTCCTGAAAAGTATCTTTCATTACTATAATACTTTTAACTTTAATTTTTTTATTGGACGGCTTGCATATACTTCTGACTTTTTCGAGAAACTCGGCGTTTTCTACAAATACGATAGTTGTACCGGAATCCTGAAGTATAAATTCAATCTCTTTTGCCGATAGAGTGGGATATATACATACTGTTACCCCTCCTGCGCAAAGAATACCGTAATCACTCCACATCCACTGAGGTGAAGTATTACACATAATTGCAGCACGGTCCCCTTTTTTAAATCCCATACTGATAAGGCCGCTTGAAATTTCTTTTACAATGCGGTATGTCTGGGAATGGGTAAGGTTTTTGATTTCGCCTTTTTCATCTCTGAAAATCTGGAAAGTATGATCCCCTCGAATTGTGGCGTTTCTGTGAATCAATGCCGGTGCGGTTAACTGCTCAATGTACCATTTTCTATTTTCCATAAAAAATGTCCTCCGATATATCTGTTTCTTTTTTTAGACTGCAGACCATATTTTTTTAATTTCCTCCGCGACAAGTTCGGGCTTCATTGTCGACATCGGTTCGTTATGAAGCATCTTCATATAATTTATTTCACTCGTATCAAGCGGCGGGACATTTGTCCTTGGGCAGATTCTCATATGCGGTGTAAACTCATTATTTCCCGGGAGGAAGAAAAACGACATGTTATAGCTGATTATATTATTCGATTTAATAAAATTAATTGTTTTAAGTATGCCGGCTACAAGCTCTTCAAGTCTTCCGCCTTTAAGGTCACACGGTTCAAAATATTCATGTGACACCGCCATGAGATCAAAGACACCTTCCGGAGCAAAAGCAATCATCCATGAATAGTACTCACCGCGTGAAATAAATCTTTTATCTTCAGCAGTTTCTGAATCAACCAGATCCGTGAATATATTATGATTTGTAATTTGCATTGTCTTCAAAACATCTGAGTAATAATTAGTGGGAATTGATGAGGCTGTAATCTGAAGATGAGGGTGAACAATTGAGCTTCCAGCTATCGGAAGATAGTTCCAGTTAATTGACTGATACACAGCTTCAGGCTGTTTTTCTTTTACATCGACAAGAAACTCAACACAGCAGGAAACTGCATCCTTTATGATCTCCGGTGTGAACTCATCAATAAGCACCAGATGTTTCTCGGTCATAACTGTGACTGCACCATTTTCGTCATAAGGAAATGCATTTGGAAAACAGACAGCCTCTCCGACTCTGTATCTCTCTTTGCTGAATAATTCCGGATTGAATTTGGGAGTGATTTTATCAATATTTTCTGTACAGAACGGACAGAAGCCTACGTCTTTTTTCCTCAGAATTTCAAGGTCCGGTTCAGGAAGAATACGCGCGGGGAAAAAAAGTATTCTTGTATTCCTGCCGGTGAGCGGATCTGTCCTGATCTCACATTCCCGTCCGCCCTGATTGAATCCATTTAATGGATCAAGGAAAGTTGCCTTCTTCAGCACCTTTTTAAATTCCATTTACTCCTCCGGAAAAAATTACCAGATTTAATAGTTGATGCAGACAGAAAAAATGTCAGCAGCAATTCCTGGAATATATTTTAGAACAAAAAAAATCAATATCCTCATGTGATTTCAGCACATTCTATTACTATATAAATTAAGTAATAGATAAATTAAAATTTTGTGCTGCAGCTAATTTTTAATTTATAGACAATATTTATTAATAAAAAAATCATTGCAAGAAATAATCAAAGCATAAAAAGATTTTATGAAAATTGCCGGTATTTATAATAATTATTTTTTATAGATAAAATATTTTAATATCACCAGTGTCTTCGGCGGCGGTATAATAAATTTTCACGAATGATTTTAAGATTTATCGCCGAAAGATTAGTAACATAAAAATTTCTGGAATAACGGAATCAACTGATGGAAACAATTATAAGTACTATAACGTCTAATAAAATTCTGATGATAATTTTCATTCTCATCGCTGCTCTAATTATCTATTCAGTCCTGAAGCGCCTTATCAAAATAATTGTTATCATAATAATCGCGCTTGTGTTATACATGAGCTACATGAATTATAAAGGTGAAAAAATTGACGCGATGGTGCAGAATTATTTAAATAAAGGGGGTATTGAGCTGAAGGAGTTACAGAAAAAAAAAGATAAAATGAGCGATGCAATTGATGCGGCGAATAAGGTCACTAAATAAATCTAATCAAGTACTTCCTCATCTGAATAAATATATACTTCTTTTTCATCTATTGTTTTATTTCCTTCCGATGTAGTTTCCACTAAAACTATTTTATATTCACCAGGTTCAAATTCTTTCAGTGTACCATAAATTATGTTTTTCATCGGATCAATGTAATCAGAAGTGGTTAATATATCTATCCATCCCAACTCTTTCTTTAAAATAATGACTCCGATATTTATTCTATCACCCGGCATGGAATCAAATTTGTAAATCCAGTTTATCTCCTTTGTTGAATCAAACTCAAATCTGCTCTGATTTACTTTATACCCTTTATCATCCGGAGTCTGAAAAGCAAACTCGCCCTTAAGCTTACCGCATGATGATAATAAAAACAGGGATAATAATATAAATACAGATTTTCTCATTTATAATATTCACTCAACTTTGTACTGGTCTTTATCAAGTTCTATAACATCCCCTTTCTTCTCCCCGGAAGAAGGTTTCTTCGAACGGTTCATCTCATCTACTCTCCGGTTGAATTCACCGGTAGTTTTACCTATCTGGAATATCAGCTTTAAGAGTTTAAGGATAATATATCCTATAAAAATAAAAAAGATTAAACTAAAGAATCTGCCTATCATTTCCATCTCCGCAATTCATAAAAAATTATTATAAGTTCATTAGATATAGGCATTTCATTGTTCTTTTGTTATTACTAATTCCACACTATCCGGAGCTGCATATAATATACCGCTATCAGTTTCAGAAGAATCTCCATTGACATGAACATATCCCATAACTTCAATTCTGCTCTTTTTAATAAATTCATCATTATCAATTTCTATTTCGTCAGCATCTATATATGCTATATATGATCGTTCAGCTAGATTTTTATTTTCCGGCAGTATAACGTTAATTTTAACTTTATCTGTAGTAAATATGTACCTATATCCTTTCTTCTTGTTTCTTAAAGTAACAGGTATTTCTATGGAAGTCATTTCTGAATAATTCAATACAGGAACAGTGGCGTTTACTTTAGATAAACTATACCCAAGGCCATCTTCATTTACCTTCTCAATTTTTATATCCTGCCTGAATGCAGCAGTTTTATCATCAACAGGTATCTCTTCAGTATAGATTACACCTATAGTATTTACAATAGAAGCCGGGCCTGAAATTTTTACATATTCAGGATTTACCCTGATTCTTCCTGTCATAAATCCTTTCCCGGTAAAACCGCTATATCTTGGAACAATTCTTATATTTCTTTCAATCTTCTTCTCAATAAGTATTTTGACTTCTTCAGGATACAATTCAACTTTAAAATCATCCGTAAAATCTATCTTCTGATATTGTATTGTGTAAGGTTTATATTCACCCTTCTCCGCCCTGGATAAATCTACAACCAGTTTAATGTTTTTTGAACTTACATTTTTTAAATCTTCTTTATTGCCCTGAACCTCAACAACTACAACTTTATGCGAAACTTTCGAAACAATATAGTTCTCTTCAAGGCCTGTAAAAGTTACAGGGAGCTTAAATTTCACATTACCGCTCTTTGCGCTGGAGATATAAGCCCACAGAATGACAGCAAGAAGAATGCTTCCCAGTTTTGGAACAAGATTTTTATTTTCAATAATTCTTGCTATGATTTCAATATATTTTTTCATCTAAATATTGTATGTCTCCTCATATGCGGTTTTAGGATTCATAAAGAAGAGTATCATATTTTTAAGATCACTGTTTTTAATTCCGGAGATCATCTTTCCATTAACCATAATTGATATCTCGCCGCGCTCTTCTGAAGTAACAATTACAAGGGCGTCTGTTTCTTCAGCAATTCCCAACCCCGCTCTATGCCTTGCGCCATGATGTTTTTTTATCTGCTTCGAATCACTAAGGGGGAGATAACACGCGGCACCGGCAATTCTTCCCTCCTGAATTATCAGAGCCCCGTCATGAAGCGGTGTTAAAGGGAAAAAGACAGTTCTGATAAGTTCTTCCGAGATCCCGGAGTCGACAACCACGCCCGATTCAACAAAACTCTTTAATCCGGTATTTCTCTCAATTACAATCAGAGCTCCGACCTTCTCCTCCGCCATTGCAAAAACTGCATTAACCAGTTCATCAAGCTGGAATGATTCGGTACTTGCTTCATTAACAAGCCAGTTCTTCTGGCCGAACCGGGTTATAAGCCGTCTGAGTTCGGGCTGGAAAAGAATAATAACAGTTATGACGAGGTATGACGTAATATTTTTAATAAGCCAGTCAAGAGTATCAAGATGAAGGATGCCGGCAACTACAGCTACTATGAAAATTACGATTACACCTTTTAACAGCTGTACAGCCCGCGTGTTAAGCAGAAAATTATAAGTCCAGTAAAAAAGATAAGCTACAATCAGTATATCAATGACAT
>DAONFJ010000028.1:0-4290 GCA_035403545.1 Spirochaetota bacterium
GATCCCGGGAAAAGTTCAGCCTACGGGATATCATTCCCCGAGATAGCACAGGCCATGAAATCCAGTGACGCCAGTGCACCTTCAGGCAAGAACTGGAGCGAGACGAATATTTATGATGTTGAAGTCGGAGGCAGAGTTAAAACCGCGGCGGATCTTGAAAATATATCCATAGGCCTGCGTGCCGGCAGAATCATCCGGCTTAAAGACGTTGCTGATATTAAAGAAGGACCTGAAGAAAGAACAAAAGTTTCGTACCTTCTGGAAAAGAAAAACGGATCTGTTGAAAAAAATGCCGTATCAATCGTTTTCGCGAAAAGAAAAGGAACTAACGTTGTAATACTGGCTAAAGAACTTGTAGAGAGAGCCAAAATTTTTTCACAGGCACTCCCGCAGGATGTTTCACTTTCGATTGTAAGAAATTATGGCGAAACAGCCGGGGAAAAGTCTAATGAACTTATAGAACACCTGATCATAGCCACACTTTCCGTTGCAGCGCTGATTGCCATATTCATGGGACTCAGGGCATCACTTGTTGTTTCAATTGCTATCCCTGTAACGCTGTCACTTACACTTGCAGTATATTATTTTATGGGATATACTTTAAACCGTGTAACGCTCTTCGCGCTTATTTTTTCCATAGGGATACTTGTCGATGATGCCATAGTAGTTGTTGAGAACATCGAACGTCACCTGAAGGAGAACCATAAACTCAGCCTTGTAAAAGCGACCATTAACGCAGTGTCCGAGGTCGGGAATCCTACAATTCTTGCGACATTTACTGTAATAGCAGCCATACTCCCCATGGCATTTGTCCGGGGGCTTATGGGGCCTTATATGAAACCGATACCGGTTGGAGCCAGCCTTGCGATGGTACTCTCTCTCTTCGTGGCATTTGTAGTAACACCATGGGCAAGCGCGAGGATACTGAAAAAACATGTTCATAAAGAGAATGAAACAAAAAAAATGAGCATGCTTGACTCTCTGTATGTCAGGTTTATCTCCAAGCTTATTACCAGAAAGAAAGACGCAATGGTCTTCGGAGGAATAAGTATCTTTCTGCTTCTTCTCGCGATGAGCCTCTTTCTGTTCAAGGCAGTGAAGGTTAAACTTCTCCCTTTTGACAATAAAAATGAATTCCAGATTCTGCTGGACTATCCTGTAAACACATCTCTCGCACAGGGAGCGGCATGGTCGAAAGAACTTGCGGCTGAACTCTTAAAAAATGAAAATTTTGAAAAAATTCAGATCTTTGCAGGGGAACCTGCACCATACTCTTTCTCGGGAATGGTAAAACATACCTTTCTCAGAAATAACGATTATATGAACGACCTGCAGATTGTTCTCACGGGAAAGAACGAAAGAAAAATGTCAAGCCACGAGATCATTGAACAGATCCGTCCGGCAGTGGCTGATTTCGCTAAAAGAAAAAATGCCGTTTCCAAAGTGCTGGAAATACCTCCCGGGCCTCCGGTTATTGCCACGATGGTTGCGGAGATTTACGGGCCCGACAGAAAGTCCCGCGAGTCAGTGGCACGTGAAGTCTATGAAATATTCAGCAGAGAAAGCAGTGTTGCGGATCTTGATTATTCCTGGAGGCCAAACAGGACAAGAATGATTTACGGGTTCAATACCCGGACCGGAGGACTATACGGAGCGAGTGCAGAACAGGCCGTTGCATCGGGTTATCTGACATTTTCAGAAACCCCGGTATTTTCTCTCGCGGATGTTACATGGCCTGAAGACGTAAATGTAAACCTGTCCGTGCAGCAGAGCCACAGATCATCAGATGAACCTTTCAGCGGAGATATTATACCGACATTTGAAGGCGGGCTTGTGCGCCTCGACCAGATACTGGAAAAAGCCGGAAAAAAAGAAAACATAACACTTCAAAGGAAAAACCTGAAACCGGTAAATTATGTAATGAGTGAACTTACAGGTTCAGAGGAAGCCCCGGTTTACGGAATACTTAAAATTGCACCGCATATTAATTACCCGATTCAGACAGCAGAGGTTCCGTGGAATACGCAGAAACCTGTTGTCAAGTGGGATGGGGAATGGTTTATTACCTATGAGGTTTTCCGCGACCTTGGAGCAGCATTTGCAGTTGTACTTATACTGATCTATGTTCTTGTAGTCGGATGGTTTAAAAGCTACATGGTTCCGCTTGTCATCATGGCGCCGATACCGATAAGCCTTATAGGAATTATTCCGGGGCATGCGCTTGCGGGTTCATACTTCACTGCCACGTCGATGATAGGTTTTATTGCCGGAGCCGGTATAATAGTACGTAACTCCATCATCCTTGTGGACTTCATAGAACTGGAAATCGCGAAAGGAACCGCCCTGAAAGAGGCGGTAATCAATGCCGGAGTTATAAGATTCAGGCCGATGCTTCTTACCGCGGCTGCTGTTGTTGCAGGAAGTTTTGTTATGCTCTTTGACCCTATATTTCAGGGACTCGCGATCAGCCTCATGTCCGGAGAAGTTGCCGCGACTATATTGAGCCGTTTTGCAGTTCCCGCCCTGTACTACTGGTTTGCGGGCAGGAAAAGAGTTAAGTACCTGTTGGCGGAGAATGCCTAGAAAACAAATATATATTTCCACGGGAAGGCTAGCCTGCTGAAGCCTTCCCGTTATGAAAAACAGATGAAGGAATATTTAAAGTAATGCAATCCATCCGCGTTTTTATACGCTTTATACCCTAAATTTTGCATTTCACGAAAAAATCCGTATTTTACCGGATAAAAGAAATACAAGTTAACTCACTCTTTAATTGAAGGTTGATTAAAGCATCCAAATGTTTCTTATAAATATTTAAGCCTTTTTTTTCCTGAAAATCAGGCATATCTGTTTGACAATGCCTGATAATATTTTATAATATAGTAAAAATATCTGGAGAAAATTTAAAATGAAAAAAATTCTCATCTCACTAATTGCGGTTTCAGCCATTATTTTCTTATCACCGCAAATATTCCATGCAAAAGCAGAAACACCGCAGACTGTAATTAAAGTAGAAGATAATACTCATAATACTGATCAGGTGAAAAACGAAACTTCTGCAGTGCATGATTCCGGCCATGCAGCTCCTCATATAGATGCTAAAAATCTCAGTCTTTTATGGATTATCCCGTTTCTTGGAATACTCCTTTCTATAGCGTTTTTTCCGCTGCTTACTCCGCACTTCTGGCACCACCATTACGGCAAAGTGTCACTATTCTGGTGGATTGTATTTTTTGGAGCATTCTCTGTCAAATTCGGGATAGGAACAGGAACGTATTACCTGCTGGAAGTCTATATGCTGGAGTTTATTCCATTTATTACACTGCTGCTTGCCCTTTTCACCGTTGCAGGAGGAATTCAGCTTAAAGGTGAACTTGCGGGCACACCAAAGGTAAATACAATCATGATATTTATCGGCGGAATACTGGCAAGTTTTATGGGGACAACAGGCGCTGCAATGGTAATGATAAGGCCTATACTTAAAGCCAATGAATGGAGAAAAAACAGGGCGCATATAGTTGTCTTTGTAATCTTTGTTGTTGCCAATGTCGGAGGCGGACTTACACCGCTTGGCGACCCTCCCCTCTTTCTCGGGTTTCTCAAGGGAGTAGACTTTTTCTGGACTGTAAAACATATGCTTCCGCTTGTTTCATTCACCATTGCCATACTTCTTGTGATCTTTTTTATTATGGATACTTACTATTACAATAAGGAAGAGAATAAACCGGTAAAAAAAACTGACGGAGAAAAACTAAAACTCGTAGGTGTACCGAACATGCTTTTAATCCCGTGTATAGTCGGAGCGGTAATTGTCTCCAGTATAGATATGGGAACAGCTTTTACTCTTCATTTTGTAGGTGTACCGGTATCATCAATACTTCAGGTGGCGCTGCTTCTTGTCATTACAGTAATCTCGCTCAAAGTTTCAGATACTTCTATCAGAAAAGGCAACGATTTCAGCTGGGAACCGATTAAAGAAGTCGCAAAACTTTTCGCTACAATTTTCATGACAATGGTTACGCCGATTGCGATGCTTAGAGCCGGTGCTGACGGCCCGATGGGAATGGTTGTAAAAGGTGTCGTTGACAGCAGCGGTAACTTTATAAATTCCCACTTTTTCTGGGCTGCGGGGACCCTCTCAAGTTTCCTTGATAATGCCCCGACATACCTTGTATTTTTCAACACAGCCGGAGGTAACCCCGCTGATCTGATGGGGATTCATGCCGGTACGCTTCTTGCTATAAGCGCAGGAGCAGTTTTTATGGGCGCAAACACGTACATTGGAAACGC
>DAONFJ010000028.1:4390-36857 GCA_035403545.1 Spirochaetota bacterium
AATTATCGCTTTTAGAAAAACACTTGATGACCACCCGTTAGTGCAGGTCAGCAGTATAAAACTTAATTTTTAAAAAAAAATAAGCTCCCTGGCGAGGGAGCTTATTTTTCAATGATACACAGTATTCAAATCAGCCATAATTACAGGCTGATAACCTGCGTGAAATGCGATTTCTGAATTTCAAATTTAATTAAATTATGCTCAGGATGAAAAACGATGAATGAAAAAATAGTATTCCTTGACTCATCAACTGTCGACTTCGGCGATATCGACTTTTCAGCCTTACAGGCACTTGGCGGACTCAAATGCCATACTGTTACATCTCACGGAGAAGCAGCTGAAAGATGCAAAGAGGCAACAATTGCCATTACAAATAAAGTTGTCTTTGACGCTGAAATAATTTCGAAGTGTCCCAATCTTAAAATGATTGCGGAAGCTGCGACAGGGTATAACAACATCGACATTTCAGAAGCTAAAAAAAGAAATATAACTGTAGCAAACGTTCCGGGTTATTCAACTCCTACCGTAGCACAGCTTACAATGGCATTTATACTGGCCCAATCAACAAACCTTATAAAATATAATCAGGCGTCACATGACGGAACATGGAGCAGATCCGACATCTTTACTCTCGGTACCTGGCCTTTTTTTGATCTTGAAGGCAAAACAATCGGCATAATGGGCCTCGGAGCTATAGGAAAAGAGGTAGCGCGACTATGCAGGGCATTTGGAATGAATGTAGCAGCTCTGAAACGGGGGACAGACGCTGCCGAAAGCCCGGTCCCGAGATTAGACCTATACGATATGGCAGCGGAATCGGATTTCATTTCAATTCACATGCCGCTGACTGACTACTCAAAAAATCTGATAAACAGAGAGTTTTTCTCTCACATGAAGAAGAGCGCATTCCTGATAAATATGGCAAGGGGACCGATTGTTGAACCATCCGCTCTCTGCCATGCGCTTGAAAACGGAATCATTGCCGGTGCAGCAATAGATGTAATGGAAAAGGAACCTCCGGCAGCCGATGATCCGCTGCTGAAAGCCCCCAATCTCATTATTACTCCGCATATAGCATGGGCAAGCGTAGAATCACGTAGAAGACTTGTCAGTGAGGTTGCCGAAAACATTAAAGGATTTCTCGGCGGAGTTAAAAGAAATGTAGTTTCAGGATAGGCCTGATCGTTAATTTATACTTTATTAAATTACAGAATTTTTAACCGTATCACCATTGTTCATATTACCGGCAGCGGTGATACGGCTGAATTATAGTTTTTTCATCAATAAATAGAACACTGAAAATATCTCCGTCATAAAAAAAGAATCATCTATTTTTAAAATTAACCGAAAAATAGTATTCACACCTTTGCCTTCAATACCGAAAATGAATTAAGGAAACCGGCAGGTACTAAATGAGATCTAAAATAACAAACATAGCCATATTCGCCCTAATATCGCTTATTACACTAACACCTTACTATATATTCAGATCTGAAAATATTGAAAAAAAATATATTTCCGGTATAACCGGCAAATCGGAGATGATCAGACCGGCTGCCGAGATGCTGAACCGTGAGGAATCCCCAAGCCCTGAAAAAATAAAAAAAATATTCAATGAAATAATGACAAGAGAACCCTCATCGGCAGCCCTTGTCCTTACAGATAAATATGACAATTTAAAATATCTTATTAAAAACGACGGTATAATTACATCAGGAACGGTTGTTGATCTGCTTATAAATGATGTTAAAGATAAAAGTTTTACCTCAGGCAGCAGGAATGAACCGTTTGTGAGAAATTACAATGACGGGCGAGGAGGAAGTGAACGGTTTTATATCTCTGCCTTCACATCAGGCGGACAGAGAACATTCGCAGTATTCGCCTTTAAGCCTGAAAAAAAAATACTCATCAGGCTGGCTCTTGAAGTTTTACTCCTGATAAGTTTTTCATTTATGCTCACAGGACTGGTTCTGGCATTGCTGCGGAAAAAAGGCATTACCGGTGATGTTAAGGTCAGGACAATAGTTCTGGGAGCGAAAAAATCTCCACCTGATGAAACATCCGCAGACATGAAAGAAAAAACAGCATCGAAAAAAAGGCCGGCGAGAGCGGAACAGATTGATGAAAACGATCTTTCACCGGTCATCGGAGCAGACACTGACAGAAACAAAAACGAAATGATCCGTAAGAACAATCCTCAGACAGAGAGCGCCGTCAACGCCCTGAACACAAGAATCTTTGATCTGTTTAAACAGCTTCACCGGGAACTGAAACCTGAATCAATAGCCCTTTATATTAAAAAAATGGAGGGGCGGCTCTCTAAAAGTTATGAGCTGAAGGAAAAAACATTCCTCCGCATAGATTCATCGTTATTTGATAATATAAAAATTTCAGAGATGGAGAACATTAAAAGATCCGGCGCCAATATAATTGATAATGGAAAAATCATCCACATCCCTCTCATCGATGATGAATCACTCCTCGGGCTTATAGAAATAAAGCTTAAAGATTCTGTTTCAACTCTCGACCTGGGAAAACTTCAGACAGATGTTAAAGATACAGCGAAAGATATAAAAGAATTTCTTGTAATCAACAATGTAATAGTAGACAGGGAAACAGGATTTTACAGCGCATCATACTTCAGCATGAAACTTTCCGAACAGATATATGCCGCGCAGAAGATTAAAACAAACTTTTACCTTTTACTGATCGACGTTTTCCGGGATGTAAACATCGACAGGGAGCAGAAGAATACCGTTCTGAAAATTATCTATCCTGTAATAAAAAAATCCGCCGGTGAGGCACTTGAACTTTTTCTGTACAACGGCAAGGTAGGAATAATTCTTCCCGATTCAGACCTTAAAGAAGCAGAGAGTATCGAACTAGCAGTGACAAAAGATATATCAAAATTCAGGATAAAGCTCTCGGCAGAAAATACAATCAGGCTTAAACCTGTTGCGGCTATAATGAACTCTTCCGAAGCGGAGAACGTAAAGGACATACTTAAAGAAGCACTGGAGCTGTTTGAAGTGGAGAACTGAGAGGACTCAACTTTCCTTCCCCATCTCATCATGGGGAAGGTGCCCGACGGGCGGATGGGGATCAAAGTGATTAAATGAGAAATGGGGGAGATGAAATCCCTAAACCTCCGACAGAACCTTCGCCAGCCTGACAGCTTCCATCGCATCTCTCGAATAGCCGTCTGCACCGATCTCATCTGCGTAATTCTGATCAACTACAGCACCGCCGATCATGAATTTAAATTTAAGTTCCCTGCTGCGCGAGAGGTCAATAACAGTACGCATCTCGGTCATTGTAGTGGTCATAAGCGCAGAGAGAGCTACGATATCAGCTTTCGATTCTTCTGCCGCATCTATAATACGCTCGGCAGAAACGTCCTTCCCGAGATCAACTACGTCAAATCCGTAATTACGAAGCATCAGTGTTACTATATTTTTCCCGATGTCGTGGATATCGCCTTTTACAGTTGCGATTACGACCTTCCCCGATTTCTTTGTGACGCCTGTTTTAGACAGCAGCGGTTCAAGTACAGCAAATCCTTTCCTCATGGTATCAGCACTCATTATAAGCTGCGGGAGAAAATATTCCTTCCTGTCGTATTTTTCACCGACCAGTGTAATCGCAGGGATTAAAAATTCATCCACCAGTTTCTGCGGCTCGATCCCTGAAGAGACAGCTTTAGTTATTGCAGACTCAATCCTGTCATCCCATCCGCGGAGGACAGATTCATAAACCATTTTTTCAGGCGATAAATCAGTGCTTCCCGATGAGATTTTTTCACCGCTTCCGGAAAATCTTTCCACATAACCTGAGAGATTTTTATCCCTGGCAGAAAGCGCGTCACATGAAAAAACCGTGTTCATCAGCAGCTCGGACGCAGGATTTGCAATAGCCATTGTAAGTCCCCGTGACACGGCCATTGCAAGAAATGATGAGTTTATCCAGTCTCTCGACGGAAGCCCGAAAGATACATTCGACAACCCGCAGATTGTATTTATACCAATCTCTTTCGTGCACCACTCGATAAGGTCAAGAGTCATGAGCGCGGCATTCTTATCGGAACTCACTGTCATAACAAGCCCGTCTACGGCTACATCCTCTTTCGTGTATCCGTACTTTGCCCCTTCGCGGAGTATATATTCAACTATATCTTTTCTCTCATCTAATTTCGCAGGGATCCCTTCGTCATTCAGGGGAAGGAGTATAAACATCGCTCCGTATTTCGCTGCAACAGGTAGTGTTTTTTCTATTCTTTCTTTTTCTGCGGAGATTGAATTGACTAAAGCTCTTCCGGGATAAATACGAAGAGCGGCCTCAACAACTTCAGGGATCGTTGAGTCAATACACAGCGGGAGATCACTTGTCCGTGACAGCAGTCGCACTGATTTAAGCATCATCTCCTTCTCATTGATTCCGGAGAGTCCCATGTTCACGTCAAGTACCGCAGCACCTTTAATCTGCTGCTCCAGGGCGAACTCCTGGACGATGCCTGTTTTACCCTCACGAAGTTCAGCCTGAAGAGCTTTCTTTCCTGTAGGATTTATCCTCTCGCCTACAACCGCGAAAGGCCTGCCGTTCCCCAGAAATACACTCTTCCGGGCAGATGAAACCGCGGATACAAATCCAGCAGAATGGGGCAGCGTTTTTTTGCCTTTCGCTTTAACTGCAGCTGCGCCTATATGGTCAGGAGTTGTACCGCAGCACCCTCCCAGCAGATTAGCGCCTGCTGCTATAAAGTCATCAACGTAAGA
This sequence comes from Spirochaetota bacterium, assembly GCA_035403545.1. Classification (GTDB taxonomy): domain Bacteria; phylum Spirochaetota; class UBA4802; order UBA4802; family UBA5550; genus WRGT01. The sequence continues at coordinate 9,163 of DAONFJ010000028.1, forward strand.
GGCAAACTCATCGTGCCCCATATCAAATGATGTAACACCGTTAATGAGCCGGGGCATCCCCGCATTCGGTTTTGCGAGAAGCGGAACCCGGGCAAACTCCTTCATCTCCCTTATTACATTCATCATGTCAGACGGACCTGTTGAACAGTTGCATCCCACAACATCAGCACCGAGCGACTGAAGCGTAATCAGTGCCGAAACAGGATCAGTTCCGTTCAGTGTCCGCCCGTCCTTTTCATATGTCATACTTACCATTACAGGAAGATCACAGAGCTCTTTCACTGCAATCAGGGCAGCTCTTGCCTCCTGAATATCAAGCATTGTTTCAATTACAAAACCGTCCACTCCCCCTTCAAGAAGAGCTGCAGCCTGTTCTTTATAGATCGCGACGGCTTCCTCAAAGGGAAGATCTCCGAAAGGTTCAACAAATCTTCCTGTAGGAGCTATATCACCAAACACCAGTGCGCTTCCGGCATTCTTCTTCGACATCTGCGCAAGAGTAAAATTTATTTCATAAAGCCTTTTCTCAAGACCGAACTCGCCGAGCTTGCACCTGTTCCCTCCGAATGTGGGAGTATATATCAGGTTACTCCCGGCAGAGAGGTATTTCTCCTGAAGGTCTTTTACCGCGGAAGGATTCTCTATGCACCACAGTTCAGGACAAACCCCGCCCGGCATTCCCCGTTTAACAAGTTCTGTCCCCGTTGCGCCGTCCAGTATTACAAGTCCCTTACTCAAAAAGTCTTTAAATTCTTTCTTGTTCATTATATGGTATCCTTTTATATGTTTCACTATTTAGCCGATCTGCAAATAATCCGTTAAATCGGCAGCACTATCATAACAAATCCTTCGCCGGCCCCCGCACCCCCGGAGGGGGCAAGGATTAATGCTTTGCCCCCTCCGGGGGTGCGGGGGCTGTACCAAGTTATTTAACTGCCCGGTTATTCTTTAACTGTTCTGACCTCTATCCCCGCAATTGCCGTGACAGTTTTCTCGGGAACAAAAATATATCTCTCTGTAAGTTTTACACCGAAACTCTCAAGCTTCAGCAGTTCAAAGAAATGCTTCTGATTTTCAAGCAGAAAATCCCCGTAACCGGGAGAAAATCTCATTGAAGTCAGGCTCTCCCCTCTCCTTTTCAGTTCCCTGGCAATAAACGTGTTAATCCAGTCAACTGCAGCCTCGGCAGTTTCACTCCCCACTGCATCATAAATGACAGCTGAGGCGCCGTTACCGTTTCTGAAAGACTCGCCCGCCAGGTCAACAATGCCCTGGCCTGCCGTAGCACAGAAAAAAACAGCAGCACTGCTGTTGGAAAGAAGATCCGCTACAGATCTGCTGCTGATCACAATACCGTTTTCGAATGTCAGTGATTCCGCTGACCGTTCTTTAATACTGCTCCTTGTCCATGAACCTTTCGGTTCGCATAAAGCAAATCCTCTATTTATAATCAATAGAATCTTTTTACGGTTATCATCATCAATCTCAGTTTTATGAATGTTGTATTTAAGCCTGGAGAAAATTTCTTTTTCAGGAAGAGTTACCGGTATTCTGCCAAATATGTTAAGTTTTTCCATAATATTATTTTTCTCTGCTGATTCAGAAATTTTCTTAAATATAAAATCCATGCTCTCTTTCGTTTCAGTTCTTATTATGTTCTGTCCTCTCAGGACGGAGCCATGATAAGGTAACCCTTTAATTATACTTCATATTTTCTGATTGTCTATATTAAAACAGGGTTTAGTCTATTAAAATTTTATCATCAGCTGTGTATATAATTTTTTTAAGCATAGTCAGAGCTTTGTTCAAAAAACTCTTACTATGCGCTTTCCTGCATCATTGATTATCGGAATCTTCTTTATTTTGAGCCTCAAACTCTAATATATCAACCATTTAATAAATTGGTGTATTGGGACCCTTGCAGAAAACACCGAGAAACAACTTATTATGTTAAATTTAACCAATTGTTAAAAAAAGCATATTTTTTTTTTAATATCAATTCAATTAACTATTGACATTACTATGTCAATAATGACATTTTAAACCCAAATAGAACGCAAAATACTTCTACGGTAACGCCGTGAATCCGTGATGAAGTATAAATCTACTTAAAAAAGTTTTGCCAAAGAATACATTAAGTTTCCAGGAGGATTTTAATGAAGTTAACACGCCGTGAATTACTGAAAGTGGCGGGGGCAGGAGCGGGAGCTATTGCTTTAGGTGGTCTGGGTGTAAATTTTCTGATAACAGAATCGTACGCAAAAGACCTGAAGATTAAGGGTGCCAAAGAAGTCACTTCCATATGCCCTTTCTGCGCAGTAAGCTGTCACTTTATTGCCCACGTAAAGGGGGGGAAAGTCGTAAGTACTGAGGGGGATCCGGGATACCCAATAAGCGAAGGAGCTTTATGCGCTAAAGGATCAACCATGAATTCAATGATCAACAGCGATCACAGGGTTCTTAAACCATTATACCGCGCGCCGTACAGCGAAAAATGGGAAGAGAAAAGCTGGAGCTGGATGATTGAAACTGTAGCAAGACGGATTAAAGACACACGCGACAAAAATTTTATGGAAAAAAATTCCGCGGGACAGGTTGTAAACCGTAATGAAGCGATGTTCCACCTGGGCTCATCCCAGATGAGCAATGAAGAGGCATCTATTATGGTTCAGGCACAACGCGCGCTGGGGCTTGTATTTATTGATCACCAGGCCCGGATTTGACACAGCCCATCTGTCGCCAGTTTGGCGGAATCATTTGGACGTGGAGCAATGACAAATAGCTGGATAGATATTAAAAATACCGACTGTTGCCTCATAATTGGAAGTAACGCCGCAGAACACCACCCTATCTGTTTTAAATGGGTACTCAAAGCTAAAGAAGAGAGAGGGGCAAAAATTATCCACGTTGACCCTAAATTCTCAAGAACATCCGCAAGATCAGATTACCATGTGCCCCTGAGATCAGGGACAGACATTGCTTTCATGGGTGGCATGATAAAGTATATACTGGATAAAGAACTATATTTTAAAGAATATGTTAATGATTATACAAACGCATCATACCTTGTAAATCCGGAATTTCGATTCAACGATGGGGTCTTCTCCGGCTATGATCCTAAAACAAGAATCTATGATAAAAAAACCTGGCAATTCCAGAGGGACGCGGATGGTAAAGTAAAAAGAGATCCAAGTCTCAAAGATCCGAATTGCGTAATGCAGCTGATGAAAAAACACTATTCAAGGTATGACCTGGGTAAGGTTTCTTCAATAACAGGTGTATCACAGGCCAATCTTCTCAAAGTATATGAACAATATGCTGCTACCGGGAAACGTGATAAAGCAGGTACAATACTTTACGCACTGGGATGGACGCAGCATACTGTTGGTGTACAGAATATCCGTACAAGCGGTATCATCCAGCTTCTGCTCGGCAACACCGGTATAGCAGGGGGCGGAGTCAATGCGCTCAGGGGCGAGCCGAATGTACAGGGAACAACTGACCACGCGATTCTCTACAACGTACTTCCAGGATATCTCCCGATTCCAAGGGCAAATTTACAGACCCTCGCAGATTATAATAAAGCGACTACACCTACAACTAAACTTCCTGAGAGCGTCAACTGGTGGCAGAACAGACCGAAATACATGACAAGCCTTCTTAAAGCATATTTCGGAGACAAAGCTACAAAAGAAAACGATTTCGGATACAACTGGCTCGCTAAAGGTGATATGGCAAAAAGCGAACGTGAAGGAGACTACTCGCCTATATATCTGTATGAAAAAATGGCAAAGGGAGAGATAAAAGGTGGGTCAATCTGGGCGCATAATCCCGCTCAAAGTATCCCGAATTCCACTAATATCAGACAGGCTCTTACCAACCTTGATTTTCTCTACATTGCAGAGGTTCACCAGAATGAAACAACTGATTTCTGGCACGGCCCGGGAATGGATCCGAAAAAGATCAAAACTGAAGTATTCTTATTCCCTTCATGTCACAGAGTCGAGAAAGAGGGCAGCATAAGCAGCAGCCAGCGTATGATAGCCTGGCACTACCAGGCTACAAAACCCAGAGGCGATTCCAAATCTATGGGCCAGATAATGGTAGAGATCATGAATGAAGTGAAAGATCTCTATGAGGACGAAGGCGGAGTTCATAAAGAACCGATAGTAAACCTGAACTGGTATAAAAAATATGATGCCGAAAAAGTTTCCAGGCGTATAAATGGATATTTTACAAGCGGCGATAAAAAAGGTAAGCAGCTCTCAGGCCTTGCAGATTTTGCTGCTGACGGTTCAACCGCATCACTTCTCTGGTTAATGGCGGGAAGCATAACCGAAGAAGACGGAAATAAACTTAAGCGAACCAGTTTAGAGCAGACTCCACTTCAGAAACAAACCGGAATTTTCCCGAACTATGCATGGGTATGGCCAATGAACAGATGGATTCTTTACAACAGGGCTTCTGTCGACAAAAACGGCCAGCCGTGGGATCCGAGCAGAACAGTAATCAGGTGGGACGGCGCAAAATGGGAAGGTGATGTTCCTGACGGAGCACAGCCTCCTGTTTCAAAATCGGGCGGAAAAAATCCGTTTATCATGCTTGCGGACGGACTAGGGCAATTATATGGAACAGGCCTTGTTGACGGACCTTTCCCAGAGCACTACGAACCGACAGAAACTCCTGTAAGCAATCATGGTTTTTCAAGACAGCTGACCAGCCCGTGTTCAAAAATAAATCCTACAGATTTAATTGCCCGTCCTGCTGATCCGAAATATCCAATTGTTCTCACCACATACAGTTTAACTGAACACTGGTGCGGCGGAAGTGAGACAAGAATGGTAGCATCACTGCTTGAAGCAGAACCTCAGCTCTATGTAGAGATGAGTCATGAACTTGCTAAAGAGAAAGGAATCAAAAACGGTGATCCTGTTATACTTGAAAGTATGCGAGGCAAAGTTGAAGCGGTAGCAATGGTAACAGTACGTATAGTACCATTTAACATACAGGGTAAAACAGTTCACCTGGTCGGTATGCCTTTTGCATTCGGCTGGACAAAAAAAGGTATTGGAGATGCGACTAATCGTCTGACTCTCTATACGGGAGATCCGAATACTTCGATACCCGAATATAAAGCATGCTGCGTAAATATTACTAAAGCTGACAAAAATAAACTGACTGAACTTTCCTATGTGGATTTAAATGCAAACGCGGGAGGACATCATGAGTAAGACATTTTTTGTAGATACATCAAGGTGCACCGCATGCAGAGGATGCCAGGTTGCATGTAAAGAGTGGCAGGGATTCGGAGCGAATTACACAAAACAGCTGGACTGGGGAAGTCACCAGAATCCGCCTGATCTTAATGCTTTGAATTTTAAAATTGTAAGATTCAACGAATTCAAAACAAAAGAACGTGTTATATGGAACTTTTTCCCTGATCAGTGCCGTCACTGTACTGAACCGCCATGCAAACTCGCTGCAGACGGTAACGTAAAAGGTGCTGTTGTTGTGGATAAAGATACCGGCGCTGTAATATTCACGGAAAAGACAAAAAAGATTTCCAAAGAAGGATTCCTGATGATGAAGGAATACTGTCCATATGATATACCGAGAAGAAATGAAAAAACCGGTATAATCAACAAATGCGACATGTGCCTTGAAAGAATAGAAGCAGGACTTGTTCCTATGTGCGTAAAAACATGCCCGACAGGAGCAATGAATTTCGGAGAAAGAAGTAAAATGCTCGCGCTGGCTCTCGGAAGGCTTGGCGAAGTAAAGCTTGAATTTCCTGAAGCATCATTACTTGATCAGGACAGTGTAAGAGTTATTTACCTTATTACTCACAATCGTAAACAATATCACAATCTTGCATCTCTTGATAAATCAGAAAAAAACAGATCACTTGCGTAGATTTACTGCCGGTATTGCATTAATCTGCAATACCGGCTTAATCTTCATATCCGTTGCAGGCTTAATAATTCCCTGAATCCGCTTATGTTGATTTAAAATTATAAAAATACAGGCGATTAATATTTATGCAGTTCTGCCGGAATTTAAATTAATTTCAGGCCCCATTCCGCTGCCAGAAGCACAACAAGGCGGAGTACGGTCCGGTTCTTTAAAAGCAGAATACAAGGAGAACTTTCATGAAACGTTCATTGTTGTTTTTTAAACCTTTTGTAATATTAGTATTGATTTTCTTCGGGATCATCACAACATCATGTAATAATACAAAGCAGGCAAATGCTGTCGAAAAAATATCTTTCAGTCACAAGACCCATGTTGAAAAATATAATATTAAAGACTGCGGAGCATGCCATAAATATGATGCAAACAAAACGTTCCGCGGACTCCCGGCCATCGGCGAATGTACAGTATGCCATGACCGCAACGGCAAGCTGACCAGCGAAGATCACATGGCGCCGAGGAAGAAAACCATGTTTGATTCATACACTGATAAAGACAGGCCATGGGTTTCACGGGCAAAAGATCAGCAGCTGCTGTATTACAGTCACAAGGTCGCATGGACCGCGCAGCTTGCCGATGGCAAAACGAAATTGAAATGCGAACAATGTCATGGAGATAAAGCACTGTCCACCGGGACCGCGAAGTTAAAGGGTGAAAAGCTGATGGAACAGTGTATTGAATGCCATACGTCATTTAAGATGAATAACCAATGTGATGTCTGTCACAGGTAACAATAAGATTTTTTACCCGGATACAGATTCTTTACTGAGTTAATAAACAATACTCAAAAAACAGCCCCCGCACCCCCGGAGGGGGCAAAGCAGTAATCCTTGCCCCCTCCGGGGGTGCGGGGGCTGGCACTGGGGAGATTTAAAATTACTAAAAATAAGGAAACAAAAATGAACACAATTGCAGGTTACAATTCTGATGACATCAGAGAAGCAGTAAAACAGAAAAAGAAAATTAAACCTGAATATGCCCTGATGTTCGATCTATACGAAAAAATCTACATTGCCCAGGAAGAATCAAAAAATAGTATTAAATTAAACGATTTCACAATACCTGATGAAGTTCTTTCTGTAAAATTAAAAGAGCAGTTCCCTATTGTAACTCTTTCTCAATTTATAATAGATCAGAACGTCTCTGAAGAACTTTTTAAACATCTCTGCACAATACTGATAGAAGCTGGAAACGAATTATCAGAATCTGTAAAAAAAATAATCAGTCTTCTTGAAAACAAAACGCTGAATCTGCAAACTCTATTCTCTGAATTTCTAAATGAAAATGAAGATTATTTCAATGGAATAGAAAATAAATCACAAATAGATAAAGCAATACTTGGATTTCTTGCATACAACAGTTTAAAACCGTCATTATCCATTTTTTCAGAAAAAATATCGCACAACCTTGATAAAGGAAAAGAGTGGGATAAAGGCTACTGCCCTGTATGCGGTTCAATGCCCGAGCTGTCTACATTTGAAGAAAACGGGAAACGTTTTTTAGTCTGCGGTTTCTGCAGTCATAAATGGGCATCTAAAAGAATTTATTGTCCGTTCTGCGAGAATACTGACCATGAAACTCTCCAGTATTTTGAAATTGAAGGAGAGGAAGAGTATAGAGTAGATGTGTGCAATAAATGTAAAAAGTATATAAAAACAGTAAGTATTAAAAATACATCCCGGACAGTTTACCTGCCGCTTGAAAATCAATCAACACCATATATAGATTTAAAATTTGAAGAGATGGGATACAGACCGGGTAATACTGAAAAAGACTGATTATACTATCACTCAGATTGTTATGTGGCCTGACTTTGAATTACAGAGATCAGGCCGCTCCTGACTCTCAATAACTGCACAAAAAAGCAATTCAATATACTAAAAGTATTAATTATTAAATTAAGCAGTCATAATGACCAGGTCATCAAATGATTGAATAGCAGCTGACTGGAATTATCATTAACTTCACACCTGATCCCTTTTAATATAAACGATGTTCCGTGATAACACATTCGGACAAATAATAATTTTTAATTCTGAAGTAGAGTTTTATCAGAACAGAGATCGGGGGATTACAGCAATACATGTTGAGAGCATTTTATCGAAATACATATATAAAAATAATTTTAGCATATTAAAATTTTATTAAATAATCTCCAGCCTTAATTAAAATTTTTTTAATTTTGGTTGACATTTAGTGAAAACGTTTTTACGAATTGAGTTGGATTACTATATATAAAAGCGTAGCCATGCTATGCTGCCGGTTCAGTATCTGAATCACTTTTTCAGATTTAAAGATTTACAACTCTTTCAAAAATAAAAAAAACAAAAGGAGAATTTTTGTGAGACGTTCATTGCTGCTTTTTTTTACCCCCTTTATAATTTTTACATGGATTTTCTTCGGAATATCCCAAAAGGGCTGTGACAGCGTAATGCAGGCCGATGCTGCAAAAAAAATCCCCTTTAGCCACAAGACTCATGTGGAAAAATATGGGATCAGCGACTGTACTACATGCCACGGATACGAAGAAAACGGAAGGTTTAAGGGTCTTCCAACTATAGCCGAGTGTACGGCATGTCATGCCCGGGATGGTGTTACTACTTCTGATGATCACAGTGTTCCCAGGAAAAAAACAATGTTTGATTCATACAAGGATTCAGACCAGCCCTGGGGATCATTTGCAAAACAGCCCGATCTTGTTTATTTCAGTCATAATGTTGTAATGACTGCAAAATATGAAGACGGAAGATTAAAGGCACGTTGCGGTTCATGCCACGGTGACAAAGCACTCACAACAGATACCAAAATGCTTAAAGGTAAGATGCTGATGGGACAGTGTATGGATTGTCATACTGCGCTTAATTTAAGCAATAAATGTGCCGTATGTCACGATTAGAAAGAAACTTGAGAGGAGTAAGTTAATCTTATGAAAAAAATAGAACGAAAGGACTTCTTAAAATTAGGAGGGGGCGCAGTTCTTGGCGGTCTCTCCGGTTGGGTTTTTTCCGGTGCTCCTTTTCTTGGTTTCCAGTGGCTAGCTGAATGGACACAGGACCAGTATGTACCGGTTAAAGGCTTCGAGAAATATGCTCAGGCAGTCAGCGATTCATGTCCCGCAGGATGCAAAGTATCCGTGAGAATGATCGGGGAAAGGGCTGTAAAAATTGAATCAAAAGAAGGAGTATGTCCAAGCTGCCATAATGCTCTGCAGCTGACTTATCATCCGGAAAGAATATCCACACCCCTGAAAAGAAAAGGGAATAAGGGAGATGGGAAATTCGCACCTGTATCATGGGACGAAGCCATCAAAGATATATCTGCAAAAATGAATTCCATTATTGCAGAAGGCAAAGCCAATTCAATTGCCGCAATAAACAAAAATGAATCACTTAACGGCCAGCTGATGGAAAAATTCATCAGGTCAGCAGGAAGCAATAATGTTTATTATGAGCCGTCGCTTAAATCTCTTACCTCATCAGCCCTTGGCGGATATGTAAACTACGATTTCGCAAACACTGATTACATTCTCAGTTTTGGAGCAAAACTTGTTGAGGGATGGGATTCATCTGCTGATATGCAGAAAATTTTTACCGGCTGGAAAGCGCGCGGAACTAAAATTGTTCAGGCGGATACAGTATGTACGATGACGGCTTCACTGGCTGCTGAATGGGTACCTGTAAAACCGGGAACAGAAGCGATTCTCGCATTCGGTATAGCAAATTATCTGATTACAGGAAAAAGGTTAAACTCAACGGGTGAGGAATTCGGAAAATGGTCTCAGCTGATCATAAATAAATTCCCTCTTGCTAAAGTAGCTTCATATACCGGCGTAAGTGAAGACAAAATCAAAAAGATCGGAGACGAATTCAGCAAAGCTAAAAATCCGGTTGCAGTTGCAGGTAAAGGCGCTTGCGGCGTCAGTGCATCTTCTGCTGAAATTATCGCGATTTACTGCCTTAACACTCTTGTTAAATCAAGAGCCGCAACACTTATGAAAAACAGTGCCGTAACATATACCGGTGAATTTGCCGGTCTTGACAGCTTTATAAAAAACGGCAGTTTCAGTATGCTCTTTCTGAATAATGCAGACCCTGTTTACAAAAGTGTTTTTGGCGAAGAATTAAAAAAGAAAATGGAAAAAGCATTTGTAGTATCAATCAATCCTATAATGAATGACTCGGCAAATTATGCCGACTATATACTTCCATCACTTTCATTTCTTGAAACTGCAACTCCTGAAAATCAGCCTGTAGTAGCAAGTTTCAAAGAATCTAAAGACACAAAAGAAGTAATTATTTCACTGTCAAAAGCCATTGAGAAAACAAAAAACACTTTTGCTTTCTCAAACGGAATTGATTCATTCAAAATATCAGGTAAAGAATCAGCATCCGGAGCCAGATTCTCATTTAATGTTGATAAAATTAAGAATGAGTTGGACGCTCTTGATAAAAAATTCGCATCTAATGCGGAATATCCTCTTTTCATGATACCTGTTGAAGCTCCTCTAGTCGGAGATGGTGACGGACTTGCCTTCCCGTATGTACTGAAAAGTATTGACCCAACCGTATTTTACAGAGAAAAACTCCTTGTACAGATCAACAGGGAAACAGGAAAAAAATACGGCCTTTCTGAAAATGAATCAATTGTTATCAAATCAGAAAGAGGGAAGCTCAGCAAGGTTTATGTCCATTTAACAGATACTGTTGCACCTGACACAGTTGCCATCCCGCTCGGTTTCGGTCACGAATCCTACACAGTGTACGGAAGTGAGAAAGGAGTTAATCCTAAAAAAATTATGGCTGCTGACGTTGATCCTCTTACAGGAACAGCTGACTGGTGGTCAACACGTGTCAAAATTAGCTAAGAGGTAAGTCATGGAAGAGAAAAAGATAGAAGTTAAAATGAAAAGACGCTGGGGAATGGTGGTAGACCTTGATAAATGCACCGGCTGCGGCAAGTGTTCTGTTGCCTGCAACCAGGAAAATAATATGCCTATATTCGAGGACGATTCAGATGTACCTAAAAGGGTTGCATTTCTCGAACTCATGAAGGTAACCAATGATAGAGACGCAAAATTTCCGGATGTTAAAACAGCATATCTTCCAAAGATGTGCCAGCAGTGCGAAGGGAATAACAGCGGTAAACACAAAGCAGAACCTCCATGCGTTTCAGTATGCCCTGCTGTCGCAACAGATGTCGGTGACGATGGTGTTGTAAGCCAGGTATGGTCAAGATGTATAGGATGCAGATACTGCCAGACAGCGTGCCCATACGAAGCAAGGGCGTTCAACTGGTGGAAACCTGAATATGACGGCAGTTTTAAAAAATCCCTCAATACAGAAGTATCGGTTGCATCAAGAGGTACTATCGTAAAATGTACATTCTGCAGTCATATATGGAAAAGAGAAAGAGATAAAGCTGTAGCAAAAGGTATTCTGGATATAAATGAAGTTTCTTATACTCCTGCCTGCGTCGGCACATGTCCAACCGGGGCTATGGTTTTCGGCGATCTTAATGATCCGGATTCAGAAGTTTCCAAACTTGCAAGTACAGATAGAGCTGTCAGGCTTACAAACGTTATAGATGACGAAAAAAATCCTGAAAAGAAAAAAGCGCTACTGAATAAAAAGCAGTTTGCTAACCCGAAAGTATATTATTTAACAAGCCAGAGCTGGCTCCGCGATATGATGCGGTTTAAAAAGAACTCCTGAATAAGGTAGATGGAGAGATTATAATGGATAAAGTGAAAAAATTTTTCAAAGCGTGTTATGATGGAATTTTTGCAGGTACATCAAAAAACATGAGAATCGCGCTTTATGTCCTTTTTGGGCTTACTGCCCTGTTTTTAATATTCGCTATCCAGATATTGTTCTGGGGACTCGGATATACCGATATGGATAACAATTTTACATGGGGTGCATGGATCATAGGAGACCTTGGACTAGTTGGTCTTGGAGGCGGCGCATTCACAACAGGTTACATACTCTATATTTTCAGGGTAGATAAACTGCGACCGATAATAAACTCAACAGTTCTTATCGGATTTATGTGTTACCTCTTCACGTTTGTGTTTCTCCTTTTTGACCTTGGCCAGCCGTTGAGATGCTGGTTCGGTTTTGCATACCCGAACTGGGGTAAAGGAGTTTACCCTGCTTCAATGCTGACTGAAGTTTTCTTCTGTTTATCATTTTACTTCTGTATTCTTATTGTGGAGCTCATCCCTGTAATACTGGAACACAAAGTACTGATAAAAAATAAATATGTAGCTGCGATTGCCCATTATATGCATTTACTGATGTGGACAATGGCTGCGGGCGGTACATTCCTCTCTTTCTTCCACCAGGGTTCACTCGGCGGCGGTATGTGGGGAGCGCTTTACGCGAAAACAGTGTGGTACTCACCTCACTTTTTCTACATGGCAATAGTAGCTGCGATGGCGGGCGGTACATCATTTATGACTCTTATTCCTTACATCGCCAGTAAAATTCTTAATAAAGAACTGGTTCCGATGGAAACATTTCAGTTATTAGCACGTATCTCCGGTTTCATTTTTATATTCTACTTCGTCTTTAGAATATTTGATATCTACAAAGCAGTCGCCGTTTATTCACCAATGGGCGGAAGAGCGTATACAGATATGTGGGGCGGTTACTACGGACTATGGATGCTTGTTCTTGAGATTATACTGTTCGTCGGGCCTCTTGTACTTCTAAATGTTAAAAAGTACAGAGATCAGGAGAAATACATGGTTACAGGCCTGGCATGTGCGGTTGGAGCAATAGTGATAAGTAAATTAAGTGTTCTTCTTCACGGATTTGCAGCTCCAAACTTTCCATGGAAAGGTTTCACGGCATATGGTCCGACAATTCAGGAGTGGTCAATAACACTGGGTTGTTTTGCAGTAATGATACTGATTTATATGGCTTTCGTAAAATGGTTCCCGCTGTTCCCTCATCTCGAACACGATGAGCATGAAGCTCACCATTGATATAAATAAAAAAGCTGCCGTAAGGCAGCTTTTTTATTTACCGGAAATACTCTCATAAAAATAAATTTACTTCCGTTGCTTATAGAACCCGAAATCCGGAAATCAAAAAACGTAATCTGTTTTATTTAAACAGATTTTTCACTCAAAAAATGATCATTGCCGGAGACAGACACCGGGGCTATTTAAAAATTAGTTTTTATGTTAATAAATAAAGCCCAACCAGGTTTAAGATTGACAAATATTATTCCATTATTAAGATAAAAATAAATATATAAACAGAATTTTTTAAAGACTTCCTTTTAAAATACAACTACATCGGCTCCGGGGCCTATTAACATGGAATATTTAACAGAACGTTTTAGCATCTACATCATACCTCCACTTCTTTCAATCGGTCTTGGGTGGTCATTGGCCGCAGTCTCAATAATAAAAGGAAGATACCGTACGGAAAATATTCTTTTCTCCCTGGTCTGCATATGGTGGACGCTGATGCCTCTTGTATTCCTGTCACACCATCTGTTCAAAGGGAATATAGAACTTATCATGACCATAGAAAGAACCTTTCATTTTCTATACGTCTATATGCCTGCGATCATACTTCTCTATCTGCAGAAATCTTTCGCTCTTAATAAAAAGAACCTTGTCATAGCTTCTTTTGTTTTAAGTATCCTTATTTCGGTTTTTGTACCGACAAAATATTATATATCAGGATTATATACGTACTCATGGGGATACAGTGCGAAAGGTGAGATTGTATTTAAAATTTTCGGTACTTGTGCATTCATGCATCTCGTTTACGTTATATGGTTTTTTAAAGAAAAAGTAAGGAACGTTAAAAACTATACCGAACGGCTTAAGCTCAAGTATATTCTGCTATCATTCATAGCTTCAGCTGTTCTTATGATATTTAACGTGCCCGCAATAAACGGTATTGATATTTACGCCTACGGAAACTTTATGTTTATTCCTCTGGCGCTGATTGCATATGGTGTTTTGCGCTACAGGCTTATGGATATAAAAAGTGTACTCCACCTCTCACTGATATGGGCGGTTCTATCTTCACTTATACTGGTTCCTAACATTTTCATTTTTATCTTTATAAAACCGCATCTGAATGAAATGAATAATGCAGCTTCATTTCTTTTTCTTGTTGCATGGTTTCTGATAAACTATTTTTACTTTAAAAGAATCAAGCCTGTTATAGACAGATTATTTAATAAACAGAAAACCAACCTTATCAGGGCCGGCATTGATTTTGCCGACAGTATTTCATTTCTGAAAACGATTGATAGCCTTATTGAACTTTTCACATCGGTACTTGCAGCTAACCTCTATTTTAAAAATATCGAATTTTATATCCGCATGGATGATGGACCGGTTTTTAAAAACCAGAAGGGAGATATCTATGAAATGAACCGCGATCTCTACGACTGGTTTGTTGATGATGACAGTTATGTGGAACTGGATATGATGAATACCAATCCATACTACTCCCCCATTATAGAAAAAATGTCAGGTATTTTTAAAGAACTAAACTGTTCTTACATTTTCCCGCTTGCACGGAACAATGAGATGGTCGGAATAGCATTCTCGGGAGAGAGGATGAACCTGCGGAACCTGAACAGGGATGAATCGGTATTTCTTGAGAGCGTTAAAAGATCAATGTCGATATCAATAAGCAACTCTGTAATGTACCAGAATCTCAACAATCTGAAGAATAACCTTGAATCTAAAGTCGCCAGCCGTACTGAGGAACTGCTCCTCGCGATGGAAGGTGTTGAAGCAGCTAATCTGGATTTAACCGCAGCTAACAATGAGCTTAACGAAACACGCCGCATTGCCGAAATTGATATGTTAATGGCAGCTAACGTGCAGAAATCTATTTTCCCGGAAATACCTGCAGCTATATCCGGCTGGGATATAGCTGCAGCATTTATGCCGATGTCGATGGTTTCAGGCGATCTTTATGATTTCTACCTCGAAGAAGACAACCTGAAGGGTATGATTTTACTTGATGTCTCAGGGCATGGTATCTCTTCAGGACTTATTACCATGATTGCAAGATCTGTATTTTACCGTAATTTCTTTGCGCACAAAGATATGAGGCTTGGCCGGATTGTTGAAAATGCCAATAATGAACTTATCGGTGAAATCGGAAATACTGACAAATTCCTGACCGGGATAATGCTGCGGTTTGAAGATGACTGCATCGAATATGTTAACGCCGGTCATCCGGATATGATGCTCAGAAAAAATGATAGTGACCAGGTAAGAATAATAAATCCTTCAGACAAAAACTTCAAAGGATCAATTCTCGGTGTCAGTGAAATGAGTTTCTCTTATAAATCAGCCAAGTTTAAAGCAGAAAGCGGAGATATTTTTGTTATATTTTCTGACGGAATAATTGAAGCTGTAAGCCCTGACAGCAGCAGATTCGGAATTATAGGTATAGCAAAAGCAATGATTAAAAGCAATAACGAAAATGCGGAAGAAACCCTTAATAGAATTATAAAAGATTTTTATGATTTCACCGGCACCGATAAACTTACAGATGACGTGACAGTCATTATTATAAAAAGAAAATAAAGCATACAGAACTGTTAAAAATCATTTCCGCCACGCACCGTGCGGCATAAATAATAATTACCTGAGTTATCGAGAAGTTACTTATGCCTGTTATGCAGCTCAAACGCTTTTACAGTATTGAACAGAAGCATAGCAATAGTCATCGGGCCCACTCCTCCGGGAACCGGGGTAATAGCGGACGCTTTAGGCTCCACGCTCTCGAAGTCAACATCACCGACAATTTTTGTTTTTGTGCTGTCAGCCGGATCCGGTATCCTGTTTACACCGACATCGATCACTACAACTCCGTCCTTAACCATGTCGCCGGTTAAAGTGTGGGCTTTCCCCGCGGCAACTACAAGTATATCAGCCTGTTTTGTGTAAACACTAATATCCGGCGCTGCAGTATGACAGACTGTGACTACACAATTTGCTCTCTCATTTTTCTGCAGCATCATGTTTGCCACAGGTTTACCGACTATATTGCTTCGCCCTACTACGACGAGATGTTTTCCCTTCAGATCTTTCACATATCTGTAAATAAGCTCCTGAATTCCCGCAGGAGTGCATGGATAAAAACAGTCCAGATCAGCAACCATTTTACCGGTATTAATAGGATGGAATCCATCAATATCCTTATCGGGATCGATTGCGTTTATTACATCATTCTCATGTATATGTTTCGGAAGCGGGAGCTGAACAAGTATTCCGCTAACATTATTATCATGGTTAAGCTCATCTATGAGAGAAAGAAGTTCTTCTTTTGTTGTACTCACCGGAAGTATATGCTGAAATGAACGGATACCGACTTCTTCACACCCTTTCCCTTTCATTCTTACATAAACGGCTGAAGCAGGATCATCTCCTACCAGAACAACAGCAAGTCCCGGAACTGCATTATATTTTTTCTTAAGCTCTTCCACATTAAGCTTTATTTTTTCTCTGATTTCATTACTGATTTTTTTACCATCAATTATTTCAGCCATTTTTACTCCTCCTCATCCGCCCTTTGGCACCTTCCCCATGATAAGAGGGGGAAGGATAATGATATTAATCTTAAAATTATTTCATACTGAATCTTTATAATCAAAAACTGAAATACCGTATTTAATTTCTTCAATCAATTTCAATCTCTCAATAAGCGTTTCAGGATTTTCGGCAATACCAAGTTTCTCTTTACGATGAAGGGATTTTATAAATGCTTCAACATGCATTGCATCACCTCTTTCACCAGTGATCTTCCATGATGCTTCGATACTGCGCGGTTTGAATGCCCTTGTGAATTTTGCTCCGCCCTTTCCTGAAACATGTTTATTGAATCGTTTTTCTATATCTACAGTATAGCCTGTGTATAACCGGCCGCTGCTGCATTCAATGATATACACATAGTAATCTTTTGACATGTATTTATATTTCCGCTTGGGGCTTTTCCGTCAATTATAAAAAAGACAATTTAATTTCTCCCTGATATTACACTTCTCAGACTCCCACACACCGAAGTGGTCAAAGTTAAAAACCTCCTGCCGACGACCGGGGTGCGGAGCCATAGCGAATCTCAATCAGCAGAAGTTATATTATCCGTAAAAAAATTTTCGTCAGTATGTACTAAAACAATCCGGTAATTATACCATCATCGGTAATATCGATGCTAAGAGCGGCTGGCTTCTTCGGTAATCCCGGCATGATCATTATCTCGCCTGTATGAACTACAAGAAATCCCGCGCCTGCTGAAAGGGAGACATCTCCCACTGATATTTTAAATCCTGAAGGCCTGTTCATAAGAGTCTGATCATCAGAAAGCGAATACTGGGTTTTTGCAATACATATGGGAAGATTGCCATATCCCTTTTCCTCAAGATATTCAATTCTTCTTGCTGCATTTTTAGAATAGAGTACTCCATCCGCACCATAAATCTCTACCGCAAGTGTTGAGACTTTTGCCCGGATAGACATGTCATTATCATAAAGAAACCTGAAATGAGTGTTCTCACCTTTTTCAATAATACCAGCAACTTTCTGTGCAAGATCAATTCCGCCCTCTCCGCCATGTTCCCACACTTCACATACCGAGCATTCAACTTTCATATCTTTACAGAAATCCATTACAGTTTTAATCTCTTCTTCCGTATCATCGTGAAAACGGTTAAGCGATACAACTACAGGGAGGCCGAATTTTTTGATGTTTTCAATATGTTTCTGAAGATTCGCAAGACCGGTTTTTACCGCTCCTACATTTTCATCTTTAAGATATGTTTTTGCGACCCCGCCATGCATCTTTAAAGCACGGGCAGTTGCAACAAGCACAACACACTCCGGCTTTATCCCGGCATACCTGCATTTTATATCGAAAAACTTTTCAGCTCCGAGATCCGCGCCGAACCCTGCTTCGGTAACAACGTAATCAGACAGAGCCATGGCCATTTTCGTAGCGAGCACAGAGTTGCATCCGTGAGCTATATTTGCAAAAGGGCCTCCGTGAATTATTGCAGGAGTATTTTCAAGTGTCTGCACAAGGTTCGGCTTTAACGCGTCTTTTAAAAGTGCCGCCATAGATCCCTGTACGTGAAGGTCTGCTACAGAAACAGGCTCCCCTTTTCTATTCTCGCCGATAACGATTTTTGCAAGCCTCTTTTTAAGATCGGCAATACTTTCAGCAAGGCAGAGAATCGCCATTACCTCGGACGCAACAGTAATCATGAATCCTGATTCACGAGGTATACCGTGCGCGTTACCGCCGAGTCCTATCACCATGTGCCTTAAAGCCCTGTCATTTATATCAACAACGCGTTTCCAGTATATTTTTGTCTGGTCAATATCAAGTTCGTTCCCGTGTTTAATGTGATTATCTATCATGGCAGCGAGAAGATTATGCGCCGCGCCAATGGCATGTATGTCACCTGTGAAGTGCAGATTAATATCCTCCATAGGAACAACCTGGGCATGGCCTCCACCTGCAGCTCCCCCTTTTACTCCAAAGCATGGCCCGAGAGATGGTTCTCTGAGAGCAATCGTACACTGTTTCCCTATTTTATTCAAAGCCTGGGCAAGGCCGATAGTTGTAGTTGACTTACCCTCGCCGGCCGGAGTTGGCGTAATTGCCGTGACAAGAATGAGTTTTCCTTTAAGAGGACGATTTTTAAGTACATCAAGATCGATCTTGGCTTTATGTTTTCCATAATATTCAATGTTGTCTTCTGTAAGGCCGAGTTGTGATGCCACGTCTTTGATATGAATAAGCTTAGCTTCATGAGCAATATCTATATCACTTTTTACTATTTTTTTTCCTCTCATATCCCTTCTCCTGATAAGATTAATTCTGTATATAATACACCGCATACAAAAACGGAAGTATTTTAATTAACACCAACATCTCCGGCCCCCGCACCCCCGGAGGGGGCAAAGCATTAATCCTTGCCCCCTCCGGGGGTGCGGGGGCCATAAAACATATGATGCAGCAACTATAATCCCGTATACAATATTACACGCACATATATGGGGCAAAAATTTTTGTCCCCTATTTCTCCCCTCTTAATATAAAAAGCAGAAAGAAGGCTCCTGCAAGATATGCAGCCATTCCGACAATAAAAGTAAATGACAATCCGTAAGTAACGTTAAGATATAATGCCAGGGTCGTGGCAAAAGTTCCGGCCGCACCGCTTATCGAGTACATCAGCGTGGCGTATTCATTTGAAATCTCTTTCTTGATTTTTTCCATAGCCTTGGGAAACGGTATGCCCATCATCACTGACAGCGGGATCATAAGGCCTACTCCGGCAGCAATTCTTACGTTAAATGATGACGCGGCAAAATAATTGAAAATGCCGTCAAGATAATTATAGTAAATAAAGATCATAACAGGAATAGTAAAAACTGCAGCAAGAGTATACTTCTTACTCCAGTTAGAGCTCATAAAGCTTCCTATGCCGCTGAAGAATAAAAGAGCGCCCAGGGTAATAATAACAGAATATATCGGTATACCTATGAACCTCTGAAAGAACTGCATTAGAACAATCTCTACCAGCATATATCCGAAACCGACAGAAATAAAAAACAATGAGTGTTCGAGCAGAATAAATTTATGCGATGAATATTTTTTTATCACAAGTAAAAGTACCGGGATAAAAATTATCAGCGACAGCAGGCCGACAATTTTTAGAATTTTCAGCACTTCTTTTTTCTCTTTGTAAACGTTATACGGAAACGGCATATCGTCTCTTACGGGGCTTATATCCATCTTATAAGAGTAATCGGTTTTATCGAGAAGCGCAATATACCTCAACCTGTCGGTGCTGCTTAAATTATTTTTTAATACATATCTTCCCTGTTTATAATTCCATACCGTACTGACGAAATCCCATCCTTTTTCTTTATCATCTTTTGGGTAATGCGTGTAAAGCGATTCAATAAACTCTTTGTCCGCTGCATTCTCTATATGACTTAAAATATTTTTTGCAAAATCATCCTCCCAGTAATAATCCGGAAGCTGTGTAAGATCGCCGCCGGCCTTCCCTGTGATTATATCTCCGATCATACCGGGAATTACCTTTCCCGGAAACGCGATTATGCGCTTTTCGGAAGGGAGAGGAGAAGGTATTTTATCAAGATAATGCTGAAGGTTTTCTCTCAGTTTAGTTTTCTCAAATTCGGTGAATGGCGTCCTTTTAATAACAACAGTTCTGACGCCCGGGTCCTGATAGTTCCAGTAATCCCATTCATAAACAAGTATATGATTCTCAGGAGAAGTTATCCCCATCTCGCGAAGGGATGTGACAACTGTATTCATAAATTTGTAAAATGACCACTCCGACCTGGTACTCCAGAGAATCTCCTCGTAGACCAGAAGCCCGCGGTCGGTAAGTTTATTCAGCATCTCTGTTATCCCCTCAACAGAATGGAGATACTCCGGCGCAAGTGTACATACCGCGCCATGTTCGGCATGGTTATTCATGTGGGTTATCATATCAAAAGTCTCATTAGTGGCTTTAAGATATGCTCTGCCCTCTGTTTTGTAGATTGTGGTATTCTCGTAGGATTTTTCTGATTTATAAAAGTAGTATCCCGACATCATTGTTTTATGAATGATAGGATTAAATTCCACTCCTGAAATTTTTGTTTTCCCGGGAAGTTTTTTAAGAGAGTTAACTATACCGTCAGCAGACGCTCCCATTATGAAGGCATTAGTGTTCACCATATAATTCGGGAACCTGATATCCCAGGTTGCTCCCTTGTCTCCATAGATTACCCTGTCGTAAAAGGCGCCGTTGTTTATATAAAAGAAATCATGGTCGGTTTTAGTAATATATTCAACTCTCCCCATGAGGTTATCCTCTGAAAAAAGGAAGGTGTATTTTTCAAGTTTATTGGTATATATTTTCAGGTTCTTTTCTGCGGAAAGAGATGGCTTATAGTTGCGGGAAAGATCCATTACAAACGGGTAATACTTTGTCTTATTAATTATATTTCTGGCCATCAGTTCTTTATAAGGATCATCCGCCTTGAGAATGTAATTGCCTGTTACAGGATCCTCCGCGTAAACCTCATTAAGAATTTTTATTTCAAGCGGAATTGTAACATAAGGAAGGATCATATTGTTATAATTATTCTTATTTATCACCCTCGGAATACTGATGTTCAGCAGAAAAAAACATACAATCCCCGCGATTACAACAGCTGACAAAATCTGTCCCGGTATCCTGATTAACAGATTCCTGACGGCAAAAAGCTGGATTATCAAAAAAATCAGCGGAAGAATTGATAGAAGTAAAAGGGTATTTTCAGATTTAAACATTGCGACGGATATAATCGGGAAAATTACTCCGATCGCTGATGCCGTTAGATCAACGAAATAAATTTTATGCGAATTTGCCCTGGAAAAAATAGACGACACAATGACGGAACCTGACAGAAATGGAAGAATCAGAAGATAGGGAAAATTAAAATTATCAAGACGGACAATCCCGTAATATGACAGCCCTATAGAAAGAAAGAAAATAATCGAAGAAAGCGATAGGATAAAGTTTCTATTGAATCTCAGCAGATAAAAACTTATCAGGCCTCCGAGCGCGATACCGAACATCGCTATTGATATAATTGTTGTCGCCTGCAGATAGTTTGAAACAATCATCAGCAGGTGGAAAAGTATTGTTTCAAGGGCAATTATACAGAATGGAAAAATTACAACGGCGAAAAAATTGATTATTGCATACTTACTTATTCTAAGGTTAAGGCCCATTATATTAGAGTCCTCCGGAGAAAATTATATATATATTGTTGACATATATCGCGATGATGTTTATTTACTGACAGCATCTAATAGCAATGGCTTTAAAATCAACATTTTTTCTAAAATGTGAAAGCATATTAACAATATAAAAGGATACACTTTGATGGATAGGGAACTGGTAAAGAAACTTGCGGATGTTCTTAAAAACAGAAAGCTCTCTGACGAAATCAGAATAATGGAAGTATGCGGTACTCACACAGCTGAGTTCTTCAAAACCGGGGTAAAAGATCTCTTCCCCGAAAATCTTACGCTTATCGACGGGCCCGGATGCCCTGTATGTGTTACTCCTAATTCATACCTTGACCTTGCAATTGAGATCGCAAAGAAATATAATACTATTCTGGCGACATTCGGTGATATGATAAAAGTCCCGTCGTCATACAGTTCTCTGGCTAAAGAAAAAGCCGATGGGATGGATATACGCATAGTTTACTCTCCCCTTGACGCGCTCCGTATGGCTGAAGAGAATCCCGGCAGAGAGGTGATTTTTCTAAGTGTAGGATTTGAAACTACAGCTCCGTCTGAGGCGATAATTATAATGGAAGCGGAAAAGAAAGGTATTAAAAACTTTTCGGTCCTTTCCGGCAATAAACTTACACCGCCGGCAGTTGACGCTCTGCTAAGCGCAGATGAAGTAAAGATTGACGGGTTCATAGTTCCGGGCCATGTAAGCGCCATCATAGGGAGAGAGCCCTGGGACTTTATCGCGACGAAATATAACAAGCCGGGTACGGTTGCCGGTTTTGAGGCGCATGATCTTATAACCGGCGTTCTCTCACTCATTGATCTTATTGAAAAAAAAGATATAAAGATCACCAACGAATATAAAACAGTAGTAAAAGAAAACGGCAATCCCCATGCACTAAAGATAATAGATACAGTTTTTGAAAGATGCTCCGAAGTCTGGAGAGGGCTTGGCGAACTGCCGGGAAGCGGATTAAGGATAAGAGAAAAATTCAGCATGTATGACGCGAAGAAAAAATTCCCCGCGGACCCTCCCCCGGTTAAGGAGCATGCGGGATGCAGATGCGGCGACCTGCTGCGCGGAATAATCATACCGCCCGAATGTCCCATGTTCGACAAAGTATGTTCACCTGAAAACGCCATAGGCCCATGTATGGTTTCCAGCGAAGGGCCATGCTCTGCATACTACAAATACTGGAAAAGATAAGGTCGTAAAAATGAATAACATGAAAAAAATTCTACCGGGCCACGGAAGCGGCGGAAAACTGATGAACGATATGATCTCGGGAATGATAAAGGAAATTCTGGGAAAAGATTCAATACAGATAGACGATTCTGCGGTACTTGATGTAAATTCGGGAAAAATCGCGTTCACTACAGATTCATATACTGTCACACCGATATTTTTCCCCGGCGGAGATATAGGCAAACTTGCTGTAAACGGAACAGTAAATGACCTTGCGGTAATGGGTGCTGTGCCGAAATACCTGTCATGCTCGCTGATACTTGAAGAGGGATTTGATTTTGATTCATTCGAAAAAATACTCATTTCGATGAAAGAATCGGCAGAAGCTGCAGGAGTAAAAATTGTAACAGGCGACACAAAAGTTGTTCCTAACGGTAAAGGCGATAAAATATATATCAACACTTCCGGAATCGGAGTCTTTGAAAAGGAAGTCCAGAGAAGGAATATACAAAAAGGCGACAAAATAATTGTAAGCGGTACTCTCGGAGATCATGGAATAACAATAATGTCTCTCCGCAATGATCTGAGATTTTCAAGCGATCTGAAGTCCGACTGCGCGCCGCTTAACGGGATGATTAGAACTGTTACCGGAAAGTATCCCGGCAGTATAAAGTTTATGAGGGATGCAACACGCGGAGGTTTAGCGTCAGTACTGAATGAAATTACAGCAGGGAGAGATTTCTCTGCGGGAATCATCGAAGATTCTGTTCCTGTATCGGAAGAAGTAAAAGGAATATGTTCACTCCTTGGACTCGATCCGCTATATGTAGCCAATGAGGGTAAAGTTGTAATTATTGCAGCTCCGGAAGATGCAGATGGTATAGTAGAGGTTTTAAAACAGAACGAGTACGGGAAAAAATCTGCGATAATAGGAGAGATAGACTCACTCTATCCGGGAAAAGTTTATATAGAAACATTTATCGGAGGGAAAAGGCTGCTGCCGCTGATGATAGAGGAACAGCTGCCGAGGATATGTTAGTCGCGGCATAATCTGTGAAGCCCCCGAAATCCCCTTCTGCGGGATTCAGGAGGGATTTTCGGGAGAATTTGTTCTTCGCATAAAGATGCGGGTAGATGTTAGCCATAGAGAACAATGCAATACTGCTGAAATTATATATCCTGTTTATGTCGAATCATATACGAAGAGTATACGAATCATATACGAAGGAAGTTGAAACAAAAACCGGGCATTTCAACAGGCAGCGCAGGCTAAATGACCGGATTTACTGTGTAACAGATCTGATTTTCCGGGATATGGCTGCTGCATGGGAACAGCCGGAATGCTCTTTGGCAGTAAGTGATTAATAATGCATTAGTATTCGGATAGCAACCTGTTAGTATCTTGAGTAATACTTGAATAGTGCTTGAATAATTCCTCAAATCCACCTCCGTGGGATTTAGGGGGCTTTTTTGAGATTATGTAATAAAACAAAAAAATTTAATAAAACCCCAGGTAAAATTCCTTCCCCATCTCATCATGGGGAAGGTGCCCTTTAGCGGCGGATGGGGAAGGAGAAAATATATGTGCCTTGCAATACCGATGACAATAACAAAAATTGACGGGAGCTACGCAATAGCAATGGCTAACGGAGTGGAGACTCAGGTAAACTACGCCATGCTGCCCGATATAAAATTAAATGACAAGGTTCTGGTACACGCAGGATTTATAATAGAGAAACTTGACGAGGAACAGGCTCGCGAGATCGAAGAAACATGGGCTGAATATTATGCTATACTTGAAAAAAGTGAAGTAAAACCGGTATGACAGTGAATTAACTTTTTACTGAAATCACCGGTAATTATCATTACTCAGCCGATAAGTTTTTTCAGCAGAGAACTCAATTCATTGAACATATACGGTTTCTTTAAAACGCCCGAGAAACCGTACTCCCGGAAATTGGACATTACCGGATCACTGGAATAACCGCTCGACACTACACCTTTAACCTCAGGAGAAATCCTCTTCATCGCAGTAAACGCTTCAAGTCCGCCCATACCTCCCCTGATTGTAAGATCAAGAATAACCAGATCGAAAGGCTCACCTCTGTCATAATACTCTCTGAATATTTTTACCGCGCCCTCACCTTCACTTGCGGTAACCACTTCAAGCCCTATACTCTCAAGAAGCGACTCTCCCACATTGCGGATCATATCATCGTCATCCATAAGAAGGACAGTCCCTTTGAGAGAAATACTCTGCGCGGCCTCTTCATTCTTCGGCGATATGGTCTTTTTCACAGCCGGAATAATAACAGTAAAAAGAGCTCCGCCCATGATTCCCCTGGATGCAGTAATCACTCCCCCGTGCCGTGTAATTACAGAATGCGCAACAGATAAACCAAGTCCTGATCCTTTACTCTTTGTAGTAAAAAACGGATCAAAAATGTTTGAAGCAACCGCCGGATCAATACCGGGCCCGTCATCTTCTATCTCGATTATGACGTATTTCCCGGGAATGAGCCCATACCGGTTGTTCTCCTCGAAAAAGGCATTCCTGCCCTTAATATCAATACTCCCGCCGTCCGGCATAGCCTGTGCGGCATTAATTAAAATATTGTTAATTACCTGCGAAATCCGGGATTCATCTGCTTCAATATTCAAAAGGTTACTATCTATATTAATCTCAAATTTTATGGAGGTACCGCTTAATACAAATTCAGCTGATGAGATGATAAGGTCACGGATTGAAAAAAGTTTTTTAAGCGGCTCCCCGCCTTTAGCAAAAGTAAGAAGCTGCTCTGCAAGCCCGCGCGCCATGAAAGTTGTTGACTCCATATCTTCAAGGTACTTGAGAATCCTGTCATTACCAGCCAGCGACGGATCACTCTTCGCCAGCGCAACACAGCCGAGCATCCCGGTAAAAAAATTATTTATATCATGGGCGATACCACCGGCAAAAATACCGATCGATTCCAGCCGGCATGCATTCAGCATCTGGTCTTTCAGTTTTTTAAGTTCCGTAACATCTTCAATTACAATAACATAACCTGAAGTCTTCTCTCCTGAAACTGCAACCGGTGAGGATTTAATAGTAACATCCTTCGCTCCGCTTTTATTAAAAATTATTCCGGAATTATAAAGATCAAGCGAGAGATTTCCGGACAGGAACTCTTTACTATAAAAATCAAAAGAATCACCATTGTTATCATAAACTTTTAAAACAGAATTTATATCCTCACCTATAAAAAACCCGGCTTTAATTCCGAAAATCAGGCACACTCCCTCATTAACAGATTCAATGTGCAGATTATTATCAACTGTTATTACACCCTGCGCTATGCTCTGAAGAGTGATAGAAAGCTTCTTCTTCTCCTGCTCAAGATTTCTGTTTGCCTGCATAATCTCTTCATGAGTTGCGGCCATATCCGCGTTAAGCTGTTCGATCTCTTCATATTGAGCCTCCAGTTCTTCGAGCTGCGCCCGTACCTCCTGCGCTATAAGAACATGCTCCTCGCCCTGTTTCCTGATAATCTCCGCCTGTTCAAGAGTGAGCTTATCAAACTTTTCAATTTCAGAAATATTCAGATATGAGAGATAAGAAACTACAATCATCATCAGGAATGTGTAGATCTCTCTTGAACTCATCACTCCATAATTTACTTTTCCATCCGTGTATGTATGGAAAGGCATTGGAACACCATTAAGCCATGCGAGGATATAAAAAACCGCCACATTAATTATTACAAAAAAAATCATAATCCGGTAGAGTTTTTTATCGTATAAAAATTGAAACGCTATAAGGTTGGCAAGAAGGAGCCAGTTTACATGATTGCACTGGGCTGCATAAAGCCAGTCCACTTTAAGGGTATAATTATACCTTGCAGTTATAGGAATCAGCAGCACAATAAGCCCGATAATTAGCGGATACCATCCGGCTTCATTTTTATTTTTCTTTTTGAGATACAGCCTCCATGACATAAATAAAGCTATAAAGTAGAGTGCAAACGTAGGAAATATCACCTCAGCAGTATGACCGGCAAGTATCTGGAAAATAAGGCCAATCATCGAAGTAATGGTATTTACAGCAATAAAAATCAATGCTCCCCGGATTTCAAGAATTTCCTTCGAAGTATATTCTACACCTTCAGGGAGTTTAATAAACCCGGACAGCTGTATTTTCAGTTCTTTCATAATATATTTACCATAGTGATTAATTATCGGATAGGATGCGGTTTGAGGGAGAGAAAAAAATCCTCCCCATCCGCCCGTTGGGCACCTTCCCCGCGGTGCGGGGAAGGCGAAATGTTAGAAATCATAACGAGTAAAAAATTTAACCGAAAATTTCATAACACTGAAAGTAAAAGCCTGCCCCATATCCTTACATGGGGAAGGTGCCCGCAGGGCGGATGGGGGAAAATAACTTTTGTTTCATAAAAAAATTGAATTATTAAAAAAAATGTAAAAATATTTAAACATATGGGAGACTACTGTTCAGATAAAGCCCGATTTTTCATCATAAGAATGAATTTTGCGAACAATGTCACAATAAAAAGAATTGACATTTTGATTTCCCGTCTGTATGGTATGTTTCAGAAGTGCAAGTACAAATATGTTATTTTTCATACCACGTACAAAACATTTCTGATTTTTTAAAAAATCTCAAGCTCAATAAACCCGCATTCCGGGAAACTTAAATCGGAGGAATTTATGAAAAAGTTTTCATTATTGCTTACCCTCGC
>DAONFJ010000029.1:0-36460 GCA_035403545.1 Spirochaetota bacterium
GGTTCAGGGGAGGGAAGTGGAGAGATATCAGAATTGTGTGACATTGCACAGATTTTATACATGAATTATTTCTTGACGAAGACTCTCTGAATACAGAGAATTATATATCTTTACAGGAGGTTTGCCATGACTGCCGGTGCATTAATATTTCTCGGGTTCTGTATAATCGCAGCAGCTTTTATTCTTGTTTCAATACGTATTTTCCAGGTGAGGCCGGACTTTGTTAAAAAAGTTATGAAATATGCGCTCATCTTTATTTTTACAATTGTCTTCAGCATAGTTGCGATTTCAATCGGTTTCAGGATAGATGACAGGCACTCAAAAAGTTATTCCTCCAATTTGAAATCCGTTCAGGAAATCTGGGGAGGAGAGATAGTACAACAGCTTCCTTCGTTTACATTCAAAGAGAAAGGATATGTTGAACGGGAAAATAAAAAGACCGGTGATATGGAACAGGTTGTCACTGAAATTTCCAGGAATATGGGTATTGCCGATCAGAAGGTCTCTGCAAAAATCAGATCAAATATCAGGCAGAAAGGGCTTCTTAAATATCCCGGATTTAATCTTGCATTTTACGGTAAATATATATTAAAAAATCTTAAAAGTACAAGCGAGAGACTGTCGTTTTCATTTCCGCTGCCTCAGGGCGCAGGCAATATAACTGACATAAAAGTGAAGTTTCAGAATGCGGATTATAAGGGGGATTCAGACTTTTCAGACGGCGTTCAGTGGGATGGGGTTCTCTCTAAAGACGAAACAATTACTATTGAAGTAAGCTATAATGCGCAGGGAACTGAAACCTTTGACTACGCCATGGGAACTGAAAAGGCCGAGATAAAAAATCTCGACGTGGAGATTGTGACAGACTTCACCGATAGCGACATTCCAAACGGCGCCATGGTTCCGACTTCCTCTGCGGGAGATAACAAAGAGATGAAATATACGTGGAAAGCATCAAACCTTGTTACAGGCCAGAACATATCTTTAAAATTTAAAATAGCAGGAAATTACGGAGAGATAGTTTCTAAACTGTTTTACTATTCACCAATAGCACTGTTTCTCTTTGTGGGTTTTCTGCTCGTTTTCTGTACATCTAAAGGTATAAATCTCCATCCTATGCATTACCTTTTTATCATTACAGGATTTTTTATTTTCTATCTGCTCGGTTCATACCTTGTAAGCTATATGAATATTATGCTGGCGGTATTCACGTCACTGGCGGTATCTACCGGGATTATTTTATATTACTGTTCTTTAATAGGAAAGGGAAAGGATATTATCAGGATATCTCTTTACGGGGCGTTTCTTTTTCAATGGATCTTTTCAGTAGCTTTTTTTGTCCCGGAACATACGGGTTTCCTTATTACAATAGCAAGTATTGTCGCGTTTGTCTTTTTGATGAGAACAACAGCATCAGTTGACTGGGAGAATAAATGGTAGATAAAAACCTCAGCCTGTTTAAAGGGCTTGATGAACCGATAACCCCTCTTGCCGAAAGATGCAGGCCGGCCTTTATAGATCAGTATATCGGGCAGGAGCATCTTACCGCAAAAGGCAGGATAATCCGTTCCGCTATCGACGGCGGGAAAGTTTTTTCCATGATACTCTGGGGAGATCCCGGAACAGGAAAGACAACTCTTGCTAAAATCATCGCAACCCACTGTGATATGGATTATCACTACCTGAGCGCGGTATCGTCCGGTGTCGCCGATGTACGGAAAGTAATAACATCGGGTGAACGGAACAGGCAGATGGGGAAGCAGACCCTTCTGTTTCTCGATGAAATTCACAGGTTCAACAAGGCACAGCAGGATGCGGTACTCGGCGCTGTTGAGTCCGGTGATATTGTACTGATCGGTGCTACGACCGAGAATCCGTCATTCAGTGTAATTTCTCCGCTTCTGTCCCGCGCGAGGGTTATGAAACTGGTGAGACTCTCCGAGAAAAGCCTTGAGACTATTCTTGATAATGCGGTAAACTCCGACCATATACTTAAAGAGGGCAACATAAGATTTGAAGATGGAGTAAAAGAAAACCTTGTACTGTTAGGTAACGGTGACGCAAGAAGAATGCTGAACATACTGGAAGTTTCCTTTATGCTTTCAGGTGACGGACTGATTACAGAAACGGCGGTAAGAGAGGCTTTCGAAAGCACGGTTCTCTACTATGACAGGAAAGGGGACAGGCATTACGACACAATTTCCGCGTTCATTAAATCTCTCCGCGGATCCGACCCTGATGCGGCAGTATACTATATGTCAAGAATGATTATGGCAGGTGAAGATCCTGAATTCATCGCAAGGAGAATGGTAATACTCGCCTCTGAAGATATCGGGAATGCATCCCCTGCGGCGCTTAACCTTGCAGTATCAACTATGACGGCTGTAAAAAATATAGGAATGCCTGAATCGGAGATTATACTGTCCCAGTGTGCGATATTTCTCGCATCAGCACCGAAAAGCAATGCATCATACATGGCGATTAAAAACGCGAAAGATGCGGCTCTTTCCGGAGATTACGAAATACCGCTTCATATAAGGAACGCACCCACGGGACTGATGAAAAAAATGAACTACGGCAGGGATTACCAGTACCCGCATGATTACGATCATAATTTTGTGAAGGATAATTATCTCCCCGAAGAGATAAAAGACTCCCGCTTTTACAACCCTACAGAAAACGGGAGCGAAAAATCAATTAAAGAAAGGCTTATGATGCTCTGGCCGGAGAGATACAGAAAGTAATTCTCCACATACAATAGTCTGACTGTCCCGGACATCGCAGATCATTTTTTATTCTGTTATTTACCGCTATTTCAGGTTAAAATAAGAGTTTATACATCTGTTCAGACATGTAAGCTCTGTATATCCGGTGAATACAGGCAATAATTGCTTAACAACGTGCCTGCAACGGAGGTGCAGCTTACAATACTGCCGGGAATAGGCTTCATGTAAGGTGTAAACGCTTTGCCGGTGATATCTGTCTGTGCAGGATTATTTTTAATATACTCCGAGATATAGAGATTATATCCTTTTTTTGAAAGGCGGCGGGCTTTTTTATTGTACTTCTTCTTATCTTCTTCAGTGAGAGATTGCCATGATCTCACTGCATCCCCGAAATTTCTCCTGACTGATCTCTGCTTTTCCGTATCAGGATTTACCGGTCTTGCTTTTACACGGGCGCAAAGCGTACTGTCATTGTTGTATAATACAATATTTCCTATCTTTCCTCTCATAGATTCAAAAACAGGATTAAGCGTCACTATAGCCATGGTTTACTCCTTGAGTTTGTTTTATATGTTATATATACGACGGCTGCAGATGAAAAATGAAAAATTTTTATTACCTGAAACTGTATGCCCTCTCCCCGGCTTCGCCCGGGAGATGGATATTTTACGAATAAATCTGCTGTTTAAAACCCTCGCCCGGACGAAGCCGGGGAGAGGGTGCATGAGCGTCAGCAACGTGCGGGTGAGGGTACACTGTTTTTCCTCCACGGCACTAATCCTCAATAATCTTCTTAAAATTCTGAAAAACACTTGATTCCCTGTACCCTGTTAAATAATTGGATTAATTAGTTTATATGGAGTTTAAATGAAAGAAATCAGCGGAAGTCAGAAAAGAAAGCTTAAGTCCCTTGCGCATAAGCTTAAACCTGTAGTTCTCATCGGTCAGAAGGGTATAACAGAGAGTCTTGTAAAAGCAGTCGATAAAGCGCTTGAAGACCATGAACTGATAAAAGTAAAATTTATTGATCTTAAAGATGAGAAGGTTGAATTAGCCGGCAAAGTTGTCGGTGATACAAACTCATTTCTTGTAAATATGATAGGAAACACTGCAATTATTTACCGTGAAAATCCGGAACGCCCGAAGGATGAGAAGATTAAGATATAGGAGGATCCCTGGGTTTCGGGGGCTTCACAGAATGGTTCATAACTATATGAAACAAAAATGTTAGCAGGAGATATATATGAAAAAGTACAATGTTGTAATTCTCGGCGCGCTCGGTGCAGTTGGAAATGAATTCAGAAAAATACTGCTTGA
This sequence comes from Spirochaetota bacterium, assembly GCA_035403545.1. Classification (GTDB taxonomy): domain Bacteria; phylum Spirochaetota; class UBA4802; order UBA4802; family UBA5550; genus WRGT01. Next base: position 4,044 of record DAONFJ010000029.1, read on the forward strand.
GAGAAATTTTCCTATTGATAAGATAAAGTTTCTTGATCTGACCGATGTCGGCACACAGGTTAAATTCGGAGATAGAACGGTTACTGTTGAAGCACCGGATAATGATTCTTTCAAGGGTTATGATATAGCGCTTTTTTCTGCAGGCGCGGATGTGAGTCTAAAAGTCGCAAAACAGGCGGCTGCTTCAGGATGTATAGTTATAGATAACAGCTCTGCATGGAGAATGGACCCGGAGATTCCGCTTGTTGTTCCGGAAGTTAATCCGCACGATGTTGAATGGCACAAGGGGATTATTGCAAACCCCAACTGTTCCACAATCCAGATGTTACTCCCTCTTAAACTGATTCACGATGCTGCTAAAGTCAGGCGTGTAGTAGTAAGTACATATCAGGCTGTTTCGGGAACAGGCATAAAAGCTATAGAAGAATGCCGCAATCAGGCATTTGAAGTTTCACAGGGCAAACCGGTTTCAAAGGTGGATGTGTATCCTCACCAGATAGCGTTTAATGCTCTCCCCCAGATAGACGATTTTATTGAAAACGGATATACTAAAGAAGAAATGAAAATGGTAAATGAAACCAGAAAGATAATGGGAGATAACTCCATAAGACTGACCGCGACAACTGTCAGAATTCCTGTAATATACGGACATTCCGAGTCTATAAACATTGAGACAGAGAAAAAGATAACCGCTGCAGAAGTAAAGGCACTCATGAAAGGGAAGCCGGGAATAACCCTGGTTGACAATCCTTCAAAGAAAGAATACCCCATGCCTGTAAACGCGGCAGGCCATGATGATGTTTTCGTCGGAAGAATAAGGGAAGATGAATCAATTGATAACGGTATCAACATGTGGGTTGTATCTGATAATATCCGTAAAGGGGCGGCACTTAACACTATTCAGATAGCAGAACTTCTTATCGAAAAAGGACTTGTTTAACCGTTCCCATCCGTCAGTTAGACCGGCTCACTGCATCGCTTCGGGCACACCTTCCCCAATGAAAAATGGGGGAGGTCATTACCCTCAATTACATTACATTAAATTAGAAATGCTCCTTTATGGGTGTCTCGCCGATTTTTTATCGGGAAGGTACAGCTTTGCGGCCGGGAAGAATTGAATTTAAACTGCGCATTTTGCTTTACTTCAATGTAACTCCTGGTTATTATAATTAACATACAGTTATATTTCTAAATTATTATTTTGATCTGCCGAAAATATAACGAAGGGTAAAAATTTTTTAGAGAGAAAATTATGAGAAAAGTATTATTTTATTTTGATCCTGCAGCTCCGGCGATTCTTATTAAGAAGACTGCAGAAAATGGAGAGGCTAAAGTAGTCCTCTCTTCAAAGCATAATTTTGTTTCTGAAAATGAAATTGTAGCGCGAATAATTGATGTTAAATCAGAAGATGATATTAACTCTCACATCGACGAAGGATATAATTATCACCATGTGAGAGATTATTTTAATTTTTCTGTCGGTTCCGGAGTATATTTTGATGAATCCACAAAATCATACAAAGCCTCCTATTACGGATTTGTAGTGTTGAAAGAATCTAAATTGATGCTGTTGTCGCCTCTCATTCTGTCGAAAGATAAAATCCGGGCTTATTATAATGTTATGCCGACAAGATTCGGGAATCTGCCGACTTATAATGAAATTGTTGAAGTCCTTCATGCTGAAAAGATCGTTTCAGTTATAACCGGGGATAAATTCGGAAAACAGATGGCCGGGATTGATATCAATCATCCCCGCCTGACAAGAGTTCTTGTCGCAGAGGGAAGAGATCCGATAAACGGTTATGATGAGTATTTTGAACCTCTTTTAAGTTTCGAGAAACAGGCAGGGCGGATTCTCTCTGACGGCCGTATGGATTACAAAGAAGTCGGTTCAATTATCCAGGTACAGAAAAATCAGGAAATTCTGCAATCCATACCATCTGTAAAGTCTGAAGATGGATATGATGTCTTCGGTGAGAAGGTATTTGCTGTGAAGGTGGACAAAGGCGGATTTAAAAAAGGTGACAATCTGCTCCAGTCAGGTTTTGATCCTTCAATATATGTTTCGGCGATTGATGGATGCATAAATGTCGTTAATGGTAAAGTTGATGTGCTCCCTGTTGCGGTAATTAATGGTGATGTGGGCCTTGACTCAGGTAACATCAATTTTAATGGTACGGTGCATGTAACAGGATCTGTACTTCCCGGTTTTAAAGTTCAGGCAGACAGCGATATAATTATAGATAAAGATGTAGAAGACGGGCAGCTCACTGCCGGCGGTGATATAACAATAAAGCTCGGAGTTGTGGGAAAAGAATCAGTGAGGCTCATTGCTAAAGGTAATATTACCGCGCGGTTTATGCAGAATGTAAAAGTTGAAGCCGGGAAAAGCGTGACGGTGGATGATTCTATAATAAATTGTGATATTGTTTCTTATGATAAAGTTTCAGTAACAGGAAAAAACGGAAAAATAATAGGCGGGAAAATTGCCGCTTTATATGAGATAAGGGCTCACACCATGGGAACTCAGGCTGAAACAATGACATCTCTTACTGTTGGCAGAAATTTTATACTGGAAAATGAAATCAATAAAAAAAGAAATGAAATAATAATTGTTAAAGAGAGAATTGAAGAGTACAATACTTCCATAAAAATGCAGTTCGGTGAAGAAATCTTTAAGAATCCGAAAGAGTATATTAAAATACTTCCGGCATTGAAAAAGAAAACATGCCTTCTGCTGTTAAATGACCTCGGTACGGCAAGTTCATCTTTGAAAAAGCTGTTAGAGGAAGCCAAAGTAATTGAAGAAAAATTGAAACTTGATAGAGAACCGGTAATTATTGCGACAAACAAGGTTTTTCCCGGAGTTGTAGTAAACGTCAGGAAAAGCGTAAAGAAAATTGATCATATTATCGAGAATGTTAAATTTTACGAAGACCAGCTTGATAAAAGTGTCAGATTTGTAGCTGCCACTTAAAACCGGCTGCATTTTTTTCCATAATGAATGAGTTTTTTTTAACGGTAAAACTCGAAATCCGGTAAATTTATTTTTTTAGTAACCGAAATATAGAATTATTGACACAACTCTTTGATTAATGCTTATGTATCCAGCTGATGTATCTCAGTAAAATCGTTATAATTGCGTGGAGGGAATAGTTATGAGTATGCCGGGAATTGGTGAGTTGATAATAATTTTTATGATAGTACTGGTACTTTTTGGTGCCGGAAAAATTCCGAAAATTGCGAAAGATATGGGAAGCGGGATCAGAGAGTTTAAAAAAGCGATATCCGGCGAATCTGATAAAGAAGATTAATAATTAATGATAAAGCACAGTGAATATTTAAACAAAAAAAAAGATACCGTTTTAGATAACGGCTCTATGACTGCGGAATTATTTGATTTTTATATGGGGATTTTCCTTGCCCAGGATGAGTTTACTTCAAAGGCCGGTGATTTTGAAGAGTATACTGATTTTTTTGAGAATGATGCATTTCCAGTATTAAAAGCAGATGAGCTCGTTCTTAATGATGACACAAAATCTCTTCTATACGACCTGATGTTGAAATTGACAGAGGTAATCTCAAACGTAAATGAAGGGATGGATTTCTCGCGTTTTAAAGAAAATTTTAAAAATGACGCAGATTCACTGCTTCGGGGATTGTTAAAACAGGATTATCCCTTTCTGGAAAAGAAAGGAGCAGATTGCCGGCTGGCGCTGGATGAATTTATTTTCGTTATACATAATGTCTTCAAACCGTTTATGGTGGCCCTGAAAAATAAATCAGGCATTAAACCCGGTAAAGAAGACTGGATGGAAAGTGCCTGTCCCTTTTGCGGTTATCTCCCTGATATGAGTAAAATTGTTGAAGCAAAAGAAAACCAGAGGCACCTCCATTGTGCTATCTGTGAAAATGAATGGGAATTCCCAAGGCTTGTCTGCCCTGCATGCGGATGTAATGATCAGACCAGGCATGGTTTTTTTGAATATGAGGATAATAATCTCTACAGGGTATATTATTGTGATGAATGCAGGCATTATATAAAGAATGTCAGAATTCCTAAACTTAAAGAAGAGTCGGGATTTGATCTTGCGGTGGAGGATATTATCACCAATTTTCTTGATGCTGCTATGATTGACAAAGGTTATAAAAGAATCTGATTCAGGTGAATTTTTTAAATGAAAACCTGCCCGGTTGATAAAAAGCGGGTGCGGAACAGACGGATATATGAACGAACTTGAAAAAATATATTCATTGCTTGCCGGTACTTACAAAAAACAGGGCTGGTGGCCTGTTTACAGCAGTGAAAAAAAAGCAAGTGAATATGGAGTAGGCGCCCCGAGAGATGATCAGGACCGGTTTGAGATCGTAATAGGGGCAATTCTTACTCAGAATGTAGCATGGAAAAATGTTGAAAAAGCACTTGGAGCTTTAAAAAAAAGTAAAATTTTTTCCCCCCGTAAACTCCACAAAGCGGATGATGAGTTTATTGCTGCCTGTATCAGGCCGGCTGGTTATTATAATCAGAAAACTATAAAAATTAAAAATTTTCTTAACTGGTTCAGGAGTATTAACTACTCTTTCGATGAGCTGAAGAAAATAAAAACAGAAGTTTTAAGAAAAAATCTTCTGGCAATAAATGGCGTCGGGCCGGAAACTGCAGATTCAATTTTACTCTATGCATTGAACAGAAAAATTTTCGTAGTTGACGCTTATACTAAACGAATTTTTTCAAGATTAAATCTTACTTCTATTGATGACAGCTATGACTCAATTCAGGAATATTTCCACAGGGAATTGAATGGTACTATAAAAAAATATAATGAATACCATGCATTGATTGTAGCCCACGGTAAGGATATATGTAAAAATAAACCGGTATGTTCTGAATGCTGCTTAAAGCACACCTGCTTTTATTATAGTGAAATAATACGCTGACTTTTACCCGTATTAGTTTAACATAACTTCTCCCTAAAATACTTTCCAGACAATTAATTACTCTTGACTTTTCATAAAAAATGAATTAGAATATTTTCTGATAATCTTAAGAGGTTACCTATGAAGAAACGGGAATATTTAACAGAAACTTCCGAATGGAAACAGCTGGAGGAGCATTTTAAAAAGATTCAGAATTCTCATATGAGGGATCTTTTTAAAAATGACCCGGTACGGGGTAAAAAGTTCCGTATTGAGGATTGCGGGCTTCTGTTTGATTATTCAAAAAACAGAATAACTGACGAAACTGTTACTCTACTTACAAAGCTCGCTGAAAAATGTTCATTACGAGAGGAAATTGAACGAATGTTCAATGGCGAGAAGATAAATGAAACTGAAAACAGGGCTGTTCTTCATACCGCATTACGGAACAGAAGCGGTAATCCTGTTATTCTTGATGGTGCTGATGTTATGCCCGATGTTCTGAATGTTATTGAAAGAATGAAAAATATATCTGAAAAAATACGTTCATCTGCGTGGAAAGGTTATTCCGGGAAACCGGTTAAGAATATAATAAATATCGGAATCGGCGGTTCTGATCTCGGCCCTGTAATGGTGTGTGAAGCCCTTAAATTTTATTCCAATAGAGATCTGAAAGTAAGGTTTGTTTCGAACATTGACTGCACGCATATTAAGGAATCGATAATAGACCTCAATCCCGAAGAGACTCTTTTCATTGTCGCGTCAAAAACTTTTACTACAATGGAAACAATGACCAATGCACAGACTGCAAAAAGATGGATAACAGATTTTTTCGGAACAGAAAAATCAGTTGCAAACCATTTTATAGCACTTTCAACTAACAAGGCAGATGTTGAGAAGTTTGGTATAGATACAGCCAATATGCTGGAGTTCTGGGACTGGGTTGGAGGGCGTTATTCATTAACTTCAGCGATCGGTCTTTCAATAATGATTTCAATCGGTTATGATAATTTTATAAAATTACTGGAAGGGTTCAATGAAATGGATAACCATTTCAGAAATACCGCGTTTGATAAAAACATACCTGTACTCATGGCGCTGCTTGGTGTCTGGTATAATAATTTTTTCGGATGTGAAACCTGTGCTGTGCTCCCTTACGAACAGTATATGCATAGATTCGCGGCTTATTTTCAGCAGGGTGATATGGAGTCTAACGGCAAGTCTGTCACCCGGGACGGGCAGAAAGTGAGTTACTCTACAGGCCCGATAATATGGGGCGAGCCGGGAACAAACGGGCAGCATGCTTTTTATCAGCTGCTGCATCAGGGGACAAAAATGATCCCTTCAGATTTAATCGGATTTGTTAATCCTCTCCATGGTGAAAGGGATCATCATAATAAACTTATTGCGAATATGATTGCTCAGGCTGAAGCTTTTGCGTTTGGTAAAACTTCTGAAGAAGTAGTCCGGGAAGGGGTTGAGCAAAAGCTTGTTCCGTATAAAACTTTCGATGGTAACAGGCCGACAAATGTTATAATGTCGGATAAACTGACACCGGAGATTCTGGGTAAAATAATAGCATTGTACGAACACAAAATTTTCACGCAGGGTATAATCTGGAATATTTTTTCTTTTGATCAGTGGGGTGTGGAACTGGGGAAAGTACTTGCGGGAAAAGTTTTAAAAGAACTGGAAAATAAAAATGTAACCGTTACCGGCCATGATTCCTCAACAAATGAGCTGATACATTATTACAGGAGCAGATGTGTTGAATAAAAAAACAAATGATAATATGGATGCTGTATCGGACATAGCAGATGATTATCTTGAAAAAATAAGAAAATATGAGATCTTCCGTCAGGAGGCAAATCATGTCCGCGAAAAGGATAAGAAGCTGATAAGAGATCTTTTTAAAAGTTTCAGTCACAGTGATCTAAAGGTAGGTATCGGCTTCCAGAGAGCCTACGGTTCGATAATTTCCGGGGATTATTTTGACCTCCTGAAGCTGTCCGATAATAATTTTTTATTCGTCTTTGCGGATATAAGCGGCCACGGGCTGCCGGCATACACAACTCTTATCAGGCTCCGGTCTGCTGTGATTCTTGCAGTTAAAGAGATGGAGGGAATTCATGAAAGAACAGGTATTATCGATTATGCGTACCTGATTAAAAGTATCGCTGTAAAATTTACCGATATAATGGATATGTCTAATTCAAATGATTTTGCTTCAGTAAATTTTGTTTTTGTTGAGGATAAGAACGGTTCTTTAAAATTGAGATTTTTTAACAGGAGCATGCTGTTCCCTATAATAGTGAGAAGAAATAAAAACGGAATCCAGTCTTTTGATCTAAATAATACATATGATAACTGGAAGCCCGAAAAAGGGTATCTCCTCGGGAGTGATATAAAAAATCTTATTAGCCTTGAGTCATATTATCATACTCCGGAATGCTGCTTCGAAATTTTTCAGGGAGATATGATTTTCTTTTTTACAGATGGAATTACTGAAGCTTTTGATTTTGAAACAGAGAAAAAACAATACGGAGAAGAACGTCTTGAACAGAAGCTGATTGAGTTGTCCGATTTTCCTCCGCAGCTTGTAATAAACAGTATATTTGATTCAGTTTATGAATTTATCGGAAAACATGAATATCAGAAAGATGATATGACTGCAGTACTTCTTGACCTTCCAGTAAGACCATAATTTTATTTTAAAATTATTTCTTGACACCCTGCTGTTTTTTTTACGAATTTTAATATTACAAATAGAAATACATGTACTTCTGCCGCATAGCGGCAGGGAGAGTGTAAAGTTTTATTAAGATGATGTTAATTGTTCAGAGTTTTGCAGTATGCAGTTGAATTTGAGTGGAAGAAATCCCCATGTCCAGTCTTCTGATGTAACATAGTGTGAGTGCATGAACAATCTGATATTGAGGTATATTTGTATTCATATAAATTCTATTGGCAAGAGGAAATGATGGAAAAAATTATAGAGAAGATAAAGACACTTACTTTAACGCATGATAAAATTTCTCCTGAAGTCATAAAAGAGAAGGATATTAAACTTGGTTTAAGAAATCCTGACGGAACAGGTGTCATCGTCGGAATTACCACAAAGGGAAGAGTTATTGGATATGATATGGTTCCAGATGAGAATTCTCCGACAGGTAAAAGAGTAAATCCGATTGATGGTAAACTTTATTATTGCGGATATGATGTAAATGATATAATTGAATATAATGAAAAACATAAAAGATTCGGTTTCGAAGAAGTTGTTTATCTGCTTTTAACAAACGTTCTTCCCAATAAAGCTGACCTTGATAGTTTCAGCACGGCTCTTCATAAAAAATCAAAACTTTCCAATCTTGAAAGACGTATAATTATTGAAGAGGTTGAAAACTTTAATCAGATGTATGCCCTGCATAGTGTTGTTTCTCATTTAAGCAGATGTGATAAAAATCCTGATTCTAGAAATATATCGGACGTCAGTGAACAGTGTATCAATATTATTGCCAAGGCTCCTGTAATTGTGGCCAATAACTATAGCGTGTACAAATACAGAAAGGGTGATGATCTAAGACTTGCAAGATCAAAAGATAATCTCTCTATCGCTGAAAACTTTTTGTATATGCTCACCGGAAATATGCCCGATATTGAAGAGGCCCTTATGTTTGACTCATGCCTTATTATGCATGCTGAACATGGCGGAGGCAATAATTCCACTTTTACAGTACGGACCGTTTCCTCAAGCGGTGCTAATACTTATATGGCTATAGCGGCAGGTATCGCATCCCTCAGCGGCCAGTTTCATGGCGGTGCAAATGAATCTGTTATGTTCATGATGAAACAGTGCCAGAAGGAAGTTAAGGACTGGAGAAATGAAAAGGACGTAAGGAAATATCTTAATAAGGTTCTTGATAAAAAAGCCGCAGACGGTAACGGGAAAATTTACGGGCTTGGACATGCTGTATATACCTTATCCGATCCAAGGACTAAAATTTTGAAACGATATGCCAAAGCTCTGGCAGAAAAAAGAAACAAAATGGATCTTTTTAATCTATTTGAAATGGTTGAGAAAATCGGGCCTGAACTCGTTTACGAAAGGAAAGGCAACCGTGTCTGTGTAAATGTCGATTTTTATTCAGGACTGGTTTATAAATTTCTTGGAATTCCGGAAGCACTATATACTCCGATTTTTGCAATGGCAAGAGCTGCAGGATGGTCAGCTCACAGGCTTGAACAGCTGGTACAGGGTAAAATTATAAGACCGGCTTATATTTCACCTGATTATAAAATTCTTCAATATAAAAGTGTTGATGAAAGATAAATTAGTTATGGTTTAACTGAAAACAAACCCCGCCAATGGCGGGGTTTATTTTTAAATATGAATAGACGATTTTAAAAAATAATATAAGGGCAGGGTAACCCCTGCCTTTTTATTAACTCGGCATAGATGTAAAAACACCTCTTGGGTCAACTTCTTTCCTGAGTATATCAATAATCTCTTGTGTCGGAACAGGTGTCACAGGTATTTCTCCCGCCGGTTTCAGCAGTTCAAATCCTGTTGCGAGCTGTGCCAGTTCAGGAGATACTCCCGGATGAAGAGATGTTATTCTCATTCTTTTTGATTCAGGCTCAAAATCATAAACTCCGGCAGATGTGATAACACTCTTGGGACCGTCACCTACAAGACCTGCTTTTTTACGGCTGTCACCACCGGTCAGGTATCCGACTGATGTCATAAAATCCAGATTTTTTACGAATTTCTGAGGAGACTGAAGTCCGACGAGAACCAGGTGTTTTGCAAGTGATGAAAGGTCATTGTTTCCGCCTGATCCTGTCAGTCTGTTTTTATAATTGTGGAAGTCTCCACCTATCATGTGAGTATTAACATTTCCGTACATGTCAAGCTGCGCATAACCCAGGAATGCCTTATCAACATAACCGTTGTAAATCTGGCCGAATGAATATGACATTTCAAGAATCATTGGAGATTTTCTCCATGTGTAGGGGCCTGCAACTGACCATGGCATATCACCTATCACAGGATTCTGTGCTCCTGATTCATAAACAAGAGTAATGTTCGGTGCATGAGTTTTTTTAGCAAGAATCCCTGCTACCATGGGGAGACCTGTACCTATATATACTACTTCGCCGTCTTCAATTTGACGTGCGAGAACGTATGCAATCATTTCTAAAGGATTTGCTGGTTTTGCAGTCATTTTTTCCCTCCATTATTATTTTATTTATAATCTTTAATATCATCGAAATCAGGCTCGTTCATAGTCCATTCTTTATAATGGAAATCGACACCGTCATCTTCATTATCATATTCTTCAGCTTTAGTAAGCCTTTTCGCGTCCATCATCCATTTGGAACCGCCAAGGAATTTATCGATGATATCATACTGGTCTTTACACTGAACAACAAAAATATCATAGAATTCTTCAATCGCACCTTCTTTGAAAGCCCAGTATCTCATAATTTTTTCCCAGAGTCTTCTAGGCCAGTAGTACAGACCAGGCATTGCACCAACGAGTGCTCCATAAGGCATTTCAACAACCGCATCAGAATACACAAAAGGTATAACAACTCCTTTGTTGTCATTTCTTAATGAGTTGGGTGGTACAATTTCTTCAGCAGTTATAATCAATTTTCTTGTAGCTGCTGCAATAGCAGCGTCATTTATCAGAGGGCCATAAATTTTGGCATTTCCGAATTTATCCGCCTGATGCACATGAATAATTGCAGTATCAGGATAAAGCGCAGGGATAAAAACACATGGATCCTTTTCGGTTTTCATCGGATTATCAACGACTTTAACAAAAGGATTATACTTTACCATGTCTGAACCAAGAAGCTGTTTTGAATAAACACCCGGAATGCCGAGCTGCGCAGCTTTGAATCCGAGAGCCATGGAACCGTGACTCCATTCAGCAACAACTTTTGATTTTCCTTCTTTTATGAGTCTTGACATATTTCTGTCTGTTCCTCTCATCTCTGCACCGCAATAGGACCAGTGAGAATGAGTAACTGCACCGAAAGGAATAAGGTAGCTCTGGTTTGTTGCAGGTGATCCGATACTTGTCATTCCTTTGATTCCCTGGCGCAAAATTTCAAAGTACGCAATGATTGGTGTTCGAACATAACTGAAACCAGTATCTGCGAGTATGTCGCCATCTTTAACATATTCAGAAATGGCTTCTTTAAGAGAAACTCTTTTGTCGATAGCAGCATGGCTTTTCTTTTCATGCGCTTCTCTGGCTGAATCATAATCGATCAGACGATCGAGACGAGGTAAGTCTTTTTCGTCAATTCTAAGATTGGCGAGAACCTCTTTGTCGTAGTTAAACTTTCCCATTACTTCCTCCTTCATACAGTATGGTAAGTATTTTGAGTATTGTTTTATTTTAGTTTGAATAGGAAAAAAATTCCGTCCAGACGCTTTTTTGTTATACAATATTGGTTTATTTAAGTAAATAATTTTTTTTATTTATTTAACAATAAATTGAATATTTTTTGATTATTTGGTTTGAGTGAAGGTTTAATTATGGATTAACTGCTGATAAGTAAAAAATCCGCCTATATTTCAGTATGAGCAGCATGCTTAAATATTTCGTGAAAAATAAGCAGCATAGTTAATTTTTTATTTAGCAATTTTATATTCATGCCGGTTTTATTATCTGGCATTGAAATAATAATGAACTCTATAATAAAGTTAAAAAGTAATGAAATTAGCTGATTAAGCAATACTGCACTTCTGTGGTCCGGCCTTTTATCTATTTAACATATATTTTTTCAGTAATACTTTTAAACTTTTTTATAATATAAAATATTCAGTTCTCACCGCCGCATCAGGAGGGAAGATATAATTATTTATTTTTGTGTAAAACAACTTTGAATTTATTCTTTGTTACTGAAGAATTATGTTATTATGAATGTAGAAATGTCAATTAATTTTACATTAATTTTTTACAGTCACTAAGTTAGTGTAAAATTAAAGATGGAGTTTTTGTAAGCATTAAACTCCATCTTCCCTGCTCCTGTTTAGCGCTTATCCGATATATAATGCTTTTGATGAAAAATCAGGATCACTAGTAGTATTGAGTCCCAGTTTTCTAAGTCCCGCAGCATCACCCGGTGTGGGCATATGTGTAAGATGAACTTCACAGCCTGATAGCTCTTTTAATTTTATTACTGCTTCTGCGGCGCTGGGATTTGCTGCAGCTCCAATGGCAAGCGCAATTAAAGTCTCTTCAAGGTCAAGGCTGATTGGAGTTCCTTTAAGAATATTTTCCTTAAAATTCATCAATGAAGTTAGTATGAACGGAGGGAGCAGGTCAATGTTCTGCGGAATGCCTGCGAGCTTTTTCACAGCGTTAAGTACCAGGGCTGATGTTGCATGAAGAAGGGGCGAGTTGTATCCTGTCACTACTTCACCGGTTGGGAGTTCAAGCGCTGCTCCACTGAATACTCCTTTATTGCCTTTATCTTTTGCTTTTGCTGTTTCGGCAGCTTTTCGCGCATGTTCAACTACAGGCCTGTCTTCCGCTTTAAGTCCTGTATCTTTCATGAGAACTTCCACACGCTCCACGGTCTCCCTGTCGCATAAACCCATGGCATATTCACATGAATACCGGAAATACCTTCTTATTATCTCCTGATGTGAAGCGAGCCTTACTTTTTCATCATTTGTTATTGCGAAACCGGCTCTGTTTACACCCATATCTGTCGGTGATTTATAGTAGGATGGTGCTTCCGTAATTTTTTCCAGAATTCTCTGTAAGAGCGGAAATGCTTCAATATCACGGTTATAGTTAACAGATACCTCATTAAATGCTTCAAGATGAAAATGATCGATCATGTTTACATCTTTAAGTTCAGCCGTAGCAGCTTCATATGCCGCATTTACAGGATGTTTAAGCGGGAGGTTCCATATCGGGAATGTTTCAAACTTTGAATAAGTTGCGTTTATTCCGCGTTTATGCTCATGGTAGAGTTGAGAGAGACATGTCGCGAGCTTTCCGCTTCCCGGTCCCGGGCCTGTAACAACTACTATGGGACGTTCAGTTTCAATATATTTATTTGCTCCGTAACCTTCTTCACTGACTATAAGATCTACATCAGTAGGATAACCCTTTGTAAATTTGTGAGTGTAGACTTTTACTCCTCTTCTTTCAAGCTTGTTCAGGAATGACTGCGCTCCGGGCTGTTCTGAATATCTGGTTATTACCACAGCCCCGACATGTATTCCCCACTTGCCGAAATCATCAATGGTCTTCAGTGTATCGACATCGTAAGTAATGCCGAAATCCGCCCTGACTTTTTTCCGTTCAATATCAATAGCGCAAATACACATAATAACTTCCACAGAGTCCTTCATACCGGCCAGGAGCTGCATCTTGACATTCGGATCAAAACCGGGGAGGACGCGCGCCGCATGAAAGTCGTACAGTATTTTCCCTCCGAATTCAAGATATAGTTTATCGAATCTGGAATCGCGTACACGTCCCAGGATAGCTTCCGTCTGTTCTTTAAGATATAGTGCATTATCAAAACCGGGCTGGTCCATGATTTACTCCTTTTTGTATGAGGAAGAATTTATTATTACATTTTGATTATGTCTTATAGTGTTGAATTTTGTCAAGCAGATGTATTGTAAAATTTGCAGTGTTTTTAAACATTCATAATACCGTTTATGCTGACTGACTTATATATAAACTAAACATCCGGAATTTTATTCCTAAAAGTAAATTAATTTTCTGACTGGTATTATTTAAAACAATAAAACTGATTTAGTTCCACTTCGGGGAAATCATGTGACCGCCCGGTGAGATGTTATAAATTTAATGATAGAGGCTGCTATATATCTGGCGCCAGGCAGACGGTGCTGAATTATTTAATTATCACCGTCTATTTTTTACCAAGCAGATCAAGCACGCCATTAATAAAAGTAAGAGGGTGAACCGGGCATCCCGGTATATAGAGATCAGGTTTGAACTCTTTTAAAAATCCCCTGTTAAGTTCTGATGAACCGTCGAAAACTCCGCCACTGATTGCGCATGTACCCATTGCAATAATTATCCGGTGAGGAGATGTGCTGAGGTATGATTCATAAAGCGCTTTGGCCATGTTTTCAGTTATCGGTCCAGTTATTATTATTCCGTCAGCATGTTTCGGAGAGGCGGCTATTTCTATTCCGAACCGTCCCATGTCAAAGTTAACATTTGAGCAGGCATTGAGTTCCATCTCGCAGGCACTGCACCCTCCCGCGGAAACAGAACGCAGTTTCAGGGATCTTCCGAACAGTTTGTGAATTTCTGCACGGGCTTCTATTGCGGTTCTTTTAAACTCCTGGTAACCTTTATCCGAAGTAATGATAAGTTTATCAGGGCTGTCTGCTGAAACTTTATGAAGAACAGAAAATTCTATACCATGGTTGGGGCAATGAAGCTGGCATTCACCGCAGAAGGTACACTTTCCAAGATCGATTTTTACAGGTGATATTTGTATTGCTCCGGAAGGGCATGAATCTATGCATTTACTGCATCCGGTACAATTGCTGCTGATAAAGGGAAATCCTCTGAATGGCGGCCGTATCTCTGCTTTACGTATATCTTTAATATACTGGCTGCCCTGAATTATTCTTGATCTGATAAGATTTATCATACAGGCTTCTCCTAAAGGTCATGTCCGCAATATGAGAGGTTGAAACTTTTATTACATAACGGAAAGTCCGAGATTCCATTATCTCGAACGGCAAGCGCAAGTCCATACCAGTTATTGAATGAAGGGTCCTTTATTTTATACCGGATCAGTTTACCTTTATCGTCTGTAACTGCAACATGTATAATTTCACCGCGCCATCCCTCGGTCATGGAAAGGGCAAGCGCATCAGCCGGCAGCTTATTGTTTACCGCTTCAGATATATTTCCTTCCTGGATTATTTCGAGCTGTTCTCTTATATAGTTGAATGAATGCATCATTTCGATATAACGGATGTAGCTTCTGGCAAAAACGTCTCCTTTCTCAAGAACAATTTTTCTTGCGGGGTAGTGCCTGTACATTCCGGAAGGGTAATCGGTCCTGATATCTATAGCCACACCGGATGCTCTTGCTGCAGGGCCAACCATGCCGATTAAACGTGCAGTTTCTTTATCAACTGTTCCTGTCCCTTCAAGTCTTGTAAGAACAGACGGCTGGTCGAGCATTGTAAGCGGTATCAGCCGTTCAATTTTTTTCTGCACAGTATTTATATTTTCCAGTATCTGTGCTGACTGTTCACGGGTAATATTGAAGTTTACGCCTCCCGCGCGGATAAGTCCCATACCGAATCTGCTTCCGCAAATAAGAAGTGACGTGTTTATTATCAGGGTGCGGAGAGCACCGAAAGTTGAACTCCCCATGATAAATCCCACATCGTTGAATATACCTGCGAGGTCGCCGATGTGAACCGCCGCGCGTTCAAGTTCAAGACAGATCGCACGGATTATCATGGCGTTGTATGGAATCTCTGTTTCTGTAAGAATCTCCATCAAAGAAGCGTAGACAGATGTATGGGCTACTGCACTGTCACCTGCTATTTTTTCAGCTATCTGCGGGAAGAAAATGTTTTCACCGCTTGCGGAATTCATTTTGTCAATAAGGACTCTCTCTATTCCGCGGTGCTGATAACCAAGCTGAATTTCAAGATGGTAAACATTTTCTCCATGACACATAAACCTGAAGTGTCCCGGTTCTATTACTCCGGCATGAACAGGACCAACTGCTACTTCATGTATCTCGTCGCCATCCATTGAATAAAACGGATATTGTTCTATAAGCCCTGTGCGGCCTCTCTGGTCTTTGCCGTATCTTACAGGTTTCAGCCACGGATGCCCTTCCGGTACAATACCGGTTTCTTCATAAAACTCACGTTCAAAAAGATGAAGTGAAGGAACTTCCGGAGTGAAAGACCTGTAGCTTTTTGTATTTTTATCAAATTCAACCGAAGTTATGAATAAGCGTGAGATTGTATCATCTCCGAGGATTACATAAAGAAAAGTCGAGTCTCCTCTCTTAACCCCGAAAAATGCAAGCACCCTTTTATCTTCAAGCCTGACTTTGCCTGCTATATCTTTTCTAAGATCTTCCATGGTTACGACCGGGATATCGTGTGTTTTAATCAGTGCGCAGCAGTTGAATCTTTTCCAGTTCATCTAACACCTCTTACTTAAGAGCGATCATTGACACAGCATCATTGAGGATTTTCATCACAGGTTCAGGTATGTATATTCCCATAATAAGGAGGAGTACAATAAACATAGCCTGGGGAAGGTAGAGGAGAAATCCGTCATAGAAATGCTCACCCGGATTGTTATCACGGTTTCCGAAGAGCATTTTGAAAATAGTTCTGGCTATACCGTACATAATAATTGTCAGCAGAAGAAGAAATATGACTGTAAGTACAATCCGGCCTTTTCCGATCATCTCCCTTATTATTATAAATTCTGAAATGAAAAGGGGAAATGGCGGCAGCGCCGCAATGCTGACAAAGGAGAGTAGCCAGAGAGTCCCTGTTTTATAATCGTTATGCATAAGGCTGTCAATTTTTCCCGATTCCTTTGTCTTATAACGGTGAAGTATATTCCCGGCGGTGAGGAAGAAAGATGCTTTGGTCAGGGAGTGGCCTATCATGTGCAGGAACGCTGCAAATACGCCCGGGCCGCCTATGCAGATTCCGATCGCTATGATTCCCATATTTTCAATGGATGAATATGCCAGCATTTTTTTGTAGTTTGTAATTTTCAGTATAAACGCGGCGCTGAATACGAGAGAGAGAACTCCCATAATCAGAAGAATATTTCTGGCAAAAAGCATATCCTCTGCCGCGATCATAATTTTATACACTCTGAGAATCCCGAGAAAAGCAAGGTTCAGAAGTGTACCCGAAAGCATCGCGGACATGGGAGAGGGTGCCTCGGAGTGAGCGTCAGGCAGCCATGAGTGCATCGGCGCAAGCCCCATCTTTGTCCCGAAACCGAGAACTATAAAAAGGAATCCGATATTTATCCAGAACGTGTCAATACTCTTTGCGTTAAGATAAAGGTTGCTGTAGAATAACTCCTCAACGCTTCCTCCGACACCTTTTGATATAAATATAATTCCCACGAATGCAAAAGATATACCTATAGTACATATGAAGATATACTTCCACGCAGCATCAAGCGCTTCATCAGTTTTGTCGAAATAGATGAGGTATGCTGTAGCGAGAGTTGTCGCTTCAAGAAATACCCAGTTGAGTCCAAGATGCTGACTCAGCATAAATCCGTTCATTGAGAACACAAAAAGCATCAGGGAAATGTAATATGTTGTCTGTTTTTTTACCGGGACGTCTGAATCTTTGAAGTATGTTATATTGCTCAGCGAAACTCCGAAATACAGAATAGCTGTTATAAGAATAAAAATAATGTTAAGAGGATCGACCATAAAGTACGGTTCCATATCTGACGGCCTGTGTATTGTAAAAGAGACCGCAGAAACAAGGTATATCGCGGAATAGAGTGTTGTCACGCTTCTGTTGAGTATATCAGATTTGAACAGGTACAGTATTACAGCCGCCGCAAGAGGAAAAATAATCAGGAATGCTATCATAGGTTTTCACTCTCTTTTTCATGTATTGCGTTAACGAATATTCCCAGGAGGAAAACTCCCACAAAAAGGTCGAGCATAACGCCGAGGTCTACGATGATCGGCATCTCTCCCGCCATGGATAATGATAGAAGGAAAATTCCGTTCTCAAATATCATGTATCCAAGTACGTGCGTGATTACTTTTTTGCGGTTAACGATAATAAACATCGCGGCAAGTATTGTAGCAATTGAGAGTCCAAAGTGCAGAGGCCTTATATCCTGCGCTACGCCCGAGACCCAGAACGAGATAAAGAGCCCTGCTACATATATCATGGTTGTGATAAAAAGAGAATAGAAATTTGAAAGATAAGGCTGAAGTTCCCTGGTGATTTCATTCTTTCTTACAATATACATCAGGAACATCGGCATAATAATGGTTTTCATTCCGAGAGTTTCTAAGACCATGATGATGAAGTGCGATGTATCTATATTTCTGAATTCGATGATGCTCATGAGAAACAGGATAAATCCCTGAATTGCAATCATCTTGATATACTCTTCTATCCTGCTCACTGCGGAAATTATCAGCATCGTGATGCAGAAGAAAATAATCAGTATTTCCATTTAACGTCTTCCTCCGTAGTAGTAAAGGAGTATGATGAACATAACCATAAGCGACATGCCGACGATTGTAAATATAAAATCCGGAATTCTCACTATCCTGAATCTTGCCGTAAGAGTTTCGACTGTGCCGATAGTGAATGCTGCAGCAATAATTCCTGCGGCGTAATAGGCTGAATAGAGCAGGGGGCCTGCACTGTACGGAATGATAAAGTTCAGTATAAGGCTTGAAAGTATCATCATTTTCATTGCCGCACCGTACTGAATCAATGCAAGTGACGGCCCGGAATTATCGAGAACCATTACCTCGTGAATCATGGTAAGTTCCAGGTGGGTATTCGGATCATCTATCGGTATACGGCTTCCTTCAACGAGGAGTATTATGAATAGTATAATCACCGTGAGTACTACAATAAGCAGGCTCAGCTCGGAACCCGCATGGTAGAGCCCGAAGAGATTTTCAAAAGAGTTTATCTCTCCGAAAATTGATATTGAACCGAGAATTATAAAAAATGCAGGTTCCGGAATACTTGTAAAAAAAGCCTCCCTGGCAGCACCCATACCTTCGAAGCTGCTTCCTGTATCAAGAGCGCCTATAATGCTGAAAAATTTACCTAGCGCAAGGATGTATGCGAACATAATAAAACTCCCCTCAAAACTTATGACGGCTTTATGGTCAATTAAAGGGAGAAGAAAACCTGCGAATATAACTGTTGAGAGTGATATGACAGGGAATAAGAAGAAAACCGGAGATGTAACGGTACTTATTACTTCACTTTTTTTCATAAGTTTGATGAAATCATAATAGGGCTGAAATATCGACGCGCCCTTTCTTCCGCCCCAGAATGCTTTGGTTTTGTTTATGATCCCGGTAAAAAGGAGAGGAACAATAATTATAATCAGTATGTTTAATATCAATAGTATTTTCATGTCACCCGTCCTCACTTAATCCATATGACCCAGACAAAAGTCACAATGATGAATACAATGACATATATTACATACTGCTGGGCTGTTCTGCTCTGTATCACAGAGACGGCGTTAAAGAATTTCTCTATCCATTTTTTTATAAAGAAAGTTATAACTATGTCTGTCGCATCTATGTTTTCTGTTTTAAGGGCTGATTTGCCCGGGAATATACCTTCAGGTTTTACCAGTACTTTTCTGTGAAAAAGAATCGGTTTGGTAACATATACTGTATCTGCAGAGAAAGAGGATGCCGTGTACTGCATTCTCGGTGTTATTCCCTGATATCCGCAATTCCATGTTTTAAAGTAACCGACCTTTTCTTTTCTGTACTTTATCACCCGGAAGAATGTAACAGTCACCAGTATTCCGCAGAATACAACCAGTGCAATGGAAAGATCCGATGCGAGTGAAATAATTTTAATAAACTCGGCCGATGTATCGGCTTTAACGAGCTGTGCTGAAATTCCCGAAGTAAATCCTATAACTTTATGCGGCAGAATTCCTGCAAGAAACATAAGAACCGCTATAATTCCCATGGGGATAACCATACTTATTTTTTCATGATAGTGGTCAGTGTTGCCGTTACGAGGTGAACCGAGGAATATAATTCCCGAAGATTTTGTGAATGCAATAATCGCAATCGCGCCGATTAAAGCAAGGAGTGAAAACCCGGCTATCATTGTGACAAATAGAACAGATGAAGTTTTTATTCCGCTGAGCATCGAGTAGTATATAAAGAATTCACTAATAAAACCATTCAGCGGAGGAAGCCCGGAAATTGCCACTGAAGCAAGTATAAAGAATGATGCAGTATAAGGAAGCTTTTTGATAAGCCCGCCCATTGATTCCATATTTTTACTGTGCGTGTTAAGGTAGACACTCCCCGAAGCAAGGAAGAGAAGGGTCTTAAAGAGCGAGTGATTTATTATATGAAGAATCGCACCTGTAAAACCGAGCACTGACATGTATATATTATTGAATGCGAAGCCGAGTATCCCTATTGATAGGGCCATTCCTATGATTCCGATATTCTCAATACTGGAGTAAGCCAGCTGTCTCTTCATATCACGGTCATTCATTGCGTATAAAATCCCGAAAATTGCAGTGAATGAAGAAATTGCAAGAAGGGTGAATCCTATTGTTTTCGACGGAGAATCTATAAGCGTGAGAAATCTCATTATACCGTAAATCCCTGTCTTTATCATAAGACCGGACATCAGAGCCGATACATGCGACGGCGCCGCAGGGTGAGCTTTGGGGAGCCATGAATGAAACGGGAAGAAGCCGGCCTTGGTGCCGAAACCTATAAATGAAATGAAAAAAAGCAGATCTGCAATACCTTTACCGGAATTAAGAACAACTCTGAAATCATTAAATGAGTTCCCTCCCGATCTGTATGACAGATAGGCAAATGCTGAAATTATAAAAACCACACCGACATGCATCGCTATCAGATAATTTATTGAGGCATTATATACGTCATTTTTTTCATTTTCAAATGATACAAGAAAAAATGAAGAGAGTGACATTATCTCCCACAACACAAGGAACATTATGGCATTTGTAACTGTGACAACAAGCATCATGGAAGAAATAAGAAGTGAGAGGCATATGTAGTGAAGTCTCTCTTTTTTCCCGTCGTTGTAATGTTCCAGATAACCCTTTGAATAAATAGAAACCGGCAGATAAACTGCAGAGAATATAAACACGAAGAGTGAGGATAATGAATCCATGACAAAACCGGTTTCACCGAAAGGAAAATTCATGTAAAATGTAATTTGCGGTGTACACTGGCCGGTCAGGCAGAGAAGTGCGGCGTAACCGGTAAATACAGTTCCTGAAACTGAAAATATTAAGAAGACTGCGGGCTTATAGCGGTAATTAATAAATTCAGAGAGTATACCTCCGGCAGTGAAGAGTAATATGCCGGCGAAAAAGAGTTCCATAATGTCACCCCTTTATCCATTCAATATCTTTGCTTTTCATATATTCGGTAATAGTATGTGAATCGGCCCTGCTTTTCAGAAGGTTCATAAACTCATCATTCTGGCATAGAAATGATATCTTTGACAGCATCTCAAGGTGCCGTTTAGGATTGGCGCTGAGTACAATAAATAAAGTATGTACATCTTTGCCGTCCAGTGCCCCGTAATCTATTTCGTTGGCGAGGAAGCATATGGAAAGACTTTCATTCTCCACATCAGTGATGATAGGGTTTCTGGGGTGAGGAATTGCTATCCCTTTTCCCAGAGCAGTGGGCATCATACTCTCTCTTTCAAGAAGGGATTCAAGAAGAACATTACGATGAACAGTCTCGGGAATTGCCATCCTGTTCACGCAGTTATTTATTATTTCACTTACACTGTTGCCTTCAATTCCGTAGTATATTCCGCCGTTTTCCAGGAAACCTGTCAGGCTTACATGCAGTTTCCCGGCGCTGAGTTCAATTATTTTTTCCGAAACATTAAGATTATCTTTAAGCTTGTTGTTGATAATCCACTCATTGATCTCTGATTCGCTGAACCTGTACTGTCCGCCGATTTTATAAGAAGGAATTTTACCCTGTTCAACCCATGTTTTAACAGTTTTCTCCGGAAGCTGCAGTAATTCAACAATGTCTTTCAGTTTAAGATTCAAATCAGATCCTCCGGGTAGTATACATTTATATCTTCGACAATTGGTAGCAATTACATGAAAAAAACATATGTCAAGAAAGTTTGAGGCTGAGAATTTAAAAAAACAGAAGATTGAGATTAGAATCAGGTTTCGCCTGTATAGAGCAGGTAAATTAAGCCAGCTATAAGCCAGCTATAAGCCAGCTATAAGCCGGATATAAGCCGGATATAAGCCGGATAGAAGCTGGGAGTAAGCCAGAGCCTCTGTGTTCGTAAAATTTTTGATTCCAGGAAATATCCGGAGCCCGTATTAAAAAGGAAAATTCAGATTTACCCGGAGTTGTCTAATATGATTAAGCAGGAAAGGATTCAATCTGTAAATTATGTTGAATTCGCTATTTAAAATGGCTGTGATGAGATGCCGGATTTAAAGATTAACCCGGCCGGGTGTATTAAATTTATTATACGGTTATAATTATTCAAAATAAAATTTACTGTTTATCCGCTGTATTATTATTGACTTTTAAAATTAATTTAAAAAAAATATAAAATCAAAAAAAAGTAAATTCCTGGGGAATTTTTCCCGGTTTTTTCTACTAAACTATATAACCCGATGGTAAATTCGTGAAGCTGAAAGAAAAACTTTCTGATCCGGGTACTGACCGGTTCGTCGAAAATTATGATTCCTTCTATTCAATAATATTCAACTCAATATACTCAAAAGTCAGCAACTATCATGATGCAGAGGATATCTGTCAGGAGGTATTCATCCGCTACTATAATAAGATGGATGAGGTTGAGAATCCGCGCAAATGGCTTTTCGGATGCCTCAGGCTGGTTGTATTTGATTATTACAAAATGAAACAGAAAAAGGATATAGATGTAGATGAACTTTTTGATGATATAGGAATGGGATATGTAAACGGTTTCAGAGATTCACGGATGATGATAAAACAGGTAATTGAAGATATCTGCAATGAGAGCGGTGACCGTGATGCGTCGCTGTTTGAACTTGTTGCTGTTTATAATTATTCCTTTGTTCAGGCGAGTAAACAGCTGAATCTGAACTATAAACAGGCGAGATACAGGTATGGAGTATTTGCAGAGAGAGTAACTGAGAAACTGAAAGAAAAGGGAATAAGCAATATCGAGGATCTGCTGTGAGAGATTTAGAAATAATAAAACAGATTCTGAAAAAGTATGACCTTATGCTTCCGGTACTGCCGCGGGAACAGAGGAAAATATACCGTTCGAAGAGAAGGGCTCTTGCAGTCATACTTGGAGAGAATGAGAAGAGTACACTTATGACAACAGCTGCGGTACGGTTTTATTATATAATGAGAAATATGGGAATGCCTGTAACTCTTGTGTCAGGTGCAAGAGCTGCGGTATTTGCCTCTGTCATAACTCTGATGTTTTTTGCCGGAGGTTCTGTACTGCTTCTGCAGAATTATTTTTACCGCCAGGGAGTCATTGCTGTTAATGAATTGAGTCAGAATGGAATTATCGCTGCTTCCGGTGATATAAGAATAAACCGCGGAGGAACTGAGATTGTTTCTCCCGGGGCTCCGTATATGATTATGGCAGGAGATGAGATTATTACAGGAGAGTTTTCGGCGCTTCTGCAGTTTGATAATGGCGCGATAGTGAAGATTTTCAAAAAGAGTTCTGTTCTTGTGGTAAGCCTTGGATCTCACTATCAGATTGATTTAAGAACCGGAAGTATAATAACACGTATACCTCAACTGGCAGAAGGAACAGGTTATGCGATTCATACACCGGACTCAGTAGTATCAGTTAAAGGTACAGAATTCGGTGTTCAGTATGAAAACGGGAAAACAAAAGTTTATGTAACAAAGGGAACAGTTTCAGTAAAATATCTTCCAGACGGCACAGAGTATGATGTCGCTGCGGGAAGCTCATCCGAAGTGAACGGAGATAAAAAAAGTTTTCCCTTAACTGAAGAAGAAACACTATTGATGAAAGGCTTTTCAGATTTGCAGTATGTGGAGTCTATCAGTACAAAAAGCACCGTGGAACTTCAGTCAATCAGCGATAAACTTTCCGCTTCTGATGCAGTAAAATCCGGAGAGCGGCAGTCAAAGAAGATGACACTTGAGGATATGAAGTTAAAGTATGGAAAGCTTGACGAAGTGATTCTTTATAGCGGAAAAAAATATACCGGTGTGATTCTTTCACGCGGTGAAGTATATAAGATTCTTACAACCGGCGGAGTAGTCTCAGTTCCGGCAAAGGAAGTTAAAGGATCCGGAATAATTCAGTAAGGTGACTGTAACAGCAGGTTCTAATGAGCGGGTGCTCTTTAACAATTCTGCAGGATTCTTTCAGTCACTTAAAATTTTTAAAAAAGGAACCATATGTTCCAGTCAGTTAATGTAAAAAAGGAGTTCGATATGAAAAAAGTTTATGCAGCAGTATTGTCGATGATGATTGCCTCTCTTATGTCAGTTTCCTGCGGATTAGGTAAACCGGCAAATGCAGTTATCTCATTCTACTCGGGAACAGCAACTATTCAGACCGCCAATGCTCAGCCCCGTCCTGTACAGGTTCAGGATATGGTTAAAGACGGTGATATAATTGAAACAGGCGATAAATCATCTGTTATAGTTCAGGTGGGAGATGAGCTTCTTGTAAGATTTGAAGCAAATACAAAAGTTATTGTTACATCAATAAAAGATATAGCGAAGAGAGAGATTACTCTCGAAAAAGGGAAAGTACTTTCAAGTGTTTCAAAATTGAAAAAAGGAAATGAATATTCTGTTAAAACTCCCACTGCTGTTGCGTCTGTAAGAGGAACTGAATTCCTGACAGATTTTGCTGATGGTAAAACTACAGTTGCAGTAGGTAAGGGAGCCGTAAGTGTTGTTAAAACTGAAACAAAGGAAGAGAAACTTGTTGATCCGGGCAGCAGTGTTGTCGTTGCTGAAAAAGTTGAAATGCGCGGTATAAACCAGGTAGAGACACTTGAACTTAAGAAACTTGAAACAACTCCTGTTATCAAAGATATTGAAAAGATGACACCTGACGATCTGAAGAATAAATATCAGAATACAATTAAGACTGATGAAGAGATTAATGCCGAAATTGAAAAACTAAAAGGCATGTCATTTGAAGATATGAAAGCGAAGTACCAGAGAATCGATGTTATCACAATGTATAACGGCAGAGTCATTAAAGGAGTCATAATGTCACGCGGAGCATCATTAAAAATATTGACTCCGGGCGGCATAGTAACTGTACAGGCTAAGGATGTACAGAGAACCGGGGTGATGTAAACCGGCCGGGATTATTGGATTGAAGGGTGTTAATTCCTGACACCCTTTCCCTTTGCCTCTTTTCTTTTTCTCATTTTACCCACTTGCCTCTTCTTAAATTCATCAATAAACTCCCTTGATGAAATATATTTATCGGCAAAAGTAACAATAAACGATTCCTGGTACTTCGGCGGAATAAATGTCAGGGGCCACATATGCTTTACAATTATATCTTTCTCGATATCATTAAGGACAAAGTGTTTCATTGAGTTGTTAAGGGCAATCTTCGGGTGCGCCATGCCGTGATATTTCTCTTTAGCAAGATCCGGCTCATGATGATCTCTCCAGTCGTACAGGAAGAAGTCGTGGAGAAGTCCGCCCCGCGCGGCTGACCTGTAATCGAGGTTGAGCATTTTGCAGATTTTATACGAAACATATGATACAACTTTCGCGTGCTCATAAATTGATGAGTTGTGATGAAAGAAGTTCTGCAATTCCTTGAACACATTGTGTTCAAGAATATCAGACACGATATGTGTGTATTCCTGTTCTGCGGGTTTCCTGTTATAGAGAATAGACTCTATTGTTTCTGAAAGTTTTCCTTTCATATTGTTTACCTTTAATTTGAGATTTTCGCTGAGATTAAAATGCAGTTTTTTGTTCAGGTGAGGGAATGCATCGAGTATTCTCCTGAACGAAGCAATTATTTTCTGTGCCTCAACACTGCTCAGTGTTGAATATTTTTCATACAGGAACGCAAGGTCTCTCCTGAACCTGTTGAGAGATGCGACTGAATAACCTGTGTCAGTGATAAAATATGCCGTGAAGCATCCGGAAAGAATTACAGATTGATGGAAGTTAAGTTTGTATACCTGTGATGATACAAACGGATGAAGAAAGTGTGAAAGCCCAACTGCAAGAATTCCCCAACCAAGCGAGAACAGAAGGCTTACTTTACCTTTAATGTTGAATTTCATGTCCGAATAATCCCACAGCTGCAGGTTGAAAATCTGTTCAAAAATCTCGCCTGTAATATATTCAATGACTGTCAGTATAATTGTATAGATAATAAACTGTTCAATAAGCGGTAATGGGGAGATAAATGTTTGTAAAAGAATAATGAAGGTGGCACCTATTCCATAAACAGGAATGAACGGACCGAAAAGAAAACCGGGATTGATAAATTTTTTTCTTGTATAAGACCTGTAAATAACCTCAATAATCCACCCGGTAAAAGAGTATATAGCAAAGAATATAATCAGAAGTATAAATTCCATTCGTCTCCGGTATCTGTTTATCTAAAAATGTATCAGATTTAGTTATAAAATACTTAATACTGTGTTATTTTTAAATAAGTATATTTAAGTATACCACTTTTTTCAGAAATGTTACAGAAAAATTTCAATGTTAATTTCTTAACATATATTTTAGTGTAAAATAAATAATTATATATCTCCGCCGCCGAAGGTGACGGAGATAATAGTACATTGTCTATTATAAAAAGTTTAGGAATTATTACTGGAAAAATTCACACAAATGCCGGGAAGAATTGAGTTCTTCCCGGCTACTTTGATCTGTGTTTAGATCAGGTTGCGTCTCCTGGCTTCTGACTGAAGTTCGTCACGGAAATCAGGATGAGCTATACTGATTATGTTTTTTACCCTCTGCCGTACGGACTGCCCCTTGATTTTAGCTACGCCAAACTCGGTAATAACATAATCCGCACAGGATCGCGGTGTGGTTACTATTCCGCCGGGAGTAATATTAGGTACAATCTTGGAAATTACCTGCCCGTTTCCGGATTTTGGACGGGCAACGGCCTGCATCGCAATGATGGAAACTCCTCCCTTTGACTGAAAAGCACCGTCAACAAAATCCAGCTGTCCGCCCGGGTGAGTGTACTGCTGCCAGCCCATGGATTCTGAACATATCTGGCCGGTAAGATCAACTTCAAGTGAGGCATTGATTGAAATCAGATTATCGTTCTTCCCTATGATATGCGGATTATTGACAAAATCAACCGAATGAAATTCGATCCCGGGATTATCATCTATCCAGTCGTAAAGAGCCCTGGTACCCATTGCAAATGTGAATATGGAACGGTTCGGCATGAAGGTCTTCCTCCGGTTGGTAACCACTCCAGCTTCCCAGAGATCACGCATGGTATCACATGCCATCTCGGAATGAATACCGAGATCCTTAACATTGGATTCAAGGAAGGCCTTGGAAACGGCATTTGGAATGCTCCCGATGCCCAGCTGAATTGTAGAACCATCTTTAACAAAATCTGCGCAATACCTGCCGATAATCATCTCCTCTGAGGTCATTCCTGCAGTTTCGGGTAAAACAGCCAGATCCTGTTCCTGCTCGACAATCGCATCAATTTCGGAAATATGGATGTAATTTGTGCCCCTGCTGCGCGGAACCTGTGTGTTGACCTGGGCCAGCACCATGTAGCGGTTGTCGCCTTCACGGCGCCTGCGCGCGGCGTTGAGAGCAATAGGGAGTGTCGCATCCGCACCGAGCCCCAGACAGCAGTAACCATGCTTGTCCATAGGGGTTACCATTATCATTGCTACATGCATCGGCCGGAAATTTTCATCTGTGTAGATTTTTGGCAGCTCACAAAAACGGTTAGGTGTCATGGTGAAGTCCCCGTTAACCACTTTGGCCCTGCATGAGGACGGGTAGCCGCAGTCCACTTGAATATTAGATTCCCTGTTCTGGCTGTACCATTTAAGTTTGGGATGGATATCTACGATGTGATTGATAGTGATATTTTCTACATCAGGTTCTCTGTCGATCAGGGCATTAACCAGTGCCATTGGTACCGGGACAGCAATACCGCACCATACTTCAACTCCGTTCCTGATCATTCCGGCAGCCTCTTCGGCAGACATCTTTTTCTGTTTGTAAATTTCCTGTATGTTCAAAATGCTTTCCTCTTGTTTGATACTTTCTATTTTTATAAAATTGTTTATATTCAGGTTTTAATATTTTAAATGATCAGATTATAATATATATTTGTGAAACTTTTAAGTCAATAATTTTCCGAGGGTTAAGTGTAATGCCGTGCGGTGATAGAGCCTGTCTTGCCGGAAAAGAACAAGCATAATTTAAGGATTATTGTTTTATGTTTTTTGGGAAAACCGGGTTCACTGCTGAAGCTTCGATCTCTGCTGTACTTGATTTTTCCAAAATTCATGTGCAGAGTATGATGGGTAATAAAATATACCAGCCGAAGATTTTAAGGAGAGATATGGACTGAAAAGTTCAGTATAACACCCCCGGTAATGAGTGTTATACTATTTGAGATATCGTTTTATTAATGAAGCCGGGGGAATTCTGAGCTGTTTATTCCTCCTGAAGCTGTTTTTTTATCTCTTTCAGTTTTTCAATATCATCCGAAGCAAGAGACTTATCATCGTTGATAGCTTTTGATATCAGTCCAATCAGCAATCCTTTACCGTGGTTGTCGAGAATCAAGCTGCTTTTTTTCATCAATTATTTTTCCATTTAAAAAATTTAACAGGTTAGAATCAAAACTAACCTGAGTTAAGATAAAAATAAATAATACATATAATTGTCAACTTCAAATTTCTGTTATTATGTCTTTTTGCGTTGAAAGTTTGCACGTGATTTTAGAGTTTTCTGTATCTGGTAAGGTGTTTGAAAGCATTTGCTGTTACATGTGCATAGATTCAGAAAGTTTTATTCCGGGCACTCCGGGAGGAATTTTAATATGATACAGCGTAGAATGCCGCAACAGTGAGGGGATAACTAAAAAAAACTATTCCGAAGATAAATATTTTTCCAGGTATTCGGTGAGATCGCGGATATTTCTTTTTATCATAGCCTTGAATTCAATGGGGATATTCTGATCAAGGACAACTTTATAGTAATTTATAGCATCTCTGACATGCCTGTGTTTAATGAATTCATCAGCCTTCTGAAGCATCGGTTTATATTTATAAAAAGAGTATTCCAGAATATTCTTTTCTCTCGACAGACTGAATTCATCAGGAAGCTTTTTAAAGTCATAGCTTACTTTTAGAATGGGAAGTTCTCTTTTTTTAATTCTGTCTGCTTTAATAAATTTCTTATAGAAGTCCTGCTCCGCTTTTTTCTTGCCGTCAAGAATGGAATCATTTAAAGTAAACTCCTGATCGTCACTGCTGGCATCTCCGATTATCTCGAAAGCGGAATCATCATTTTTATTTTTTTCATCTCTAAGTATCTTTTCAAAAATATCTTCATCAGTGAGGGTACTGTCGTCTTTAATCTTGCCCATATCGCTTAGAAGATCAAATGCATTCGGATCCTCCTCGGCGTCGATATGCCTCTCTATTTCTTTTTCTTTTTCAGATTTAAGGATCTCTTCAGCTTTTTCATTCCTTCTGGTTTTATCTTCAGGAGGAATTTCTTTTGTTTCAGTTACTGTTTCAACGGGGCCGGGTTTCTCATCCTGAACAAAATTTTTTATTTCATCATCAGATAATTCAGAAGTCAGATCCTCTTCTGTAACCGGGACTTCTTCAGCTTCAGCATAAATTCCAGTTTCGTCCGGCAGCGGTTCTTCATGCCGGATTTCCGGTTCTTCAAAAAGAGTTTCCTCCGGAGTTATGGCTTCTTCAATCTCCGGCAGTGATTCATTCAGAAATTCTTCCGCTTCAAGAGTTGTCAGGTCATCTGCTGAAATGTCTTCGTTTATGTTTTCATCGGCCGCAGCGAAGAGATCTTCAACCGGTTTCTGTTCTTCTCTTATAGCCGGAGTTTCCTCCGTAACTTCTTCCGCTTCTTCGTGAACAAAAGATTCTGCTTCAGTTTCTTCTGGAATTATTTCTTCATCAATCTCTTCAGGGATTATTACCTGAGTCGCTATTGGAGTTTCTGCTTTCTCTTCTTTTTTCTGCTGATTTATCCGGTCAAGAAGTTCAAGCACCGGCTGCGGGTCAAAATGAATGGGTATTGGAGAATCATATTTTGCCTGGATGATCGAGGGCTGAGTTTTTGATTCAGGAATCTGGAAGGAGGAGATATCTTCAATCTTATTGTGGAGGCTGTCAAGAGAGTGCTTAAGGCCGGAAAGATTGTCTATTTCCTTTCTGATATCTTTCAGCAGTTCATGGTCTTCTGGAGAATGATCCTTTATTTTATCTTTCTCCAGTTCCTCCTCTTTCATTTCGCGGAGTTTGTTGAGCTCCTTAAGCGTACTGATCCGTTCTTCAGTGAGTTCTTCAAACCGTTCTTTCAGGTTATTGAATTCATGCTGAAGGTTTGAAAACTCGGCATAGTCATCAAGATCAAATTTTTCTTCAGGCTTCGACTTGAGCCTTTCGATATCATTTTTCAGTGTTCCAAGTTCTTTAGTTATCTGCTCTGAAAGTTTTCCAACTATTTCATCTGTATTTATGAAATTTTTTTCAGGCATTCCGATGTTTATAGTCTGAGGAACCGGGCCTTCGATTCTAAGCCTCAGTTCCCCCGAAGGCTGACCGGTATAGGCAGACTCAACTTTCTTTTTAAAATCCTCATCCCTTCTGTGCCTGAAATGGTTAAGGTAATTTATATTGCTTTCAATTTTACTTCTTATATCATCATCAAGGATACGCTCTTTTACGCCTTTAAAAAGAGAAACTGCAGTTTCAATATCTCCTCTTTTCGCGTAAATCTCTGAATTGATAAGTGCGCGTTTATATAATTTAAACCTTGATCCATCCGCGATAATGTCATTTGCCGGAAAGGGGAGCTGAATCTGCCCGGAGGAATCATCTCTGTCATAAATGTTTTCCCCGGGAGTTTCACTGCTTACTCTTTCAGCGGGGAATTCTTTTTCGATTGCCCTGTCTGCAGATCGTCTCCTGAGGATTTTTTCCGGTCCCTCAATCTGCTCTTTTGCCGGTACAGTTTTGTTTTCTACAATAGTTTCAGGTTTGCTGCTGAAAATAGCCCATGCAAGAATCATCAGGATAGTAATAAGGATAATTATCAGTATAGTGTTCATATTTTCAGTTAGTAACCTTAACTCTTATATATATTTTCGGTATAATACAAAATTTTATTTCAGTATTTATTACTTAACGTTGTTTCCGGAAAACAGTCTCTCCGTCTTTGCCGCCGGCGGCAGAGGATCAATTTATTACTGACTTTATTCTAATAATAATCATAAAATAATGCTTTGTCATTATTGATTACAAGTTCCGGTTATTACCATGTATTTTAACTTTCCGGTAAAATTATTCCGGTGTATAACATGTCATTTCTGCCTGAAATAGTGAAGCGGCAGAATTTATATTCAAAACAAAGGAAATTTTCAGTCATTGAAACAGCATAAATTATTCATTGAATATGAGATATATCCTTCGAAAACAGGATTTTTTTTAATTAATTATAGACACAATGGATTATATTATAAAATTTTGCAAAGATAAAATTTATCATAATCAGAGGGTATCCAAAATGGCACAAAAAATAAGCAAAGATATGACTTTCGGTGAACTTATTCAATTATATCCTGACACTACACCTATTCTCGGGAATTACGGGCTTCATTGTATAGGCTGTCATCTCAGTGTTTCCGAGACAATTGAACAGGGGATGAGGGCTCATGGCATGGATAATGCCTCAATAGAAAAGCTTATTACTGAACTGAACCAGAAAGCAGGAGCTTAATATACAATAGCATAAGAAATGCCATTCCCGCCTTCGCGGGAATGGCATTTCTGTTAATTTATAAACTCTTCGGAAAATGTCTTATTTAAACTGCGGTTATATTCCTTCAAATGCTTTATCGATAAGGTTTTTATCCGGCGCTTTGGTAAATAAGCTTACAGCCGGTATTACAAAAAATGGAACTATCATAGCTATTGATGATGCTATCGGTGAGTTTACCGGGCCTAAGACATAAAACAGTACGACCGATGTAATAAGGCCGGTTACCATCCCGGAAGCGGCACCGGCAAGCGTTGTTCTCTTCCAGTACAATCCGTAGATATAAGCGGCCATAAAAGTCCCTGCAACTGCTCCCCATGATAACGACATCAATGTGATAATAATTGCAAATTCATATCTTGCGATAAAGAAAGAAATTATTATAAAAAGCGCGCTTAGGAATCTCATCATTATAACTGAATTTTCTGTAGATACATCTGTATTCATATGCCCTTTGTAAAGGTCAATTGCTATAGCTGATGATGATACCAGAACGAGAGATGAAAGGGTGGACATTGATGCTGACAGTACAAGCAGCAGGATAAGAGCCATTAAAGCTTCAGGAAGATGTTCCGTAAGAAGGGTCGGAACAATTCTGTCAAACGCAGGCTGACCGTTTACAAGAGGCAGTTTTTCCAGGAATACATGTGCTGTTGAACCTGTAAAATATGCTGCAAAACCTATGATAAGAGCAA
>DAONFJ010000030.1:0-19229 GCA_035403545.1 Spirochaetota bacterium
AGTCCGATATCACCCGGGCAGACCCACTGGCATCTTCCGCATCCCACACATCCCGGCCTCAGATATTTCTTTGACTGTGAATATGATAATTTGCAGAAGAATCTTTTATTTCTTCTATCTTCAACGGGGTGACGGGGATTGTGGTCACCAGCCATCTTGGTATAT
The DNA here is from genome assembly GCA_035403545.1 of Spirochaetota bacterium. Lineage (GTDB taxonomy): Bacteria > Spirochaetota > UBA4802 > UBA4802 > UBA5550 > WRGT01. The sequence continues at coordinate 166 of DAONFJ010000030.1, forward strand.
CCCTCATATGAGCATGAGTCCCATGTTCTTAACCTGTCTGTTGAACCGTTAAAATTATTGTGATCCTCAATATTGAAACATGAACATGTGGGGCAGACAAACGTACAAGCGCCGCACTCAAAACACTGTTTGCCTATATGCTCCCATACTTCTTCTTTGATAAACCCTGTTGTAACCCTGTTCATTACCCGGGAGATCCAGGCTTTGTTGTCTGTTGCAATCTTTTCAAAGAGAGAAATAGACTTATCAACCGCATTCTTTTTCTCCAATGTATGTTCAGCCCCTGCAGCTTTAAGTCCCATCTTTTCGGCAAACTCGCGCCCCTTGTCACTTCCCGCCTCGACAAGGTAAACATCGCCGAGATCAGTCAGGTTAAGGTCATAACCTTCATCTGCTGAAGGGCCGCTGTCTGTACATACACAGAAGCACTGTTTAAACGGAACTGTACAGGTATTTGAAACGATGAACATCCTTTTTCTGTGCTCGAGGTAAACTTCATCGACAAATTCAAGTCCCATGAAAAATCTGTCGAGTACAACTATTCCGGTAAGGTCACATGGACGGATACCGAAGAGCGCTTTGCTTGAGCTGTCGAAGTCAGGCGCCATCTCGACTTTCTTCGCATCTTTGTCATACTTGTATTTCAGAATCCTCTCGATCTGCGGAAATACAACATTCTTCGGAGGAATCGCAGGTATCTCTGCTGTGAGGCTGATTTCAGAAGCGGAATCCACCTTGTTGAAGAATACCTGTTTTGTGTCCTTATCTACAACCGGGCCGTAAAGCGAGTATGACTTCGCCAGCTCTTCGGCCAGTTTCATTACATTATTTTTTTCTATTAAATACATAATTATATCCTCTCTATCCTGATTGGAATAATTGTGTCCTCTCCCTTGTCAAATTCCCGGTTATGTTCAAGCAGGAATGAAGAGATCATCTCCCTGATAAAGTAAGGCACATATGCAGTTCCTGTCTTAACGTCTTCCGAAATTTTAACTGCAACAATCATCGATCCGTGAGAAGAAACAATTTTAACATTCCAGTGTTCTCTTACCTGAAGCAGGCCTGCATCCTCTTTGCATATCTCGATATAGCCTTTCGGATAAACAAGAAGCGTTGCGTTATATTCCCTCCTGGGAATATATGTTTTCTTCATGATATTATTCTGATGCCAGAAATGCTGTCCCTGGCTGGTGATGAGAAGAATCGGATAATCCGCATTTGCCTCCGGAACCGCGAACCTGCCTGTTACCGGCGCAAACCTGAATTTTTTTCCTTCCGCCGCGCCATCAAGTCTTTTGCATCCGTCGGGATACTTATCATTACATGGCCATTGAATGCCGAAAGATTTTTCAATCTTATCATAAGTCATGCCGGAGTAGGACGGAGTAAGAGATGTTATCTCTCTAAACACATCTTCAGATGAATTATATTTCCATGAAAGGGAGGCCTTTGCCGCAATCATCGGGAAAAGTTTCCAGCCTGGCATAACGTTTTCAAAGGGTTCTACTCTCTTTCTTGAAAGCTGAACTCTTCTTTCTGTATTAGTATATGTCCCTTCATCTTCGATTATTCCTGCGATTGGAAACACAACGTCGGCATACTGAACAAATGGGTTATCAAAAGTTCCGAAATAAGCGACAAATTCAAGCGTCTCTATCTCTTTTGCGTATCTCACTATCCCTTCGTCATGATCTGCAACGACAAGACATTTCAGTTTTGAATTTTTATCAGCCAGCATTTTATAAAGATCCTTTCCTGAATCCTTATTCAATTTTACGCCCCAGCTTTTTTCAAACTTCGCGGATGCTTCAGGATCGTTAAGTTTCTGAAAACCTGTAAGAAGATCGGGAGCGGTTCCCATATCGTATCCGCCCTGCAGGTTGCATATTCCAGTGATCGGATTTGCACCGCAGTTTTCTCTTCCAATTTTTCCTGCTATCAGGAGGAGATTATATATATAGCTCACCGTGTCCTGATCAAGACCTGAAATACCCGTGGACCAGAATGCCATTGCAGATTTTGCGCTGCATAATTCCCCTGCTATTTTTGCTATTGTATCAGAATCTATTCCAGTGAGTGAAAAAATATCTTTGAGATCAAGGTTATTGACTGATGTTGCGAATCCGTCATATCCCTCCGTTGAACCTGTTATAAAATCAGCATCAGCTTTTCCTTCCGCGATCGCAGCTTTTGCAAGTGCCGCAAGGAGAGTCTTTTTTGATCCGGGCTTAATCTGCAAGTGAGTATTGCTGAGTCTGGCGATCTGGGTTACACGGCTGCTGATCGTCACTACCTTAGTCCCTGCCATCTGTGCCTTGTGAATTTCGCTTCCGATTATCGGGTTCATCTTTGTGATATCTGAACCTACAACAAGTATAAACCCGGTCTTTGAAATATCTTCAAGTGAACCTGTCATACCGGGGAATCCGGCGCCATCGCCCAGCACATTCATGCTGCTCCTGTGGCCCGATTCGGAATCAAGAGTGATATTATTTGTTTTAAACACACTCCTTGCGAGTTTAGCGAAGAGATAATTGTTTTCATTCGATGATCTCGGTGAAGCAAGAAACGCCGTTTCTTCAGCTGCCTTATCGCTGTACTTCGCCATTTTTTCCATCATAAAATTTATCGCTTCCTCGTAGCCGGCTTTTTTAAAACTGCCGTCTACCTTTATCATGGGTGAGCTGATTCTCTGATCTGACATGAGCAGTTCATGAAAATGCCATCCCCTGACACACAGCCTGCCTTTGCTTACCGGATGGTTTCTTGACGAATAAATTCCGCTAACTTTACCATCTTTAATATTGAGGAAATTGCCGCATCCGGTTCCGCAGAAATTACATACTCCAGACTTATAATCCATATCCAACCTCTAAGCCAGTATTCTTTAAGTACATACATGCCACTCCGGCTACGATAAAAACTGTAACCATATGCCATATACATCATCCAACGATTTGTTTAACTTATTTTAATGAATAATTCAAATTACACTTTTCATCCGTACTTTACGAAAAAAAATTGTTAATTAGAATTATTTATCATAAAACTTATTATATAATAGGTGTAATAAGGGGGATTGTAAATAGGGAGATAATCTTTTTACTGCAAGGGGGAATTCCCCTACAGTTATGAAGTCCTGTCGAGAATATACTGGACAGCAAACTGTATCAGTTCAGACGAGGAGCTGAAGTTCAGCTTGCTCTTTATTTTCTCCCTGTAGTTTTCTACAGTTTTAACGCTTATATGCAGCTTGTCGGCAATATGTTTATTTCCAAGCCCGTGCCCTATGAGCTGAAAAACTTCGAACTCCCTGTCAGTCATTGAATCCACCAGCGCTGAATATTCATCATGTTTCGGTGATGAAAGTTTATCAAGAAGTTTTTCCTTAAGACTGTCGCTCATGTACTGCCGGCCGTCAAGTACTACCCTTACAGCGCTTATAATAATTCCGGGATGTTCATTCTTCATAACAAATCCCCTGGCTCCGGCACGGATCGCCCTTTCAGCATACAGAGATTCATCATATATCGACAGAACAAGAACAGGTATGTTCGGGTATCTCTCCCTGCACGCCTTGATAAGATCTATTCCGCTGGTACCGCTTAACGAAATATCAACTGTAATAATATCCGGGCTGACCCTCGCCAGAGCTTTAAGAGCCTCATCAGCACTGCCTGCCTCGCCGGCGATATAAAGATCCTTCTCCATTTCAAAAATCTGTTTAAGGCCCTGCCTCACTATTGGATGAGAATCGACGAGGAATACGCCGGATTTATTCTTCATCCCGTCCTTCTTCAGAAGCCTGGCTTTTTTCGTATTTTCTATCTGCAGAGGTTCGCCGGTAATCCGGAAACGGCATGCAATACTAAGTCCTCCGCCGGGATTTCCCTTAACCTCGGTGGAAGCTCCGATGAGCCATGACCTGTATCTGACAAGACTGAGGAAAAGGTTATTCCTGTCTTTGTCGACTTTTTCAAAATCCTTTCCGTCAGCCCTGATCTCAATGCTGCATACATTATTATCTATTGATGCATTAATAAGAATATTTTCAGCTTCATTATTCTCAACCGAATTAAGAATCGATTCTTTAATTATATAGTAAAGATTTGAATTCTCCAATTTGCCGATTATGCTGATAGAGTCATCCCATTTAACAAGAATGTTTACCTTTGATGACTCCCTGACATGGTCTTTAAGGCTCTCCACCGCGGCACGGAGACCTCCCGGGCTTATATCTACAGGGCTAAGTTCCTTGGCAATCTCACGGGTTTTGCTCACAGCCTTATCCACCATGGTTATAATTTCATCTATATCAGGGATGGTCTCCGGCATGTCATCGCCAAGTTTCACCTTAAGCAGTTCTATCCTGAAAATTATACCGGCAAGGTGCTGTGCAAGCCTGTCATGAAGATCCTGCCCTATCTTAAGCCTTTCAGTGGCGTTAGTCTCCATCACTAGTTTTTCAAGACGTTTCCTTTCTGTAATATCTATCCCGACATAAAAAATGAAATCAACATTACCATCCATCCGTACGAGCGGCCTGCCGTGCCATTCCACAAGAAGAGCCTCACCGTCTTTTGTGAGAATGGGATATTCGCTGACAGTAGTTTTTTTTCTCAAAAGCATATTGTTGAAATCTTTTTTCTGAAGTTCCCGGTCGGCCTGATGAAAAAGAAGTTCGATATAGTTTCTTCCCACAACATCACTTAATGTGTAATTAAGAGCAATAAGCATTGCCCTGTTCATTGTAAGAATATTCCCCGCGGAATCAAGAGCTATGTAAAAAGCAGGATTTATATCTTCAAGGCTCTTCAGGAAATCTTTCCCTTTTTTGATAGTTTCCCGCGCCTGGAGTGTTTCAGTAACATCTCTTTCAATGATTGATGCGCCGATAATCTCTCCGGCGGAATCATAAACAGGAGAAATCTTCATGGAAAGATAAACATGGTTTCCTTCCGAAGTCATACCGATTGTTTCGTATTGGTCTATCTTTTCACCCAGCATTACCCTTCCAAGCAGCATAGGAAAATCATCAGGCTGATATGGAGGTATGAGAGACGAGTACGAACAGCCGTTGATCTCTTCGAATTTATATCCGAAAATTCTCTCCGCGCTGCTGTTCCAGCTTACTATCAGCCCTTCACATGTAACTCCGATTATCGCGTCTTCAGAATCCTCCAGCAGTGAGGATAATTTATTTCTGAGTTCATCAATATTCTTTTTCGCCATTAAATCATGAAAAACGCTGAGTATTGCGTATTCGTTATTATATTCAACAAGCCTGCTGCTTACTTCGACAGGCACTATTTCGCCGATTGAATTTTTAATAGATGTTTCAATTCTCATCCTTTCCATGGAAGAGTTTCCCATTATACTTGATGCAATATCAGAGAGTGAATGATAGTTGAAGAGATTAAGGACAGACAATCCCACGACGTCCTCCTCCTTCAGTCCCAGGTATTCAAGCCCGCTGTGATTGATCTCCAGTACTATGCCTTCCAGATCGTGAATAACAACTATATCTACTATACTGTTAAACAATAATTTATAGTTATTCTCTGTCCTGTTAAGGGTCTGGGTCCTTTCAGTAAGAATATTCTCAAGCTGAATGTTTTTGCTCTTCAGCATATCTTCAGAACTTTTAATTCTGAGCATTGCCTTTACCTGCGCCGCAAGTTCGATCTCATCTATCGGCTTTGTCAGAAAAGCATCTGCGCCTGATTCAAGTCCGGCGGCTCTCTTCACGGGAGTGGTGTCAGTCGCGGTAAGGAGTATAAGCGGGATACTTTTTGTCTCTTCATCCGATTTAAGCAATCTGCATGCTTCCAGTCCGTCAATCACCGGCATTATATAATCTATTATAAAAAGATCAGGCCTCAGCTCTTTCGCAACTGATACGCATTCGGCTGCGGACGTGAGAGTAGTTATCTCGGCATCAGGAAAATACCTGCCCAGTAAAGCTTTCAGAGTAATAAGATTGTCACGGCTGTCATCTATAGCTACAATTTTAAACATTATCAATTAATCCATTTTCTGATTTTCTGAACGAAAGCATCAATATTAAACGGTTTTTTAATAACATCATCAAAACCGGCCTTAACCATCTTCTCTTTATCACCCGCAATATCAAGCCCTGTAAAGGCAATTACCGGGATATTATTTTTCACAAAAAGATGTTTAATATTCCGCACAAGGGAAAAGCCGCTAATATCAGGAAGAGTCAGGTCAAGAAGTATAATATCCGGTTTAATTTTATCCAGCATATCAAGCCCTTTACCTCCGCTCTCGGCATGAAAAACTTTACCCATCCCATTAAATTCATGTTCGATAATTGCATTGATAGGTATAATATTATCTATATCATCATCAATTACAAATATTATAAATTCTCGCGCCGTATTATGAGAAAGGTCCTTTTCAACTTCAGGTTCATCATCCGGTCTCTTGATTCCGCTTTCGGCGGCCGGAATTGAAAAAGCGAATACGGCATTACCATCATCATCAGCTGAAAAGTAAGCCTCTCCCTTGAGGTGATAAATATAAAGTACTGCAAACTGCAGCCACATAACTGAACTTCTGCTGAGTCCCTTTTCAACAATCCTCTCTTTGTCAAACGGATCCATATCATCAATGATGAAAGATGTTTTTTTATGAGATGATACTAAATTAAATTTTGAATCAGAAAAAGCTGCCCTGAAATAAATTGACGGGATATCGGCGCATGATGAGAAAAAAAATAAACATATGGATTCAAAAATTTTGCCAAGAACATCTTTTTCAGTATTGAAGATTAATGAATTCTCCTCAATATCGCAAAGCAGCCTGCAGTCGTTATCACTGCCGAGTGTCATCATATTCATTACGGCATTATTAATCATCTCTCTTACCGCGACAGAAGAAACGGGATGCTTTTTTTCGCTGCCGTTTAATTTGTTTAAAAAAGAAAATTCATCCACAAGATTCAGGATTTTTTTGCCGTTTCTTTCTATAACTTCCAGATACGAATTCTCTTCAGGAGTCAGCCTGCCGGCGTTGTTACGAAGAAGTATGCTGGAAAGATTAATAACAGGATTAAGTGAATTTTTAATTTCATGTGTAACCGCAGAGAATAATTCTTTATTTTTTAAATGATTTTTTTCCACGGTACATCCGTTTAAGTTATATTCAAAGTTTTCTTCATAAGATAAAGTATATTATAAAATACGGTGATTCCGCCGGTAAATCTTTCTTTTATTATATTGCTTTCCATCAGATCTATCTCGAATTTAATCTCTTTTATTTTAATGTCAAGATTCTTATGTATTTTTACAGCTTCTTCAAGGCCAAACATTGATACAATTTCCGCAAGATGACTTTTGATTGTAGATATGTTTGTAAACATATCCCTGTACAGATCCTTCAGGTCACTTTCCATATTACGTAAAAGAACTTCTATAATGGATATGCGCACAATTCTGTACCCTATCTGCACCTGAGCGGAATCTCCATGCGAAACCGAATCGGGATACAGCTCACAGTAAACCTCACCCAGCCTGATCATTGATTCAATTCCGAAATCAAATTCACCATTTGTTTTAAGAAGAGATGCCCTGAATGATTCCGGGTCTTTTGTCTCTTTCAGAATTTCTGATATTACCTGATTCATATCACCCCACCGGGAGTTTAATTAAAAATTCAGTCCCATTACCCTGATCACTATGTACCGTTATGCGTCCGTTATGCCTTTCAATTATTCCGTATATTACAGCAAGGCCAAGGCCTGTACCTTTACCGGGTTCCTTTGTAGTAAAAAACGGATCAAATATTTTTCCGAGATTTTCTGCAGAGATTCCTGCGCCCGTATCTCTAAAGGAAATCCTGACGGTATTATCCTCCGCTGCAAACGACGTCTCAATTGTCAGTTCACCGCCGTCAGGCATAGCATCGGCGGCGTTAAGCGCAAGATTATTTATTACCTGCTTCATCTGGTTGACATCAACCAGAATTTCAGGAATATTATCAGCGAAAATTTTTGTCAGCTTGACCTTCCTTAAGTTCACATGCTTTTCAAGTATTGCCAAAGCTCCGTTCAAAACCTTGTTGATATCAGCATATTCCTTTTCAAGCCTGGTTTCTCTTGCAAAGTCGAGTACCTCTTTCACAATTTTTCTGCAGCGGAGAGTTTCATCTATGATAACATTAAGGTCATCGACATATTCGGTCCCGGCAAGATCATCCTTCAGCATACTGCTGTATGTAAGAACTCCCGTCAGAGGATTATTGATCTCATGCGCAATCCCCGCAGCCAGCCGCCCCAGTGAAGCAAGTTTTTCGGACTGTGCAATCTGGTTATGTGCCGTCTCTTTGATTTTCAGGTCTCTGTCATATATGGCATCTATCATTCTGTTGAAAGCTTCCGAAAGATGACTTAATTCGTTATCACTGAACACCCTGAGCTTTTTACTGTAATTCCCTCCGGCAATGATATCCGAGGCTGCAACAACTTCATTAATCGGTTTTACAATTCTATTTGTAAGATAGAATGCTATCAAAATGCCGCACATTGCAGTTATTAAACTTATAAATAAAAAATACTTTATAGTATTATCTTTGATTTTATCAAACCGCTCCTGTGGTACGCCGACATAGAGAATACCTATTATCGAATTATTTGTATCATATATAGGAGTATATGCGGCAAGAAACCATCTGCTTACAACAAATGCCCTGTCAACCCAGTCCTCACCTCTGTCGAATACGCTTTCATAAACTTTTGCGGATACCTGTGTACCGGTAGATCTTTTCCCGTCGCTTCGGACCACGTTAGTTGATATTCTTATATCATCTATAAAAATCGTAGCTTTACCGGTAAAATAATCTGTAACACTAGCGGATGGGAAAACAAGATTTTTTATTTTATCAACTATCTCAAAGTTGTTGTTAACAATAAAAGCTCCGTAAATTACGCCGACAAATTTTCCGTCAGAAAACATCGGTGTAGCGGCATTCAGAACCAGGGCCCTGTCCTCACGCTCCTTCGTTATATGCCTACCCATTTCAGTGGGGATAATATCAATCAGCGCTTTATCTGCGATACTGCGGCTTTCTTTTAAAAGAATATCTCTTGTGAGAATACTTGATCCGGAGGAGAGTTTTGATGTTTCAACAACCTTTTTTATACATTGAATATCCAGAGCCGAGTCTCCTCTTACATTATTGTTCACTCTCTGAATAACTCTCCCCTTATTATCTGTGATTATAATAATATCTGCGCCGATCCAGTTCTTCAGGTTTAAGAATTTCCATTTCAGAAATGCCCTTTCCTTATTGGCTACTGCTTTGCCCATATAGTCAAGCGTACCGAGATAATTTAATGTCATCTCAACCTGAGAAAGCCTGTTGTTATAAATGTACTGAGCGGTTATCAGGTCACTGCGGACAGACTCATAGGCCTGTTCAATTATACCTCTGTTTATTATGCGGTAACCGGCAAAAATTGAAGAGGCACCGGTTAAGGCCACTAAAAAGAGAAATCCGAACATCAGTTTATTTTTAATGCTGTTCTGTATAAATTTTGTCATTGTTATAATTTCCCTGCAGGGCCGTTATCAAAGGAACTTCCGCCTCTAAGGCCCTGCTTCAGCCGAAAAAAGGATATTATCCTTCCCGTCATCCGCTGAAACACCTATTTCTGCATCCGCTAAAAAGGAACAATATTCCCCATGTCAACGGGAGATTATTCCTTTATCAATAAAAAAGTTATTGATAAAATTAAATTACGTATTAATTAATTATTACTATTACCAGTCAAGAACAAAGTGATATCAACAATTTCACAATAATAATTAAAAACGCCGGAAAGATAATAAAATTAATCATGGATATGGCATGACAAAAATAAAAAAAGAACCAATTGAGTTTTATGATTATAAAAATGAAAATAACAAATCAGGATTAAAAAAAGTATCAACAGATACTATTGAATTTATTAATCAAAAAATAGCTTCACTTCAATCTCTTGAGGAAATTATAGATTTTCTTTTCACCAACCTTCAGGAGATTATACCATGCGACAGAATTGCAGTCTCATTTTTCGAAGAGAACGGCAAAAGATTAACAATTTATTACGTAAAAGCAAACTATTCTGACATAAAACTCGAAAAAGGATACAGCGCTGATATAGATAACAGCTCCCTTGAAAAAGTATTTGCAGACGGAACACCTCGAATTATAAACGATCTGCAGAAATACCTGATAACTCATCCCGCAAGTGATACGACAAAACTCCTTGTCAAAGAAGGCGTAAATTCAAGCATAACAACTCCCCTCTCCGTCGAGAACAGGCCTGTGGGGCTGCTTTTTATCAGCTCAAAAAAACCGGATGTATATGACAGATCCCACATGATAATTCATATGATGATCGTGGAGAGGCTTGGACAGGCGGTTGAAAAAGCTTTCAGAATAGGCCAGCTTTCAGATTCAATTAATTCATACATGGAAATGCTGAGCTTTGTCAGCCATGAACTGAAAAGCCCTCTTGATTCAATTATAACGCTGGGAAATACCCTCGCCGCAGGATATTTCGGAGAGGTCGATTCAAAACACAAAGATTACATTTTAAGAATGGTAAACAAAGCAAAATTTATGAAGGAGATGACCACTGAATATCTTACTCTTTCAAGATTTGAAAACAGGGATGTGTATCTTGATATAACCGAAGCGGATATGGCCGGAAATATTCTTGAGGAATCCATAGAAATAGTAATGCCACTTGCTATTGAAAAAAAAATGCTGATTAACAGGCATATAGCTCATGCAGTCAGAGTGGAGTGTGATGTAACTCTTATCAAAATTGTGACCAACAACCTTTTAAGTAATGCTATAAAATATGGCGATGAAAATGGAATTATTGACATTACACTCACATCAGATGACAAAGACCTGACTTTATCAATAAGAAATACCGGCCCAGGATTCCCCGAAGAGGCAAAAGTAAAACTCTTCAGAAAGTTTTCCCGTATTGAAAAGACCGAACTCATGAAAAGAAAAGGAACAGGTGTGGGGCTTTATAACAGCTGGAAAATTATAAAACTTCATAACGGGCAGATCTGGGCAGAGTCGAAAGAGAATGAATGGGCAGAATTTTCTTTTAAGATTCCCTTGAAAAATATAAAAAAACAGTTATAGTTGTTATAACAATTTCGGATTAAAAATTTCTTGAATATCACTCTCCCTCTGTCGCAAGCGGCATCTTCAACATGTGAGATAGGGGAGACAGTGCAGATAAAATATGAATAAAAGTACATAAGGTTTATACAAAAAAGCCTTCCACATTTTTATGGGGAAGATACCCAAAGGGCGGATGGGGAGTCAAAGAGCATATGATAAACAAAGATTATGAAAAAGAAGGACTGTACTTCTTTACTCTTCCAAAAAAAAAAGGTAACGGAAGCGATATTTCAAACACATACGTATTAAATACCGGAAAGAGGTGGTATATAATAGATACTTCATGCGGAAAAAAAAGATATATAGAACTTAAAGAATTTCTTAAAGACATGAAGGATTACACTATACTCTGCACACATTATCACAACGACCATATAGCCAATAACGGAAAACTGGTACACAAAAACGGTGAAATATTATATCACCCCAGGGCTGCCGATAAAGTTCCCTATCTCCGGACCAATGGGACCGGGCAGATACTGATGATGTACGATAAGCTTGATAAAAAAGGATTTCTCCAGCGTCTGGGATATTTCAGCGACAGTTTTATTAATTTTATTCTTAAAAGAAAAATCACATCAAAATATATAATGATACCATTGCTTTATACAGTTGCATATCTCTTTTCCCTGAAAACAATAGGCAGAATAAATGCAGGGAAAAACCGTATAAGATTCTTTGATGACAGCAAAAAAATAAAAATAAATTTGAACGGATTTCAGGTGGAGGGCTGGAGAGTTGATGATGACCTCTACGCTATCGGAACCCCCGGGCATACAGACTGTCATGTAATGTATTATAGCAGTACAAAAAAAATTCTTTTCACGGGAGATTCACTGAATTTTCTTACACCGAATGATATTCAGTACGGAGAGCTGACCAGCACTATTGAATCTCAGAAAATGATTTTTGAACTTGTAGAAAAAGATAATGTGAGGATGATCTGCCAGGGCCATTACACTCCCCTTGCGGATAATGAATCAATAAAAGAATACATAGCAGATACAATAACAAAGCATGAACATGTTTATAAAAAAATCCGCGGTTACGTAAATTCTGACAGGATTAAACTCCCGTTTGATGATCTCTATAAAGAAATCTGTGCCATGGATGACCCCGTCATTCAGAAGCTTGTAAAAATTACCTTTCCCAGGTCAACACTTGTATTCCTTGATGTTTATCTGCACAAAGTTATCGAAGATATCAGACTGAATGAAAACATTATCAATTACGAGGAACATCCGGCTAATGGGAAATAAAAAGAAAAAAGAACTAAACGATATACGGACTGATATTCTATATATAAATTCGTATCAATCAAGCTTTATAATTTTATTAGCAACTATATTGCTTGTTTTTCTATTTCAGGATACCCTGGAGCGATACAATGTATACAACCAGATACTGTTTATCTGGTTTCCTGTTGCCATATGTTCGTTCGCAATTAAATTAACTCTGACTGTTGCATATCAGAGAATAAAAGTTAAAGATAAAATATTCTGGCGGAAACTTTTTTATTTCACTACGTCGCTGATAGGAATAGTTTTCGGGTCTTACCTGTTTTTTTTACAGCAGATCGACAATCATTCATATATATTATTTACCGTACTGCTTTTAAGCGCAGTGTCATCCATATCAGTAAGTCTTCACTCCACAAGCATAACCGCTTTTACAATTTTCAACATGCTCTCACTTTTCCCTTATTCTATATATTTTATTTTTTCGTTAAAGAAGGATTATACTCCTATCGGCTTTCTGATTATCTTTTATCTTACCACACTTTTTATAACAGTTTATCGAATCAACAAAACGCTTAAAAGATCTCTTGGCCTTTCAATAGAAAACGAATCAATTATTGAAAAACTAAGCCAGTCTGAAGAGAAGTTTTCCAAATCCTTTTATTCAGGGATTGCACCAATGGCTCTGTTCAGATTTGATGATGGCAAATTTATTGATGCCAATGATGCCATGGTCAATCTTATAAAATATCCGAAAACAGATTTTATAGGTAAAAGTCCCTATAATCTCGATCTTTATCTCAATACTGAAGATGCCATTAATATAATTGCAGAGGCTTCAACCGCAGGACGCCTGTCAAACAAAGAAATAACATTGAAAACAGGAGATGGAAATATAAAACACTGTATAGTGACGATTGAAAGTTTCACGCTGGATAATTCGGTCATAGCCCTTCTTATGCTTCAGGATTTTACAGAACGTATTGAATATGAAAAGAAACTCAGTTTTGAAAGAGACAGGGCTGAAACAGCAGCAAGCGCCAAGACAAAATTTTTAGCCTCAATGAGTCATGAAATACGGACTCCCATGAACTCAATACTGGGGATGACAAACCTTGCGCTCCTGACAGAAAACAGAGAAGAGCGGAATGAATACCTGAGTGTGGTCAGAGATTCAGGAAATTATCTCATGGTACTGATAAATGATATTCTTGACATGGCAAAAATAGAATCCGGCAAAGTACAGATTGACCTTATAGATACGGACCTGAACAAACTCCTGACGAATGTCTACCGCGCCATGGAGATGCTAGCCCTCAGTAAAAAACTGACTTTTATAAAAAGCATTAATCCCGATGTTCCCGAGTATATAAAATCCGCTCCCGAAAGATTAAAGCAGATACTGTTTAACCTGATAGGAAACGCGATAAAATTTACGGCAGCAGGGGGAATTAAATTACATGTTTCTCTTTCTGATGGGACCGGTTACAATCATAATTCTGACGTAAAAAAATTTATTGAATTTTCAGTAACTGATACGGGAATTGGAATCCCTGAAAATCAGTTCGAATTAATATTTGAAAGTTTTACACAGGCCGATGCATCCACATTCCGTAAATACGGAGGGACAGGCCTTGGCCTTTCAATATGCAAACAGATTATAAAGGTGATGAAGGGAGACATAAAAGTAGTAAGTGAACAGGGTAAAGGAAGTACTTTCAGTTTTATTGTACCGTTATTGGCAGGAGAGAAACCATCCATTGAAGATATCGAATCCTATGCCGTTCATGAACCTGGAGAATTTCTGAAGATTCTTATCGCTGAAGATAATGTGATGAACCAGAAGCTTATCAAAGCATACATGAACAAGCTTAAACAAAGTTATGTCATAGCTGAAAACGGTGTCGATGCCATCAATAAATTAAAAAACGAAAAATTCGATATGATACTTATGGATCTTGAGATGCCGGTTCTTGACGGTTATGAAACGATGAAAAAAATAAGATCAGGCGAGGCCGGACCGGATAATTCAAACATTATCATCTACGCGATGAGTGCGCATGTGCTTAAAGATACCATAAATAAATGTATCGATGACGGATTTAACGGATACATAATCAAACCTCTTGACCTGAAAAAGCTGAAAGATTTATTCTAAAACCATAACAGCCCGTTTTACTAACAGCTGTTATCCGTTATGCCGGCTATACATACTCCTGCAGCGGGAATATTAAAACAAAATTGTAATAGACTAACCATTAAAAATACCCGGCTCGGCGGGTTCACCCTCCGTGTCCCGGAGCTTAAGCTGCCATATTCCCACATCATGCCATGCTCCGAGCTTATATCCGCAGTTTCTTGTGATTCCCGCCTGGATAAAACCGAAAGATCCATGAAGTGCAATACTCCGGTCATTTGGAAGAGCAATCACACCGAAGGCATTGTAGTAACCGAGTCTGGTAACAGCACCAATAAGCTCTGTAAAAAGGGCTTTCCCTATACCTTTACCCTGTGAATCGGTGTTTACATAAACAGCGAAATCAACAGACCATCTATATGCCGCACGCTCCCGGTGCTTTGAAGCATAAGCATAGCCTTTGACTTCATTATCCTCTTCATATACAAACCACGGATATACATGAGATATATTTATTATTCTATTGCGCATGTCATCAATTGTCGGAGTTTCAATCTCAAAAGTAACAGATGTATCAGTAATATAGGGTGAATATATTTTTAGGATTGATTCCGCGTCTTCAGGTTTTACTACTCTTACCGGCATAACAGATAACCTTTTTTTAATATTTTAGCGCGGCTGCAGAAATCCATTCTGTAACCGGCGGAAACCATGCGGGGCTGATATTTTTCAAGCCCTGCGAAATGTTGAGTTATTGCAACTGCACATTAATCTTTTCTGAACTTAATGATAAACTGAGTGCCTTCCATTCTGTTAACAATAATACTCCCGCCAATCTGATCCGCAAGCAGATTAATAAGATTAAGTCCAAAACTCTGCGTCCGTCTTAAATCAACACTTTCAGGAATACCTATCCCGTCATCAGAAACTGAAGCCTCAATAAAACCATTATCGTAAATCTTCACCGAAACATCTATTTTCCCCTCTCTGCCGCCGGGAAAAGCGTGTTTCATCGAATTTGTCAGAAGCTCATTTATAATAATACCCAGAGGGAAAAGTAATTTTGAATCAAGAATAAAATCATCCACAACATAATTAATATTTAATTTTTTTCGATCCGGAAAAGTTGAAAATATTTCATGTATAAGATTAACAAGATAATCCCGTACTCCGATGTTTCTGAAATCATCTGATCTGTAGAGTTTGTCATAGATTATCATCATGCTCATAACTCTTGACCGGGCATCATCAAGAGCCGCTGCCGCGGAAGGATCATTCAGTGCATCCGCCTGGAGATGAAGCAGACTCGAAATTGTAGACATATTATTTTTTATCCGGTGATGCACTTCTCTCAGAAGTGCCTCCTTTTCTTTCAGGAGAACATCCTTTTCATTAAGAAGATTTGTTATTTTCTCTTCATACGCCTTCTGATCAGTAATATCAAGAATTACACCTATAAGTCCCGCGACATTGCCGGCATGGTCATTGAATGTTGCTTTATTGAATACGACATATCGAAGTTCGCCATCAAATGATTTAACAACCCACTCATAACTTTGTGTTCCGCGGTTTCTGAATAGATCTTCATCCATGTCATGATATTTCTCCGCAATTTCACGCGGAGAAATCCCAAATACACTTTTACCTTTTACATCATCAAACTTTATTTTCATAAAATTTTCGAATGCACTGTTACACCCGAGATACCTGCCCTCCCGGTCTTTATAAAATACCGGAAGAGGAATTGTCTGAAGAAGTGTTGAAACAAAATTCATCTGCTCTTCATGCCTGTATTCAACCATCTTCCTTTCTGTAATATCAATGCACGACCCGATATATCCATCAAAGATATCCAGTTCATTATACTTCGGATGCCCTTTGTCAAGAACCCATCTGTACTCTCCATCAGATCTTTTTAAGCGATACTCAAGGGAAAAAGGTTCCCTCAAGTCAAAAGCCGCCGTATACTCCTGTATAGATTTTTCTTTGTCATCGGGATGGATACTGTCAGTCCATCCGTCGCCAAGTTCCTGCTCGATTTTTCTCCCGGTAAACTTAAGCCACGGGTCATTAAACCATGTGCAGAGTTTATCTGTACCGGACATCCATATAAGCGCCGGAGAAGTATTGGCTATCTGTTCAAAATTTTTACCAGCCTCAACAGCCCTGTGCCTCTCATAAAACAGTTCAAAGGCCATCTCAATGGTGGAGAGGATTACAAAATCGCCGGAGTTTTTTACAACATATCCGTACTTTCTGATACGTTTGACTTTCTCTGTCATGTCTCCTTCAGTATGAGATGTGACAAATATGATAGGGAGATCCCTCAATTGAAGAATTTTCTCTGCAGTTTCAGGGCCGTTCAGCCCATTACCAAGATCTATATCAAGAAGAACCATATGGCAATCAATACCGGACTCAAGTATCTTGCAAACCTCATCCCCTGTACCGGCAGTAATAGCATTATAACCGTTTTTGTTAAGAAAGGATGCTTCAGCCATTGCTATAATTCTGTCATCATCGACGATTAGAATTGTTCTGCCGCTAAAATCCATTAATCCATCCTTTAAGCAATAATACTGTGAAACTTCTGCCCTGCTTCACCTCAATTTAAAATTCAAAACAAGGTTAAACAATTACAGCGCCATCTCTATTATCTGTTCATCTGTCCTGGTTGAACTGTTAAGTTGAAAAAATATATCAATAAAAAAATTAACTCTATCCATAGTGAGAAATTATCCATAATAATAAATGAAATCTTATTCCTGCCTGACAGTAGTAATATAACTATTTTAAAATGAAGATGCATCATTTTTTAGCGATAATTTCCGGACTTCTTTCAGTAATTAACCGGATCTTTATATCTAACTTATAATATATTCATTCTTTACAATTTGCACACTTTTATGAACAGTATATTTTTTGCTTGACTCTACTATATGTATATACACTATATATCATTGAGCAAAATAAATAAAGCGTGGGATTATGGCTCTAGCTAAAACATCTGAACTTTCCGGCCAGGTACTTAATGGAGAACCGGTTAAACTGACATTCCATTATAACAACAGAGAAATAAACAGATTTCTGAACTCCCTCTTTACTAAAATTTTATCACAAACTGATATGCTTTATCTCCAGGGAACAGTGGAAAATGTTTTAAGGGAAATGATAGTTAATGCGGTTAAAGCAAACTCAAAGAGAATTTATTTTAAAAAAAGCAACCTTAACATTTCAGATCCAGAGCACTATGAAAAGGGGATGGAATCTTTCAAAACATATATGACCGATTCAATAGATGATATTCCTGAAGAGCTGAAACAGAACGGGTACAAAGTTGAACTGGTTTTAAAAAAAGATAAAAATGGTTTTAGAATAATTGTAAGAAATAATTCCGGCCTTCTCCCCCTGGAGCAGGAGAGAATTCAAATGCGGGTAAACAAAGCCAGAGAATATAATGATTTTTCAGAAATATATATGGATATTGCCGATGATCAGGAGGGGGAAGGACTTGGAATACCTCTCACAATGCTGTTCCTGAAAAATTCCGGAATAGGTGATAAATCTTTCAGCATTATGTCAGATGGAAGCGTAACACAATCAGCATTTACAATTCCTTTAAAGACTCAATCCTGCGCGGTCACAAGAGTTATTGAAGTAAAAATAGTCAACGAGGTAAGGGATTTACCAACTTTTCCGGAACATATAATTGAGCTCCAGTCAATGTGCAGAAGAGATGATGTTACAATAGGTGAACTGGCTAAAAAGATTTCACTTGATCCTTCACTTGCCGCGTCTGTACTAAAACTTTCAAATTCGGCAGGATTTATAACTTCTAAAAAAATTGAAAGCATCGTTGAAGCTGTTAAAATTATAGGACTGAAAAACCTTAACTCTATCCTTATCGCGTCTTCAGCAAAAAAAATCATGGATGAGCGTTTCTCAACCTTTAAAGATGTATGGAGCCATTGTAACAAAGCGGCATTTTATTCAAGGCTGCTCGCTCAAAAAAGCGGATTAAATAAAATAAGTGATATGGTTTTTTTATCTTCCCTGCTCCACGATCTCGGAAAAATTATTCTGCTTTCCGCGAACAAAGAACTTACAGACCAGATAGAACGTATATCCTCCACCAGGCAGATGAGAACCTCTACTGTCCTTGAAGAAGTTTCAATGGGTGTAAGCCATTCAACAATCGGGAAAATGATATCCGAAAAATGGAATTTTCCTGATTATATAACCGAATCTATATCCTTTCACCACTCACCTCTGCAGGCAAGTGAAGAGAACAAAGATGTAGTATATCTGACATACCTTGCCAATTCTCTTTGTCTTATAGAGGAGAAAAAATTTGATTACTTTTATCTTGAAGATGAAGTATTAAAAAGATTTAACTTTGAATCAGAAGAAAAATTCAATGAAATGCATGAAAGTTTTAAAGCTCAATATGATAAGCAGGGTGAGTTTTAGCAAAG
>DAONFJ010000030.1:19329-36082 GCA_035403545.1 Spirochaetota bacterium
TTAACACCCGGGATAAGATCTGCTATCATTTTATCGAGCTTCATCCCCGTTTCTTCTGCGGAACCGGATTTTGCTGAAAAATAAAATTTAATCTTTGGTTCAGTTCCGGAAGGCCTTACTGTAACAGTTGATCCGTCTGTAAGTTTATACTGAAGAACATTTGATTTAGGCAATGGAGTAACTTCATCATTTGAATCAAAAATAGTATCGTTAACATAATCAATTACCTTGACAACCTTCAGTCCGCCTATCTCTTCAGGAGACTTATCCCTGAATTTTTTCATCACATCCCCGATAACTTCAACACCCTTAAGGCCCTCAGCATCAATGGAAATATTTTTATCATTATAATATCCATACTCATTGAAAATACTATCCAGATAATCCGTGATTGTTATGCCCCTGTTTTTCAAATAAGCACAACATTCTGATATAAGTAAAGTCGCAGCAACAGCGTCTTTATCCCTGGCATATATACCGGCGAGATAACCGTAACTCTCCTCACCGCCGAATACGTATTTATAGTTTCCGTTATTATCTTCAAAAAACTTAATCTTCTCACCGATATATTTAAATCCTGTAAGCACATTAAAAACTTTAAGTGAAAAAGATTCCGCTATTTTATCCTGAAGATCAGTTGTAACTACAGTCTTCACAACGGCCCCGTTAGATGGGAGAATTCCCTTTTCCCTCCTGCATGACAATATATAATATTCCAGAATTGCCCCGATATGGTTGCCGGATAAAACATCAAACTCCCCTTTATCATTTCTTACAGCAATCCCCATCCTGTCAGCATCGGGATCTGTAGCAATTACAATATCCGCTTCATTGCGCACGGCGTATTTTATAGCAAGGTCAAGAGCGTCTCTCTCCTCCGGATTCGGTTTCCGTACTGTCGAAAAAGCGGGGTCAGCTTTCATCTGTTCATCTACATATATAATATCTTTAAATCCCATCCTTGATAAGACATCAGGAATCAGAGTCCCCCCGGTGCCGTGAAGCGGGGTATAAACAATTTTAACGCTGCTTTTTGTAATCTCCTCCGGTGAAATTGATAGCGAAACAACCTCTTTAATGAACTTCTCGTCAATCTCTTTATCTATCCAGCAGATCATCCCTTTACTTACAAGCGACTCAAAATTTTCGCTTTTTACAGCTTCAAGGCTTTCTACTTTTCTTACTTCACTTATAATATTTTCATCATGCGGGCTGATTATCTGCCCTCCGTCCTTCCAGTAAACTTTGTACCCGTTATACTCTTTCGGATTATGACTCGCGGTGATCACTATACCTGTAACACAGCCGAGTTCCCTCACTGCGAAGCTTAGTTCAGGAGTCGGCCTCATCTCACTGAACAGATAGGTTTTGATGCCGTTTGCAGCAAGCACTGATGCGCTATCCATGGCAAATTCTTTAGAATACAGCCTCGAATCATAGGCAATAACAGCCTTAGGATCAGCCTCTCCCGATTTTTTAACATAGTTGGCAAGTCCCTGGGTGGCTCTCGATACAACGTATTTATTCATACCGTTCGTACCGTTTCTTATAAGGCCTCTTAATCCGCCTGTACCGAATTCAAGCTCAACAGCAAACCGCTCATTAAGTTCCTTTTCGTTTTTATTTTTAATAAGCCCTTTTATTTCATTTCTGCATTTTTCATCATATGGAGATTCAGTCCACTCCGCTGCCCTTTTCAGTACAGATTCAGGTAAACTCATAATCAGCCCTCCGCCATTTTGTTTTTCAGGTGATGAATAAAGTCTATCTCTCCCGGATCCTTTTCATTTAAAAGCGCCAGATAGTACGAAACCCAGTCGCAGAAATAAACAATTTCCAGAAGCCTCTCTTTAAAAGTATCACCTTTCCCCTGAATCTTTAATATATCAATTTTTTCTCCGTCGAGCAACTTATTTATAATTTCAATACGTTTCCTGATTCTTGAAAAAATTTCATCATCCCATATGGTAACAACCTTGTATTTCAGGCCCGATTCCTTTGCACTTTCCCATCCTACAATTTCATTATGGTTCATTTCAGGATACTCGGCTATCCATGCGTGAAGTTTGCTGTTCTCATTCAGCTGCCCTTTAAAACGTTTCCCTGCCGAATCGTTCAGATCCGTTACTGAATAGATAACAGGGACATAACCTTTCAAAGAACCTGCAAATTTAAAAGCATCTCCGTCTTCAGAACTCCACTCCTGGCCAAGTTTTTTTAGCGATTGAATTATTTTAACTACAGCAGCTTCCTGTGAATCTACAAATTTCAACTCCTGCATGACCCTGAGTAATGTAAAAAAAGAATTATAAAGAGCATATCTCGGCTGGAAACCGTTCTGGAGTTTAACAACAGGTATTTTATTTAGAGCGGCAAGTTTCTCTATCTCGCCGCCAGTTGTCAGTGCAATTATTCTGCATCCTCGCTCAACAGCAGATTTAAATGCAGAAATTGTCTCCTCTGTATTGCCTGAATATGATGATGTTATAACAAGAGTATTTCTGCCTGCATACGGCGGGAGATGATATGTACGGTTTATTATAAGAGGTTTTTTCAGTTCACTATTAAGAAAGTTCTTTAAGATATCTCCGCTTATTGCTGAACCGCCAAGGCCGGTTACTATAATATTATCAATTTTATCTATATCTATTCCGGAAAGATCAATTTTCTTCCATGCACTTTCCGCCTGCTGCCACGAATCCTTTAATACTGTAAAAAGATTTTTAGTATCAAAAGAATATAATGTTTTATTCATATACACACCTTTATAAAGTGAATTAATTCCCGCAGAAATTCAATACACTCATTTCGTTAATAAACTAAAAAGTTTATTAAAAAACGATAATGCTTTATTGCAAGTTTTTTTTATCTGCCGCTTATTCCAAAACAGGCTGTTTGCAGCCGCATGCAGACGGTGAAGTATTAATGGTGTAACGACCGGAAGGATTCACATCTTAACAAAACTGACTATGCCATGAATCATCATCTTGCGGAATAAAAGAAGCTTTGGTCACTTCATTATATATTTCAGCCCCATTAAAAATTATTTTATATTCAAAATCACAAATCCTCTTTACCATAATGGATATTGAACAATATTTTTCCTGGGATAATTTAACCGCTCTTAATAATGCCTTATCATCCATCGCACCGGTAAAATAATATGTCAGAAGAATATTTGTAAAAACTGCGGGTTCCTCTTCCGCAACCTTTCCCTCAACTTCCATACTGAAAGAATCAGGTAATACCGATCTCATTTTAGTAAGAATATTTATCACATCCATTCCGGTACAGCCTGCAACAGACTGAAGGAACATCTGTTTCGGGGTTGTGCCCCTGCCGGACTCCCCCTTCGAGGAATCTGCATAATCAATTACAATCAATGAATCATTGAGAGCATTGCTCCCGGAAAACTCCATCCCGCTAATCCATTTTACATCTGTTTTCATTTCCCCTCCTATCGCAGTTATTTTTCCCGATACAATCTTTAACCGGTTACAGAACAGCTGCTATAAAAAAAGCCGCCTGGTTATGGCAGCTCTTTAAATTCAATATTGAATAATTGTTCAATCAGATAGCAAGAGCTTCCCTGAAAGATGAGTGCCAGTTTAATTCTGACTCAGCAAATCTGTCTGTTATACCGATCTCCTGATAATAGTCCATGAGTATTTTAAGATGGACTATCTCCTTATCTTCATCACTCAGATTATCAGTATCATCAATAATTAAATTACCGAAAGAATTCTCTATCCACTCAAAAAAATCACTCCCTTTATCCTTAAATATCATATAACTGGAGATCATATCAAATTTTACTGTTTCAAAAGCCCTGATGAATTCATCATCGTTTTTAAACTGCATAGTAGTTGCCATCTCGGCCTGGAAGTAATCACCCCATGTAATTATATCAGGTATCTCGCCATATTGTGCTTCCAGCCTCGTCAGATCTTCATCTTTCATGTAGGACTTTGTGGAAATTCTCTCAATAAATTCCTTTATGTAAATAAGATGGCTCATTCTTAGAGAGGAGATTCCTCTATCATTTATTACCGGTATTATAGCTCTATTAATCAGATTATTCATTCTGCTCTCCTGCATAAAACTTCTTTGAGATAAATTACATATCAATTAATAATCGGCAGAGCTATTCTCTTTAGCTTAATGTTTTTTAAAAAAAGAGATGATTTTAAGGAATAAATGCGGTAAGATTACATCGTCCATTTTTCTTTACCTGTTCTGTTGATAAATTTAATACTTACCACAGATGTGCACAGATAAAAGATGGATAAACACTGGTAATTTATAGATCAACAAGAAAAAAACAATCCCTTTATCTGTGATCATCAGGTGAAGCGGGCGGTAAAAAAATATGGTTTATCAGGAATGTGATTTTATTCTATCATAAATTTCATAGGGTATCGGTTTTGTAGGGAAATAATATCCGATCTTTTCATCCTTGTCGCCATGATAATCGCTTCCGCCGGAAATAATAAGGTTGTACTTTTGTGCAAGTTCAAGAAAATCGTTTATCTCCGAAGTTTTATGCATGGAAGAGTATGCTTCTATCCCCTCCACTCCGGCATCTATAAATCCTTTAAGAATGGTTTCAAACTCCGGAATATTTTTGTAATTCAGTGATACGGGATGTGCTATAATAGATATACCACCGGCGCCCTTGATGAGGCTGACAGCCTCTTCGAGTTTAATCCGCTCTTTCCTTACATAACCGGGTTTGCCTTTAACAAGATATTTTTTAAAAACTTCATTGATATTATTAGCATAACCATGCTTAACAAGAACCCTGGCAACATGAGGCCGACCGATCGCGCCGCCGGCACTCTCATTCAGTACATCTTCAACCGGAATTTCTATCCCGTGTTTTTCAAGGTCATCAATTATTCTGTAAATTCTCTTGTCTCTTACATCCTGAAGATGAAGCGTTTTTTCGATGAGGGGGGTATACAGGTGATCTATGTAAAGTCCTACCAGATGGAATGACCCGCCCTGGTAATCTATACTGAACTCAATGCCGGGAATAAGCACAAAATCTTTACCTGATGCATAATTTACTGCTTCTTCCAGTCCCGATACTGTATCGTGGTCAGTCACCGCAAGAATCCCGACATTTTTTTCAATGGCAAAATCAATAAGTTCCGAAGGAGTTTTTATCCCGTCAGATGCTGTTGTATGGCAATGTAAATCTATCATATTCATAAATGTATTTTTAAAAATACACGTTCTGTGTCTACAATTATTATTTTAAATACAGTAATTTTTTTGGGGCACGCGCTTCGCCCGTTGGGAAAATCAGGGATTTCGGACTAGTTTCAGAGTCTGTTTCCCCCCGCCGTTACCGTAGGGTATACTGCATATTTGAATCCCATTCTTTATAAACAAAACTTGCCCTCACCCGCACATTGCTGTCGCTCGTGCACCCTCTCCCAGCCTGCGGCCGGGCGAGGGTTATAATGAGCCCAAAAAATACCGCGGAATCGGGAACAAATACAATTCCATGAAAATGATCCGGCATAACAACATATTCATCCAAGATGCAATCCCTAATATGTTCCGGCATTTTTAGCAATTTCACCATAGGTATTCAGAACCATCCGTTTACGAATAATTTCACCGAATACAGTCTCTCTATTTCGGACATTTATTGTAATAAAATATAATCCCGACGATGAATAATCACATCCCGCCATACGGTTTGGTTTTCTTTCTCTGTTCACATTATTTCTATTCCCCGACCTGGTCGTGATGGATTCGGTTTCCCGCCGCCACGAGGTCCCATATGGCAATTGACCATACCATAAGGTTTCCTACGTTCAAACCGGCATAAAATTAAAAATTTTCCGTTTAACCGGAAAAAATTTTATAATTCATTACCAGGGCATCGTATAACTACAATAATCAGTTAATAAAACAACTCTCCCCCATCTCATCATGGGGGAGATGTCGCCAAGGAGACAGAGGGGGAGAAAACTTATGGCTAAAGCAAAACTTGACGTACTATTTACAGAATACAGCGGACATATGGACAATATGGTTTACTACACAGTATGGAATAAAACCTATGCAAGGGAATACGTAATACCCCGCAACCCGAAAAGTGAAGCGCAGCAGGCGCACCGTTCACTATTTGCAGAAGCAATGGCCGGGTGGAAACTCCTCAATGAAGAGGTAAAACAACAGTACAGGAAAAAAACCAGGAAGCTCCCGATGCATGCACACAATCTCTTTATAAGTGAATACATAAAAGCGCATAAACATGAAAACACCGAAGAGGTTAAATGTCCGAATGAGCAGGAACCTGTTTTAATACATTCTGAACCTCTAAATCAACCGCAGCCCTGCAGTTCTCCCGAAGCCCCTCCGTACCTCCTTCGTAGTTCATTGCTTTCTGCTTCTATACAGGCTATATACCCGTTATATACTCCCCCTGTGTGAAAATTTTGCGATTATACCGGAGTTTTATCCTCTTAAAATCATCAATAAACCTCCCCTTGTAATAATCAAACGGTACACGGCAGGGACAGGTCGCGATCTGTCCCTGCCGCAACATGTTACCATCATGCATATCGTTGGTCCGTATTTCACCGGCGGTATCATTTCATCATAGCCATCCGGATAATCCCCGGATCCTTAAATCTTGCAGGGTGAGATATTCATTCATGTGATGTATTATTATTGACACAGGCCGGATTAATACATAATTTATATAACAGTCGCTCTTATGGAATAAGAGCAAGGGCAGCAGCCCCTTGTCCTGGAGCAGTTTTCCCCGGATACGAAATTTTTTTAAAAAGGTAACTTAAATGTACATTGGAATCGATATAGGCGGAACAAACATTAAAGGTGTTCTTACAGATAAAAACGGAAAAATAATAAGTTCAGGTGATACCCCTACCCCTGAAAGCGAAAAAAAAATAGATAAAAGTATTGTTTCTCTCATTGAGTCGCTTGCTTCCGATGCAAAAATAAAAAAAGAAGAAATTGATGCTATCGGGATCGGGGCTGCCGGTTCAATAGACAGAAGAAAGGGGATGGTTATAACAAGTCCCAATATACTCTGCTGGAAAAATTATCCGCTGGCTGCAAATATAGAAAAAATTTCCGGTATAAAAACTTTTCTCGAGAACGATGCAACTGTGGCGTGCGCGGGATTCTGGTGGGAAAGTGAAGGATCAAAATTCAGAAACTTTGTTATGGTTACCCTCGGTACAGGTATCGGCGGCGGCGCGGTTATTGACGGGAGGCTGTTTACAGGCCAGAACGGCAGCTCTCTGGAAATAGGACATATGACCATAGATATAAATGGTAAAGAGTGTACATGCGGGAACAGGGGCTGCCTGGAACAGTATGCCTCTGCCACAGCCCTGGTAAATTACACAAAATCAAATCTGAAAAAATTCAAAAACTCTTCCCTGAATAAAAGAATAAAAGAAGAAAAGCTCTCTGCAAAAATGATATATGAAGAAGCGTTAAAAAAAGACGAACTTGCTGTAAAATCATTTGAATATATATCTCTTCATCTTGGAGCCGGTATTTCAAACATCATAAATATTTTTAATCCCGAAGCAGTAGTTCTAGGCGGAGGGCTGTCAAATGCACATAAACTTATTATCCCGATAGTAAAAAAAACAGTAAGTGAAAGAGCCATGAAAGGGATGAAAGAGGGAGTAAAAATTCTAGCTGTAAAGGACCAGTCAATTATTCCTGCACTTGGTGCTGCAAAAACTGCCATGGACAGATTAAAACATATTATGTAATTACTTACGCATGCAGCTCTCCGCAACTCTCTATGGCACCGCCGCATGCGGCGAGGAAGACAATTGTGTTTTTACCTTATTCTGTACATTTTCCTTGACTTTTAACATGGCTGCGAACTTATTGAAATATCTCGCAAAAGCTCTATATAATGGTGAATTTTATAATAATTTCAGGAATTAATATATGGAAGAAAAACTTAATAAAATAAAACAGGAAGCATTGGAGATAATAAATTCCTCCAAAATCCTTGATGAAATTGAAGACATACGTGTAAGAATCCTGGGAAGAAAAGGTATGCTTACAGAGATCCTCAGGTCTCTCGGACAGCTTACTCCGGAATTGAGAAACACAATCGGCAAAAAATCCAATGAGATCAAAAAAATTATTGAAGATGCCCTCGACGCAAAAAAGGATGAACTCACAAAATCCGGTTTCAGCGAAATCGCCTCCAGCGAATGGATTGATGTGACTTTGAATCCGGCAGTTTCCGCAAGAGAGAGAAAAGGAGGTTACCTGCACCCTCTTTCAAAAACACAGTATGAAATAGAAGACATTCTGACTTCAATGGGTTTCCAGATACTCGACGGGCCTGAAGCGGAAACAGAATATTATAATTTTGAAGCTCTTAATGTTCCGAAATTTCACCCTGCGCGTGACATGCAGGATACATTCTGGACTGAGGACGGCAACCTCCTTAGAACCCATACATCGGCGATTCAGATCCGCGGAATGGAGAAGATGACTCCGCCGTTCCGTATTATGGCGCCGGGACGTGTTTTCAGATACGAAGCGACAGACGCTTCTCATGAGCACACATTCTACCAGGTTGAAGGGATGATGGTCGGAGAAGATATTTCCGTATCACACCTGATTTACATCATGGAAGAAGTCCTCACCGGAATATTTAAAAAAGAAGTAAAAGTCAGACTCCGTCCCGGATATTTCCCGTTTGTTGAACCGGGATTTGAACTTGATTTCAGCTGCCTGATATGCGGAGGAGCAGGATGCCGTGTTTGTAAACAATCAGGATGGATAGAATTTCTCGGATGCGGCCTTGTACACCCCAACACTCTCCGTGCCGGGAACATTGACCCCGACAAGTGGTCCGGATTCGCATTCGGTATGGGGCTCAACAGGCTGATAATGATGCAGGCCGGCATCAACGACATACGCCATTTCATGAGCGGCGACATCAGATTCGTTCAACAATTCTAAGGCGACGAGGTAGATTAAATGTGGATTTCACTGAAAATAATAGGACGTATGGTAGATATATCCGATGTAACTCCGGAAGCGATTGCGGAAAGGCTCACAATGTCCACAGCGGAAATTGAAGGAATAGAATACCTGAACAGTTTTTTTAAAGATATATATACAGCAAAACTTGTAAGCGTTGAACCTCACCCTGATGCGGATAAGCTCACTCTCTGTTTCGCAGACACAGGTAAAGAAAAGGTCCAGGTCGTGTGCGGAGCGCCAAACCATAAGGCTGGAGACATTGTGGCATTCGCAACCGTAGGTACAAAATTCAACGAGGAATTTGTAATAAAAAAAACAAAGATCCGCGGAGTAGAATCTAACGGAATGTTCTGTTCTCTAAGAGAACTTGGACTTTCGGATGATCACAGCGGCATACATATTTTCCCGGAGAACACGCCGATAGGCAAACCTCTGAGCGAAATGTTCATCGATTGGGTTGACGTACGGCTGAACATAGACAACAAGTCGATAACTCACAGGCCGGATTTGTGGGGGCATATAGGATTTGCCCGCGAAATAGCCGCATTAATGGGAAAAGAATTTAAAAAACCTGTAGACAGTTCTATCCTCTCAAAGATTGCAGGAAAAGACAATCTTAAGGTGTCTATTAAAAACCCTGAGGCTGCGCCAAGATACAGCGCAATGGTCATTAAGAACATAAAAATAGGCGAATCACCTGACTGGCTCAAATCATCCGTGTCTTCCCTCGGCATGAGGCCTATAAGCAATATAGTTGATATAACCAATTATGTAATGGCTGAAATCGGCGAACCGATGCACGCATTCGACAGGAAAAAACTCAAAGGCGACGTGATCACGGTCCGGTTCGCCGCTAAAGATGAAAAGATCACTACACTTGACGGCAGGTCACACAACCTGACAATGGAAGATATAGTTATCGCTGATGCAGGCGGCCCTATTGCCCTCGCCGGTGTCATGGGAGGAGGGAACAGTGAAGTTGAGGACAGTACCACAGAAATCGTTCTCGAAGCTGCCACATTCAATCCTGTTAACATCCGTAAAACGGCGCAGAGATTCGACTCAAGAACTGAAGCAGCCATGAGATTTGAGAAAACTCTCTCCCCGGAAATTACTGTTGATGCTCTTGCCCGATGTTATGAACTTATTAAAGAAATTATCCCCGGCGCTGAAGCTGTTACAGGCTTAGTAGACGACTATCCTGTTCCTGCAAAAAAATCAGTGATAGATATAACAACTGAATATATCAGAAGAAGAATCGGGCAAAATCTGGACGACAATGATATTATCAAAACACTCACAGCTCTTCAATTTGAAGTTAAATCTGAAAAAGGGAACCTTCATATAACCGCTCCGTTCTTCAGATCAACTAAAGATATCACAATGAAAGACGATATAGTTGAAGAAGTCGGAAGGGTGCTGGGCTACAGCAATATCAATCCGGCACCACCATTTGTTAAATGTGTTCCGCCCGTAAAAAATCTCTTCAGGTCTTTTGAGAGAGATGTAAAAAATATTCTTACCGGGCAGTTCTGCATGACTGAAGTTTCGGGATACTCTTTCACGAGTGAAGACATGCTTAACTCTCTGAAAATCAATGAAGGGAAGGAGTTACGTCTGCGCAATCCTCTCTCAATAGAACTGGACAGGCTGCGCCGGAGTCTTATACCAAACATTATAAATTTCATAAAATATAACCAGAGATTCCACGACAATTTCGATATATTTGAACTTGGACGCGTATATTTTAAAGATGACCGTGAATCTGCAGATCTCGTCTCTGAAAATTTCAGAGTTGCAGGAACCGTTTTCATGAAAAAACCGGAAACTCCCGTATTCTTCGAAGCAAAAGCAATAGCGGCAGGACTGCTCGAAAAACTCAGGATAAAAAAATATAAATTAATTCCTGCAACAGATTCACTTCCGCCCTACGCGCACCCGGGAAGATCGATGAAGATAGAAGTTGAAGGAAAAGATGCAGGGCTGATTTTCGAAGTCCATCCCGAGACTGCACAAACGTTTGAGTTTACCGGAAAAGCCGCGATTTTTGACCTTGATCTGGATGTTCTTTTTAATGCTGAAAAAAATCCGGTAAAATTCACTGAATTACAGAAATATCCCGAAGTGCCATTTGAAATTTCTGTTGTAGCTGATAAAAAAACCTACAGCCAGGATATACTCAATATAGTACTCAAAAGCGACAGGAACAGAATTACTGAAGCCAAAGTAATATCCGTGTATGAAGGGGCACAGCTTCCCGGCGATAAAAAATCTGTTTCTATAAAAATTGTTTTCGCATCAAAAGAAAAGACGCTTGAACCTTCAGAGATTGACGAGCTTCAGAAAAAAGTAATTTCAAGCCTCAATAAAGATGGTTATACTCTCAGATAGTTATCTTGAAGTACATCACAGAATGATAATTTGATATAGGAAAAACCGGACAGAAATGTCCGGTTTTTTGTTTTTGTTATTGAATTTTTACTGCAGTCTTTTCTCCTGATTACCAGTTATGGAAAATCGTAATCTTATATATGCACCGGAAATATTAGGCAAAGCAAAAGGATCATGGACTGAACAGGATTTTAATCTTGCCATAAAAAAATTCAGGCAGAACTCTCCCTCTGCGCCTATCCCGCGGCTTTACGATGCGTATAAATGGCTGAAAGCGCAGCTCGACAAATCCGAAGAAACATCAGACAAACAATTTACTTATTTCGTCGAACTTTTTCTCGGGATTCTGGAAGAGCGCGGCGCCCGTGAGAGTGAAGTATACAGCGAAGTACTGAGGGATTCCGCTGAATATAAATATCTGAAAGGATTATTTCACAATAACGAGGAAGAGGATAAAACTTTACAGATACATACACCGCAAATTCAGAGTACAACTGCTTCCGTGATAAAAAAAATTACGCTCAAAGATATATTAACAAAAAAAAATATTCCTCTGCTCGATATAGACATCAATGAATGGCATAAACTAATTGATGAACACCTTAAAGATTTTAAAACTGAAGAATCATTCGTAAAAAACTGCACACTTGTAATTAACAATATAAAGAAGAGAACAAACAAAGAGGCATACCACACCGAAATAATTATTGTTTATGCATTTGATAAATTACTGTGGTATAAAACAATATCTCTTAAAACCAAAGACTTTGCAATGCAGCTTTTAAACCTGATGACAGACAGGGGTGAAATCTGGAACCGGCTTCACAAAGAATATCTTGAAATTATAAAGAAGTAAACTCATTACTAAAAACTTTTGCCCATTGTCTCAGCTTTATATAATAGAGCCATTCCGATTTTGTATCATCCATTAGTTATGCAAACACGATGTTCAAAAAAAACAGGCAAAATACCGGAATCTCATGCACCGGATTGGATCACATGTATGCGATTATCGAATATCTTTCTTCAGCCAACGGTATTTGCTGCGCTTCATACGGAATGACAACGGTTAATCTTTTCACAAAGCAGCTATATAAATTGTATCTTCTTAAACGCAGGTTAAATCTTTACAGCAGTTCACATCATGAAAAATATTTCAGTTCAAGATACGATCTTCTCTCAAATTTTGTAAGCCCGAGTTCTGCGGCTGTATCAAATAATGCTTTTTCTATTTCATCTTTGAGTTCGCCAATTTTTTCTATCTCGACGAAGGTGCCCAATCCGTCAACATAATCAATTGAAATCTCCATCCCGCGGAAAGAATAAACATGTCTCTCTTTTTCAACAATCCCGCTTTCGGTAAAACCGAGGCTCAATAGAATATTTCTCATAGAAACAAAATCTCCAGCTTCTGTTTCATGTTCAATTCGGGCTTTTGTGGTTTTACTCACCTTCGGCCCTTTATAAGTAATACGGCATTTTTCATTAACGGTGCGGAGCCTCAAGGCTTCATCAGTTTCTCCAAAATTTCTGGCAGGGTGGTTAAAATAAATATCGCGTTCAATTCTTTCTTCAATAAACACGGCACCTATATCCGACAAACGGCTTTTAATTTTTTCATCATCATCACAATAGCATTTAATCTCAATTTCCATCACATCGTTCATACGTTTATCTCCTGAGCGGACCGCCGATGGAGTAGCCGTCACCGCCTATGGTTTTCCGTCTCTGTCCATTAATCTTTATTATTATACTATCAACACTCTCAAACTGTGTAGCAGTATTTACAATCTGCTGAATTCTTTTCAGGAGTATATCCCCCGCTGCGCCCTCTTCTATCACTCCATTAAAATCTATCTCCGCGGTTTTGCCTTTAATATTTATACTTCTTATTTTCAGGTGAGAGGGGACAGCCGTAATATAACCTTTACCCTGCTCATAGGCAGTCGGTCCTTTTATAAGCTGTTCAAGAGTTAGAGAAAGAATCTGCTTCTCCGGAACTTTTCTTTTTACAGTACTAAGGTATATCTTTTCACTTTTTTCGTCAAGCTTAAGGAAATAGAGAGAGACATCTTTATCCGCAGCAGGGATAATTTCATCCGGCTTTTTTATTTCGTTATCCGGTTTCTTATCCTCTTTCTTTTTATCTTTCTCAGAATCAGCAGAAGTCAACTTTTCGGATGATGTATTTTTCGTAGAATCATTCTTCTCTTTTACAGTATCACTTTTTTCCGGAGCGTTCTTTGCATAAGGGATAGTAAACTTTCCATTCTCATAAAACTTATTAAGCAGCAGAATTATAATCGTAATGAGAATAATAATCACAAGTACATAAAACGGACCATTACTTCCCCCGCTGCTTTGCGGAGATGGAGCTTTTGCACTTTTCTTTGACGCTGATTTTGCAGTTGGCTTTTTTTTACTTTTTTTTTCCAAAGACATTTGAATCCTTTCATTTTTTCAGTAGATTTATGCGACGGTTAAAACAGAGTGTAATACAATCTCTGCACACATGCTGACGTAGTGTAAAAGCACTTTATACTCTATTTTAGAAGTTACGGAAATATTAAACGATTGTATTTAATTAACCTTGACTTCAAAATATTGTCTGTAATTACTAATAAATAAATTCAATACTAAGAAGCGATATGATTGTCAATAGAAAATATTCCAAAATAAACCGATATTTTATCCCGTCAGTAATGTTCTTTATGCTGTTTATACTGAATACCACGGCGGTTTCTTCGAACACTTTCATTTTGAACAGCAGGATGGATGATATTCCGCTCGATCAATATCTTTCATGCTTTGAGGATACATCCGGAAATCTCACATTTGATGATATAAAAAAAATTAATCCCGATCAGTTTAAACCTCTTACAGATGATAAAATTAATATCGGTTATTCATACTCGACTTTCTGGTTTAAGATTAACATCCGGAATGAAACTCCGGAACCTTTAAGCTGGATGTTCGAATCAAAATATCCGCTGCTTGATTATATAACACTATACATCCCTGCTGAATTCGGGTTTATTGAAATCGAATCGGGTGACAGGCTCCCTTTTAAAACAATGCCGATGAATCATTATAATTTTACTTCTAAAATCCAGAGCCCTCCCGGTGAATCTGTGCTCTTTCTCAAAATAAAGTCGGAAGGATCTCTGGTCATTAAACTGCGGGCATGGGATTATGAATCGTTCATGCACAATGTCTTTTCCGAAATATCAGTTCAATGGCTTTTCTACGGAATAATTCTAACACTGTTTTTTTATAATTTTTTTATATATATTGTTTCAAAAGATAAAGCGTATCTCTACCTTGCACTTTTTATCTTCTTTACAATGATATTTACATTCATCCAGAATGGAATGGCAAGGAAGTATCTCTGGACGGATATGCCATGGTGGGCAAACTACAGCCATCCGCTTTCACTTTTTCTGGCAGCAATCTTTGACATAAAATTCACTCAATTATTCCTCAGCACAAAAACTAATATCAGGTTCACGCACAAAATACTGAACACTATGATAGCAATAATAATCCCGTTATTAATAATATCAATGTTGACTCCATACAGTATCTCCACCAGGCTTTCTGTTATCGTTGTTATTTTAACCTGCATAGTACTCATCTGCCTCGCCATGATTCCGATGTTCTGGATCAACAGGAGGCTTGCAATTTATTACTTATGCTCCTGGCTTTTTTTGACACTGGGCGTCCTGCTTCTAGCTTTCAGAAGTTTCGGGCTTATTCCCGGCAGTTTCGTCTCGGAGTGGGGATATCAGATGGGCCTGGTCTTCGGGAATATTTTCCTGTCAATCGGAGTTGCTGACAAGCTGGGAGTATTAAAAAGGGAGAACGAAAAAGTTCTTTCATCCCTCAAAGAATCAGAAGAACGATACAGATTGTTCTTTGAAACAGCACATGATGCGATAATGTATTGCATAAACGATATTCCGGTCTTCGCCAACCGTAATATGCTGAAAATGGCCGGCTATGACACCAACGATTTCTATAAAAAATCTGTTTATGATTTTTTCACATCAGAAACTGAATCATCAGTTGATGTGATCAGTAATATCAGGAGAATATCATCAGGCGAAATCACGAATACGCAATTTGAAGCCATACTCATCGGCAGAGATAATATAAAAGTCAATGTACTGGTTTCAATCTCATACCTTGCCGCAGGGACTCACAAAGGTATATTCATGATAATAACAGACATCTCATCATTAAAAAATGCATCAAACACAATACGAAAACAATATGAAAAAATTCAGACACAATTCAACAGTCTTGAATCCCTTAACAGCGAACTTGTTGCAGCTCAGAGCAAACTGATTTCAGCCAACATGGAAATTGAGAGGGAGAAGGAATTTCTTTCTGCCACCCTGCTTTCAATCGGTGATGGCGTAATCACCTATGATACGGAAGGAAAAATATTCCTGATGAACAAAGTGGCGGAGGATATGACCGGAGTAAGCAGCAGGGATGCAATGGGCAGGCATGTGAAGGAGGTACTCCGGCTGACAGATGATTCATCAAGGGATCTCTTTTTTGATACGCTGGGAAAAGTTACAGATAAATACAGGTTCAATAATATAGGCGTACCGTTTAAAATGATCGATAAAGAAGGGAATGAACGTATTATAGAAATTAACAGCGCAATAATAAACTATGAAAACAAACCGCTCGGCATAGTACTGGCGCTCCGCGATATAACAATAAAAAGTAAAATTGACACGGAACTTATCAAGATGAGTAAGCTGGAATCAATCGGTATACTGGCAGGAGGAATCGCCCACGATTTCAATAACCTTCTGACCGGAATTTCAGGAAACATATCAATGATGAAAAATCAGGGAGTTTTTTCAGATGAAATCTTCGAAACATTTCATAACGTTGAAAAAGCCGTGGATAGAGCTACAGCACTGACAAAGCAGCTTCTTACTTTCGCGAAAGGCGGTGAACCGATTCTGGCGCCATCCTCTCTCAAAGATATTATTGATGAGTCAGCAAAATTTATTATTAAAAATTCAGATATAAAGTATGAATTGAATATTAGTGAGGATCTTAAACCTGTAATGATTGATCCGAACCAGATCAGCCAGGCAATTAACAATTTACTCATTAACTCAATTCAGGCAATGAATTCCGGCGGAAAGATAACAATTGATGCAGCTAATGTAGATGACATACCTCATGAAATTCCATTTAAAACAGGAAGTTATGTCCTGCTGAAAATCTCTGATACAGGATGCGGAATATCAAAAAAAAATCTGAATAAAATCTTTGATCCATTTTATTCTACTAAATCAAACGGCACCGGCCTCGGACTTACCAG
>DAONFJ010000031.1:0-32400 GCA_035403545.1 Spirochaetota bacterium
CCCCTAAATCCCCCGGAGGGGAACTTTTCCGAATAAAAGAGCAGAGTTATAGTATTTCCAAGTCCCACTCCGGGAGATTTAGGGGGCTATCGGATTTACTTTGTTCAAATAATGAAGTAAGAAAATGCAGTTTTAACTCCAGCAAATAACCATGAGGATAGATATATGGGAAAAACCATTACTGAAAAAATTTTTGAAGCTCACAGGGTAGATGAACTTTCCGGGGGGATAAGCGTTCTGAGTCTCGATGCAGTTTTCTGCCATGAGATTACGACCCCTATTGCGATAAATGATCTTGTTGCCCGCGGGAAGGACAGGGTATTTGATCCGTCAAAAGTTAAAGTTGTAATAGATCATGTTACCCCTTCGAAAGATACGAAAACTGCAATCCAGGCAAAAACTTTACGTGATTGGGTTAAGCGGAATAAAATTAAAGATTTTTTTGATGTAGGAAACAATGGCGTATGCCATGCAATTTTTCCAGAGAAGGGATTCACAAGGCCGGGCTATACAATCATCATGGGTGATTCCCATACATGCACACATGGCGCATTCGGAACTTTTGCAGCGGGTGTAGGAACAACAGATCTTGAAGTCGGTATGCTTAAAGGCGTATGTACTTTTAAAAAACCTGAAACGATCAAGTTTAATATAACGGGTAAACTGAAGAATGGAGTTTATGCCAAAGATCTTATCCTTTATATAATCGGCAAAATCGGAGTGAACGGCGCTACAAATAAAATTATGGAATTTACCGGACCTGTCGTTGATAATATGACAATGGAATCGAGGATGACTCTGTGCAATATGGCAATTGAAGCCGGCGGAACGAGCGGAGTCTGCTATCCGGATATGACAACAGTTAACTACCTCTGGGAACATATTAAAAACGAATTTAAGTCAAAAGAGGATGCTCTGGCTGAGTATAAAAAATGGATATCAGATTCTGATGCAGTGTTTGCAGGCGTAATTGATATTGATGTTAATACTCTTGAACCTATGGTTACCTACGGGTTTAAACCTGATGAAGTTAAGCCGGTAAGGGAGATGAAAGGAACACCAGTTGATCAGATATATATCGGTTCATGTACAAACGGGCGCATTGAAGATCTCCGAATCGCGTCAACAGTTCTTAAAGGGAAAAAAATAAGTGAAAATGTAAGAGGAATTGTCTCTCCTGCTACACCGAAAATTTTCAAGATGGCAATGGAAGAGGGAATCATCGACATATTCATGGACGCGGGATTTTGTGTTACAAATCCGACTTGCGGTGCGTGTCTTGGTATGAGTAACGGTGTACTCGCACCGGGTGAAGTCTGCGCCTCAACAACGAATAGGAATTTTAACGGCAGGATGGGGCAGGGCGGAACAGTTCATCTGATGAGCCCTGCAACAGCAGCAGCTACCGCGATTGAGGGTAAGATTGTTAATTCAGAATTATACAAAGAGAAATAG
This sequence comes from Spirochaetota bacterium, assembly GCA_035403545.1. Lineage (GTDB taxonomy): Bacteria > Spirochaetota > UBA4802 > UBA4802 > UBA5550 > WRGT01. Next base: position 1,456 of record DAONFJ010000031.1, read on the forward strand.
GGTGGAAAGATATATGAAAAGTTTTGATGGAAAAGTACTTTTTCTTGATAGATCGGATATCAATACAGATGAAATTATTCCTGCTAAATATCTGACAGAAAATTCCAAAGAGGCGCTTAAACCGTACCTTCTTGAAGATCTTAAACTCGATAAGTTCGATCAGAAACGCAATATTAGCGATGCCAATGTTGTTGTAACAAGAGAGAATTTCGGATGCGGTTCTTCACGTGAGCATGCGCCGTGGGCACTCGAAGTGAATGGTATTAATCTTGTAATTGCTGTCGATTTCGCCAGGATATTCAGGCAGAATATGTATAACTGCGGAATGATGGCTGTAGAACTTCCGAAGCCGGTGATTGATATGCTTTTCAGTAAATTTTCCGGAAAAGAAACCTTCATTAAAACAGATTTTGAAAACAATAAATTTGTATTCACTTCAGGTTCATTAACTGAAACTGTAGATTTTACTATTTCAGGTTTTGATAAGGAACTTGTAAAAGCCGGGGGATGGGTCGATTTTGCAGATTCGCGTTACTGATTCTTTTTAAGCATTTTAATATTTTTACTTTCAGTAATGTTGCCGTTTAGAAAAAAAGGAATTACATACCATTTACCGCTGAGGTACTCATTGAATACAGCTACAGCGGGGCGCGGCAAATCCTTGATGAAATGATTGTTGAACTCAAGTTTCATTTTCATATCTTTCGCTGTCAGGTCATTATCAACACGCCCGTTTATTGTGAGCCTTAAATCTTCAGAGTTGAAAATAAATGAATTGATATTGAAATTGTTTCCGTCAATGTTAACATTACCATATATTTTGTTGAATTCCAGATCTTTAAGTTTATATCTCAATTCTGACAGAAATACAATGAGCCCGTCCTGAATCCCGGTGTTTACCACTTTACCTTTCGTTATAGTAAATGTTGCATTTCCCTTGAATGTCTCTGCTGCATTATCTTTTATTTTCAGATTAATATTTGCTGTACCTTCGGCAAATCCGAAAAGCCTTTTGTTTAATTTGTCATTTTCAAAAGTAATGTCGTGAATCTTAATATTGCTGAACCTGAGTGAGGTCTGAACCTCCGGTACTGAATTTGAGATATCTATAGTACCTGTTCCTGAAATTGTTCCGTTTAAAATTGAAGTGTCCAGATTGTTGATTTTTATAATTTTTCCCGATGCTGAAATATTGGCTTTTGTATTTTTAAATATGAAATCGTCATAGATCAGTTCTTTAATGTTTAATTTCCCGGTTATATTGACAGGTATATCGGTTATGCTGCGGCCAGGGTCTGTTTGAGTTTTTAAGCTGATACTATTAATATTTATTTTATCAGAATTAACGGATACATAAAAATTTTTAAATTTGTTATCAGTAGTTGCTATTGAGATTGAGGAGCGGCTTCCAAAAAGTGTAACAGGTATATTTTCCTTCCGGACTATATTATTATTAATATCAAGTGTAGTATTCAGGTTTCTGAAAATTTCTGTTTTATCAGCATATCCAATATTTGATAGATCTAATTTTCCGTTGAATGTGTTTCCGTCAAATGAGAAAGTACCTTTAACAGATCCTGATAAGCCTGACGGAAGAGGGTCAAGAAGCAGCCGCATGTCGCTCAACTGAAACGAGATATCCGAAAAAATAAATTTTTTTACTTCACCCTGTCTTGCGGAGATCAGCATGTTCTCCAGCGTTGTTGAGGAAGAGTTGATTTTTCCTTTTATATCTTTAAGTGAAACATTGCGGGTATCAATGTCCACCACACATGATCCATCAGCAGCCAGTATGCTTTTTGTATTTTTTAAAGTAGATGTTGCTTTAGCATGTCCCCTGACATATTTTTCCGTAATTTCAAAATCATTAACCTGTCCATTAACAACATCAAAAGGGAGATGCGGGTCTTTTTCAGCAAACTTGTATACCCAGAGCAGGGATGCGTTTTCAATTTTTACTCTCCCTTTTGCGACGAAACCTTCAGATGTTTCGATATCCAGTTCCGGGAATAATATGCCTCTTTTTTGCGGGAGTGTTAATTTTGTTTCAGAAACTTTAAAAATATTATTTTTCTGAATTTTGATAGTGCTGTCAATCCGGTATTCACCTTCAAGCGGTTTAATAAACATCGGGGGATTGGTGATCTTTAATCTGCATTCGTTGAGAATTACTTTGGTAAGCTTAATGTTCTTATCTCCGCCTCCCTGGGATGTCTTTTGTTTTAATTCGGAAATGAGCAGCTCTATATTACTCTTTTCATCTTTATCGAAAACATAATTCAGATCCAGGCCTCTGAAATAAAGTGTAGTGATTATAAAATCTTTTTTTATTATAGATAAAAGTGAAAATGTAATGACGACTTCATCGGATTTAACAAGAACCGTATCTGTATTATCCGCGGCTTTATCGTATATAATAACATTATAAATGACAATACCCTTCGGGCTGTAATGCAGTGAGCCTATATCGATTTTTCTATTAAGAAGAATCTCTGTCCTGCTTTTGATGATCTGCTTGACTGAATCTTCGGGATAAAAATAGTAGATCAGGCCGATTGAAATTACCAGCACAGTAAAAATAGTTACAATTGATATAATTGTTATTTTAGTAAGTTTTGTAATTTTCTTTATCATCTGTTTTTATTCGCTTCTCTCAGTCTTTCCAGGGCAGTCTGTTTTTTGTAAAACATTACTGTCTTTTCAAGTTCATTTAAATCGGAACTGATAATTTTCCCTCCGACAAGATTTATGTTTTTATCTTCAAGAAGCTGAACAATAAGATCTTCACCTTCACGTGATGAAAGGCCAACCATATTTATGAGTTCTTTTGATCCGAATTCAAAGTTATGAGGTTTTTTAGGTTCAATTGTTATTTTCTGTTTTTCAATCTGTATAAGCAGTGTATCGTAAATTCTGCCAAGAGGATTTCTTATCATGAGGTTTTCAAGCTGCCTGTAGGCTGTCCACATTCTTTCGCCAAGGAGCTGAATCAGCCTGGTTGCGAGCTGGGGCTGGGCCTGAACCATTCCTTCAAAGTTTGATTTATTTATGGCCAGAACGGTAACATCACCGTATGAAATTGCCGATGCGCTTCTCGGTTTATTGTCAAGTAACGCCATCTCCCCGAAAATGTCGCCGGTTTTAAGAACAGCAAGAAGAATCTCTTCTTCCATAATTTTTGTAATCTTGACTTTTCCTTCCTGGATAATGAAAAGTTCATCACCCGGTTCGGCTTCGGAAAAAAGCATGGTGTTGTCGGGATATTTTCTGTTCATACCGGTTCTGTAAGGCATTTCAGGTGCCCTGTAGGGAGATTTTAATGTTTTCAGCCTCTCGAGGGATTTATCTCTATACATGCCGTTAGGGCAGAACTGAATATATTTCTGATATGAGTAAACTGCATGATTGATTGCTCTTTTTTTCAGATAGTATTCACCAATGTTAAAGAGATGTTCAGGATCTTCTTCGCCGGCAGTCTTTAAAGTCAGGCTGGTAATTGCATGGTCGAATTGCCGCAGTTTACGGCTGAAAAAGCGGATAATTTTCATTGCAACAGCAGGGTTTTTCTGGATGAGAAGGCCGAACATATCTTTCTCTACACAGATGAGAGAAGTATTTTCAAGTGCGACTGCGGATTCCTGACGGGAATGGCCGCTCATGCATGAAACTACTCCGAAAAAATCTCCCGGGCCTATAATTGTAAACGGTTCTTCCGAAAGGACAGGATTTTCCTTTGCGATCTTGACTTTTCCGCTCCTGATAATATAAAAGTTGGTCTCATTCTTTTTCCCCTCAACCATAATAAAGGAGCCTGCAATGTAGTTCTCAACTTTAAACTGGGTAGCTGACATTATTCCTCGTTAACGGATATATAATACTTCATTATTATCTAAGTTCGGATATTTTTCAATAAAGTTTCATGAAAATTTATTCATTCGAGCCGGGTGTTTTATTATTCATTATCAAGTTTGTCATTCATCCATGCGCGGGAATGATATACTTAATATATCTGCAAATTTGTTTATAATAAAACTATTTAATTATAAATTATTATATTCTTTCAGTCTATCAATTTTTTTAATTTATGCAGCTCATTTATAGCTTCTACCGGCGTAATATTATCAATATCTATTTTCTCAAGAATCTGAAGTATGATATGATTGGATGCGTTGAAAATCTCCAGTTGTTCTGAAGCAGCCTCCTCACCGCTTAGCCTGTTTTTATCACTCACCTTGCTTTCAAGTTTTTCAAGAATTTTTGTGGCGCGTGAGATGATGTTTTTCGGTAATCCGGCGAGTTTTGCAACATGTATTCCATATGATTTGTCCGCACTTCCTGTTACAACTTTGTGCAGGAATTCCACACTATTCATGGTCTCTTTTACCAGTACATTATAGTTTTCTATCCCTTCCTTGTTTCCGAGCTGTGTAAGTTCATGGTAGTGTGTCGCAAATAATGTTTTTGCTTTAATATAGCGCAGTATATGTTCTACAACTCCCCATGCGATTGAGAGTCCGTCATAGGTGCTTGTTCCTCTTCCCACTTCATCCATTATTATAAGGCTTCTGTCCGTTGCATTGTTGAGAATGTTTGCAGTCTCATTCATTTCTACAAGAAATGTAGATTCGCCTCTGGAGATATTGTCTGATGCGCCGATTCTGGTAAAGATTCTGTCTGCAATTGAAAGATCGGCACTCTCTACCGGGAGGAAAGATCCGGTCTGCGCCATCAGCTGTAAAATTGCGCACATGCGGATGTATGTTGATTTACCCGACATGTTCGGCCCGGTTATAATGTTGATGATATTTTTATCATCATCAAGGAGTATATCGTTCGGGATGAAGACTTCCTTTGTGTAATATTTTTCCACGACAGGATGCCTTCCGTTTTTAATTGAAAGATAATTGTTCTCGTTTATTGACGGTTTCACAAACCTGTTAAGTATTGCGGCGACTGATAAAGAACAGATAAAATCAAGATATCCCACGGATGATGCTGTCCCCTGGATCTCTCTGCTTTTATCAATTATCTGCAGACGGAGATTTTCTATCTCGCGTTTTTCTATATCTATGATTTTGTCTGAAGCACCGAGTATATCCGACTCAAACTTCTGGAGTTCCTCAGTGGTATATCTCTCGGCGCCGACAAGTGTCTGCTTTCTGAAATATTCCTGAGGTGCTTTATCGGCCTGCCCTTTACTTATTTCAATATAGTATCCGAGTATTTTGTTGTACTTAACTCTTAAAGTATTTATTCCGAGCCTCGACCTTTCATCTTCCTGAAACTTCAGTATCCACTTCTTCGCGTCGGATTTAAGTTCATAGAGATTATCAAGCTCCGGCATATAGCCATGTTTAATAACTCTTCCCTGTTCGGGGGAGAGGGCGGGGTCATTCTCTATTATCGTATCAATTGATACGGCAAGATTCCCTATGTCGGAGAATCCGTCATGCAATGGTGAGATTATCGGGTTGTCTATTGTGCTGTCATATATTATTTTTTTTATTTTCATCGCAGCAGTAACGGACTGTTTCATCGCAATAAAATTTCTCGGCTGTATTTTGCCGATGGTGAAACGCGAGAGAATCCGTTCCATGTCGAGTATTTCTTTCAGCAAAGTAATAATCTCGTCCATGAGATCAGCTCTCTGATAGAAAAAATCAACTAGTTCAAGTCTCTCTTCGATTTGGTCCTTTTTTACCAGCGGCTGCAGGAGGTTCCTTTCAAGAGTCCTTCTCCCCATCGGTGTCCTGGTATTGTTCAGCACGGAGAAGAGAGTTCTGTTTCTTGTGCCGTCCTGCTGGTTTTCTACTATTTCCAGATTTGATATAGTAGCTTCGTCGAGCATCATAGTCTCTTTTGAAGCCAGTTTCATCGGATTTTTAAGATGTCCGAAAACAGTTTTATGTGTGTCACGAAGATATTGCAGGATGGATCCGGTTGTTATTATTTCAACATCGGTTTCTATGCCGAGCCCGGCAAGGTTCTGTGTCTGCAGAGTACGGCATATCACATCGGTCATAAATTCTTTTTCGTAGTTCCATTCGTTCAGTGTATGTACCGGAATGTTCCTGCTTTTAATGAATTCCGTGAAGACAGTATCAGTTTCGTATGACTGGGCGTAAATGATTGCTTCTCTCGGGCTGAATTTTGCTATCTCTCCGCGAAAGGTCTCCATATTTTTATCTGATACAAGATAGAAAAAATCCCCGGTCGATACGTCGACAAAAGCCATTCCCATCTCTTTTTTTGTTATGTATATTGAACACAGAAAGTTGTTGTCGTCACTGCCAAGGAGATTTGATTCTATAACAGTTCCGGGAGTGATGACTCTTACAACATCTCTCTTTACAATACTGCTTCCAGCGGATGGAACAGTTTCCAGCTGTTCACATACCGCGACCCGTTTGCCCGCTTTAATGAGACGGGCTATATAACTCTCCGCGGCGTGATATGGAATGCCGCACATCGGAACATCATTCTGCCTGGCTGTTAATGCAATGTCGAGTATCCGTGAAGCAATCTTCGCATCATCGAAAAACATTTCGTAAAAGTCGCCCATCCGGAAGAAAAGAATCTCATCATGGTACTTTCTCTTTATATCGCTGTACTGCTTCATCATCGGAGTCAGTTTTTCATCCATCTAACGGTCCTCGTAAATATAACTTTTTTTCTCGTGTTCCGAAAAGTGCACTATGTTTCCATTGATGCCGTATTCTTCGGCGAGCCTTATTCGTGTTTCAAGCGCGCTGTCGGTATCTTCATATTTTCCAAGATATATCATATATCCGTAAGCAGTTTTAACTTTACGGATTCCGTCATAATATCTCAGAAGTTTTATCACTCCTGCCGTGTCATTCAGCCGTGTGAACGGGCCTATTGCTACGGAGTAGTAATTCTCGTCTTTCTCTTTTTTTACTTCATATTCGGGAGAGAGATCAAGATCGTCCGTATTGTTTACAGTGAGGTTATCCGGCATATAATGTATTTTTTTCGGATTCAGCTTTTTGAGCTTTTCAATTCTCTGTATCGCCATGTCCGCTTCGGGCGATGCCGGGAACAGTTCTGCTATGTCGCTGTACGCGGAGTACGCTTTGTCGAAATCTTTTTTCTCCTCATAAAATACAGCCAGCCGGAAAATGACTGACGGGTAGATTTCCGATTTTTCAAATCCCGCAGCAAGCTCTTTCAGGTTGTAAATATACGGTTTTGAATTTCCGCCGATTTTTCTTTCAGCTTCAGCAAGGAGAAAAATTGCTTTTGAGAGAGTTTCGAAGTCGTGGGTATGCTCGGTTATTTTAATCGCCTCGTTTCTTGCTGTGTCGTAATCCTCCAGCATCAGGGAAGCTGTAATATGCATAAATCTGAAATCGTCGAGATAATTCCCCGCAGGGAAAAGTTTTATTCCATTTGCCGATTCTAAACGAAGATCTTTCCATTTTGATTTAAGGTCAAGTATCTGGCAGATCCTGTAAAGAGCATATTCTCTTCCGGGAAACCGGCCGTAGTTTTTAATGACGGATCTGTACTTTTCTACAGCAAGTTCAGTATCGCTTTCTTTATCAGCAAGTAACAGCCTGACATCGGGGATATGGCTGCTGCCGGGAAATTTTTTGAGGAAGAGTGATCCCTCCTTTTCAAAATCGTCTTTATCTTTTAAGCTGAATGACTTCTGCAATGCCCTGAATGAAGTGTCTGCTGCATCTGAAGCAGGGTAGAGCGGAGTGCAGAAAAGGACAATTATTAAAAAAAGTCCCGGTAGTTTAATTGATTTTTCTGCCGAAGAGGGTTGAGCCTCTGACTTCACTGATTTCAACAAAAGTTTCCCTGCCGATATCGTTAATATCTCCGCTGAATACAACGGGATGGTTTAAAAATGTTTTACCTGCAACTTCAGAGCCCGATTTCTTGCTTACTTTTTCCGCAATAACTCTCTCCCTATTGTTAACTCTCTTCTTGAGTTTTTCAAGAGAAATTTCTCTCTGGATCAAAATTAATTCATGGAGTCTTGCGGCTTTCTCTTTTTCACTTATAGTTTCTTTCATGGAATATGAGGGAGTCCCCATTCTCGGAGAGTACGAGAACATGAAAGCTTCATCGAATTGAATTTTTTTTACTGCTTCGAGAGTTTCATTGAACTCATCAACAGTTTCGCCGGGGAAACCTGTGATGAGGTCTGTTGATATGGCATAGTCGGGAATAATTTTTTTTATCTTTTCAATAACAGAATAGTAATGCGCCTTTGTGTATTTACGGTTCATTGCACTTAATATGCGGTCAGAGCCGCTCTGCATGGGGAGATGTATTCCTCGCGAGATGTTGGAACTGTTATTGATAACATGAATTGTCTCTTCGTTAAAGTCCATGGGGTGAGAAGTCATGAAATTGATTTTTTTGAGTCCGTTTATCGACGCGGTTTTTTCAAGGAGTTTGTGAAACGGTATGTCTCCGGAATCCTGTCCGTACTGGTTGACGTTCTGGCCGAGAAGCGTGATTTCTATTACTCCGGAATCCGCAAGTTCTTTAATGAATTTCAGTATCCTGCCGGACGGGAATGATATAAGTTTACCGCGAACGTATGGTACAATGCAGTATGCGCAGAAGTTTTCGCAGCCGTGTGTAATGGTTACCCATTTGTGCCACGGTTCAACATCCCTGTTCTCCAGAAGTTCAGGGGTGAGCCTTTCCGCAAAGTTTTCCCCGTCCTGGGATATGAAAAGTTTGTTTTTTTTATTTTTCAGGAATTCGTTCAGTATCTCGCCGAGCCGTGGTGACTGGTACGGCCCGATTACAATACTTGCGATTTTTTTCTTTACAAGTTCCTCTCCGAGCCTCTGCGCCATGCAGCCGGCGACTACGATGAGCCTTTTTTTTACAGTGCCGATCCCTTTTGCAGTGGATATTCTTGCAAGCGCCCGTTTCTCCGCGTTATCTCTCACTGAGCATGTATTATATATGCAGATGTCGGCATCACCTGGATTTCCGGTCTCGATGAATCCGTTTTTTATCAATGACAGGCGGATCAGTTCCGAATCGCCGACGTTCATCTGGCATCCGAAAGTTTCTATACGGAAAGTCCTGTTCATTTACAGGATGCCCGCTTTTTTGTATATGGCGTCAATATTCTTATAGTACCTGTTTATGTTGAAGAGTGTTTCAATTTCGTCATTTGTAATTTTTCCGCTTACTTCAGGTGATTTCAATGTAAGCTCTTTAAGGTTCCCCTCTCTCTTCCATACCCGCATCGCCATGTCCTGTACGATTTTATAAGACTCCTCCCTTGTGAAACCTTTTTCAATCAGGAGCAGGAGGAGTGACTGGGAATAGAACAGCCCGCCGGTCTTCTCTATGTTTTCCAGCATATTTTCAGGATACACATGGAGATTCTGCAGAATGAAGATCATGCGGTGAACCAGATAATCAAGCGCGATAGTTGAATCGGGGAAAATAACTCTCTCCGCCGATGAGTGTGAGATATCTCTTTCGTGCCATAATGTAATGTTTTCAAGTGCAACGTTGATGTTGGATTTGATAACGCGGGAAAGTCCTGTAACTCTTTCCGAAAGAATAGGATTTCTTTTGTGCGGCATAGCGGATGATCCCTTCTGTCCTTTCTGGAACGGTTCTTCAATTTCGCGAACCTCCGTTCTCTGGAGATGCCTTATCTCTGTGGCGAGCTGATCCATTGTACCGGCCATGATTGCAAGAGCCGCCATATACTCCGCGTGCCTGTCCCTCTGGATAACCTGCGTTGAAACAGGATCGGGAAGAAGTCCAAGCCTGCTGCACACCTCGGCTTCAATCTCGGGAGAAACATTACTGAATGTTCCAACGGCGCCGGAGAGTTTGCCGTAGGAGATATTCTCTATCGCCCGTTTAATCCTCTCCCTGCTTCTTTTGAATGATTCGTAGTAGAGTGCCATCTTGACACCGAAAGTTGTAGGCTCCGCGTGAACTCCGTGAGACCGTCCCATACAGCGCGTATCTTTGTATTTAAGTGAATTTTCGCGTAAAGTATCGATCATAATTTCAAGTCCGGAAAGAAGAACTTTTCCCGCCTGAATCATCTGGATAGAAAGGGCGGTGTCGACAACATCACTTGATGTCAGACCGAAATGTATGTGCCTGCTCTCGGGCCCAACATTTTCTGCCACAGCAGTAAGGAAGGCTATAACATCATGATGGACTTCATTCTCAATTTCAAGTATTCGCTCCACTTTAAATGAAGCTTTCTTTTTTATTACAGCCAGGTCCTCTGCCGGAATCATCCCTTTCTCTGCGTAAACCTCACATACTGCAATTTCTATATCAAGCCATATGCGGAATTTATTTTGCAGTTCCCAAATGTTTGACATCTCTTTTCTGGAATATCTATCAATCATGTTTTTATCCTTTTTTAGTTTTTAGTTAATTATTCGAACCGCTGAATCAGCTGTTGTGAATAGTGCCTTAATCTTTTAATTCCAATATATGCAGCAAAGCCGCATGAAATTCAGCGTTTAAGCACAGAAAATTTAAGAAACGGCAGTTCCGTAATAAATCCTGAGAAACTGTATGGAAAGTTAAAAACGTCAGACATACTGATTAAATCAAGAATTTTTTATAGAAAATACCCTCAATTATCAATTCGCAGTGAGAATTTCAAGCTTTTCAAGATTAGCAAACGCTTCGGTGAAATTTTTTCCGCAGAGTTCCTCGGTTGGAGTAAAATTAATACACACAGCAGGTCTTTTTTCGTAAATAGAACATTTCATTTCAGTGGAGAGATGGACACACCTCGTTCCGGCAGGTTTATTTTTTCCTGTTTCCGGAATTATTGATGAAATTGATGGAGCTATGCAGCATGCTCCGCACTGGTTGCAGTTCATGTTTTTTCTCTTTTGCAAAAGTATAGACGCCAGAGCCCTTTTTATAAATAAGGTTTATAAATAATAAAAAGTTGAATCTCCTATATTTATGGAAATATTTAATTTCAGAGTTTTAAAATCAAGCGGAAATTCAGTTTTTTTAAATCAGGGCTCTGACCCTGATATTTTTGTTTTTCAATTTTCTTGACTTTATATTCGTATGCCTGGCCTGATTACAGGAAAATCTGCTTCGGATGAGAAAAATTATGAAAAAAACTGTATTAATTGCGTTTATAGCATTATTCATCTTCAAACTGTTTCTTTCATTTATGGATTACCGGGGGAGCAGTTCTCCGGAACTTCACAATGAAATATTAAAATATTTTACACAGTCAGATATTATAAAAGGGGAGAACTATTCACGGGCTGGTTTCGGCATCTCCCTGATACAAAGCATTATTTTTGCGTGTATGATCTTACTGATGTCTTTCACTAAATTATCTGATAAACTTGAAAAATTCTGTGCGGGGCTGTCGAAAAACAGGCTTTTCTTAACATCAGTTTTATATATTGCAATTATTTATTTTTTCTTAACTGTGATTATGCTGCCGTTTAATTTCTATTTTTCATATATTTCAGAACACAACTTCGGATTTTCAAATATGACAATAGGATTCTGGTTCTGGACCAGGCTTAAAAGTTTTCTGCTGGTATTGATATTTATCCCGCTAATCGGCTCAACGGCTTTACTGGTGATAAAAAAATTCAAGTTCTACTCGGTTTTTATAGTTCCGGCTGGTGGCCTTGTAATCGGGTTTGTTATGATGGTTCTCTATCCGCTGGCAGTACTCCCGTTATTTTACGAAATACAAACAATTGATAATACGAGCCTGGAAAAGAGAATTGTAGAGATGGCTCATAAGTCGGGAGTTACTGTTGATAAAATATATGTTATTAAAGAAAGCGATTACTCCAGTCATACTAACGCTTTTTTCGTGGGATTCGGCAGCCATAAAAAAATATATCTCTATGATACTCTCATACAGAACAACAATGAACAGGAAGTCATCTCAATACTTGCACATGAGATCGGTCATTGGGTATACAACCATAATATGAAAGGCATGATTATTGGATTTTTCATATCTCTTGGAGTCTTTCTTGTTATGTACTTTTGTGTTAAAAAAATGCAGGCCGAATCCGGATTTACCATCGGAGAGATATACTCTCCCTCGATGATTCCACTGTATTTTTTACTATTTATTATCTTTTCAGGTTTTACAGATCCGGTGGAGATGGCCGTATCGCGAAAGATGGAAAGCAATGCCGATTACTACGCTCTTGCGATGACGGGGGATCCTGATGCATTTATTTCTTCCGAGATCCGTATTGCGAGAGATAACAGTTCCAGGCTTAATCAGCACCCGCTCACTGCATTTTTCCAAAGCTCACATCCTGCGACTATTGATAGAATAAAGATGGCGGAGAATTACAGGGTATTTATGGAATCAGCACATTAGTGATTGATTTATGCCTGTATACAAAATTCTCTTCGATTAACATAAATGACGGTAATCTCTCTAGTGAAAATTGTATTTTTTAAAACTGGAAATATTTTTTTAGATTACGCTTTATGGTGCACTGTTGAGAAAGGTGTAATGTAAATTGAAATTGCTCCTATGTTTGAAGATATAAATTTTTTGTTGCAATATTTTGTATTTTTCAGGATTTATAACCGTTGCACAGTAATGATATATATAGAAAAAAAATTCTCTTTATAAAACTCTACAAACGTCTTAACTAATTGTGTTTTTAAATCATAGAATAGTGTAAAACTATAAGGTCGAACTTATGATCGATAAAGTCAGCTGGTTTCTCATTTTTTTTGGCGGATCCATGTCATGGACCATCGCGCTGGGGCAGCTTATTGAACGAAAAAAGCAGACTTTTAATTATATGTTCGCCGGCTTCATGTTCAGTGTCGGGGCCGTTCAATTTTCCAACGGTATAATTGTTTCAGACAAGATTGCTGATCATCCATATTTTGCCTTTCTGCATCTCCCTTTCCTGACCCTGGCGGGTCCGACATTTTTTTTCTGCTTCAAATCTGTTATTGGAGCAGATTACCGTCTGAAGTGGAAGGATTTTTTTCACGCATTGCCCGCCTTGCTTATAGGGCTTATGCTGATTCCCTACTTTAAAATGGGAGCTGAGATGAAAAAAATTATCATCATGACACCTCCCGCGTTCATAACGGGTGACCCTAAAATTTTTTATTATTCAGGTATTGTAGATCTTGTTGTAGTTATAGTTCTCGGGTATATGATTTTTTTTCTCAAAGAATGTTCGTCTATGTTCAGCATCAGTTTTATCAGGGAAAAGAAAGTATCCCCCTTCTTCATAATCATAATGTTTATAATTTATCCGATCGGTTTTCTGCTTTTTTTCTGCCTTGTCGGCGCTAATTTCGTTGAATACACCGAAGGATTTTATCTCCATGTTATACAAACCCTGTCGGTGCTTTCTTTTTTACTGACTTTTATGATTTTTGCCATGTCGAAGCGGGATGGCAATTATTTTCAGGTATTGAGAAAGCAGGCAGAAAAAATCCGCTATGAAAAATCTAAAATAAAGAACCTTGACCTGGAATTGATTCTTTCAAGGATCAGATCACTCCTGACTGATGAAAAAATATTCTGTGATGAGGATCTTAATCTTAAAAGTTTCGCCCGTGAACTTGAGATCGGTTCATATCAGCTTTCCCAGATTATAAATGAAAATTTTAATAAAAACTTCAACGCCTTTATCAATGAATACCGGATAGAAGAGGCAAAGAAAATTCTCGAAGATGACAGGGATCGTACAATAGTTTCAGTCTCATGTGCAGTAGGATTTAATTCTCCCGCAACGTTCTACGAATGGTTTTATAAAATCACAGGAATCTCCCCTTCCAAATTCCGCAAAGAAATAAAAGAAAAATAATTATTTTATCTGAAAGAAGACGCCGCAGTTAATGTTTAATACTTTTATTGTGGTTTTATATTCCTTATAACACTAATTATATCTGAAAATATTAGAATTCATGAATAATGATATTTGATGACTGTCACTATTCATGATTCCGGTTGAAAGTGTTTCATATAAAGGAATATATTATTTTAAAAAATAAAACCGTCTAGACGGTATATTTACATTCTGGGGAGGAAATTATGTCTAAAATAATGTCTAAAGGAACAATGATTCTTGTTTTATCGATATCGTTGGCATTTCCATCAATTCTTTCAGCATCAGGTTCAGCCAGCACTGCATGTCAGACAAAATACCCGATAGTTTTAGCTCATGGTATGGCATCACAAGCCAAGATTTTAGGAATCATTAATTATTGGGCGGATATACCTGAAGAAATGGTTGAAAATGGAGCAGATGTTTATATTACCAGCGTAAATGCTATGGATTCAACTGAAAATAAGGCTGCTGACTGGAAAAGACAGGTTCTGGAAATTTTAGCAGTTACCGGTAAGGATAAAGTTAACGTTATCGGCCATTCTCATGGAGCTCTCTACACCAGATATGCAATCACCAATCTTGGTCTTGGATCCAAGATTGCAAGTCATACCAGTATTGCCGGACCTCATCGCGGTAGTGTCGTCGCAGAAATGGTACTTGGAATAATTCCAAACTCCATGGAGCCGCTTGTGGGAGATCTTCTTAATATGGTAATGTCCTTTGTAATGGGAGATGTTAATGGTGACACAGTATCTAACGGTTATGATCTTGTAAGGGATTACATGATTCATACTTTTAATCCTAATACACCTAACGTTTCAGGTGTTTATTATCAGAGTTATGCCTATAAAGTAAAAAATATTATCGGCGGCGGCCTGTTTTCAGCTACATGGCTGGCGATGATTCCATTTGAAGGTGCTAATGACGGTCTTGTATCAATTGAATCGGCAAAATGGGGCAACTTTAAAGGTGTGATCGAAGGAAGCAGTTTAGGCGGCGGAGTTAATCATCTTGCAGCGATAGGATTGTTTTCAGGGCTTCTGTATTCTCCTACTGCCGGATATGATGCACCGGATTTTTTTGCTAATATCGCTTCTGACTTAAAGACCAGAGGAATGTAAAAACTGTTTCATCCGGTTTATCCGGATTTTCATCATAGTTTCTATATAAAATGTACGCCAGTTCCCATCGCCTTTGCCGGTGAAAGGATTGGCGTATTTTTGTTTCTAAAGCAGGCAAATAATAAACATAGATTTGTAATAATAAAGCTGTCAGGAATGTTAATATAATTAGCACCTTTTATCAAAGCATGAATTTTTTTCTTGCATCAATCCGGCATATATTAAAATTTTCAACATGAATGAAGCTTCGGAAAATCAATCAGTTATGTAAATAATAAAAGGTGAATTTTATGTATATCTCAAAAGTCTATGTTGATGTAAAAATACCCTCAGTGCGCCATGATCTCAGCAGCCTGAATTTTTTTTATGATACACTGAAAAAAATATCAGGGGGAGGGGAGCCTGTATACCGTATTGATAATGTGCCGCTGAATCAGACCGGTTATATACAGCCTGTTGTTCTTATCTCCGAAAAAAAACCTGAAACTGAAAATTGTAAAATATCCGGCGGATATATTGTTAAAATTGAATCTTTTAAATATGATATACCTGTAAGAAACGGTATGGTCTATAAATATTTTCTCAGAGCGAATCCATCAGTGAAAATATTCTTTAAACACTCTGATCTGGAAACAGATGAAAGCTGGAAAAAGTGGCTCGAAGCAGAGGGGAGCGCCAATGGATTTGAAGTAGTGGATTCAAAAGTTACCGATGACGGATATGTTAAATGCGCAGAAAAAAAGGTAAAGTTTATTTCGGTTATATTTGAAGGTTCACTGAAAATTACTGATGAGGGAAAATTCAGAAAAGCCCTTAACTCGGGAATCGGGCGCGGAAGGGAATACGGCCTTGGCCTTTTATCAATAGAAAGCTTCGGATGTAAAAATAGAAATATAGCTGAAGAGATGAAAAATTCTCACTTAACTAAAGAGGCTATGACCAGATAAATATTAACTGATAAAAAAAATCGATCCAGCGTCAAAGATTTTCTGATCTGAAAGAATATTCAGACGCATTCCTTTCGATTCAATGAAGTTCTGTATCATTTTTCTATCAGGGTGGTTATCGATGGAACCTGTGAGGTATATTGTATCGAGAAATCTCCCCGAAGCTCCCCCTATAAATCCGTAATTATACCCGGGCAGATCAATGTATCCTTTAATAATCAGAAGCGAGTCAATACCGGCATCCTCCGCAGCTTTGTGTATCGATTCATCTGAAGTAATAATGCTGGAGTCATCTACTATAAGAGTGGAACACTTACTGTAGCCCTGCCGTGTGTTGACAATTTTTATTTCATTCTGTAAAAAAAAGTTCAGAATACATTTATCAGTTGATTCCTTTCTGTGCAGGGCGATTTTTCCTGTACAGGCTATGTTATAGGGGATATCTGCAGGATGGGATTTCTGCAGTCTTGAAGGGCATTGAATAATGTTAACATAACTTTCAATTTTTTGTAAGAATGATTTATCAATGTCAGGGTGAACAAAAAGATTTTTTTCATGAAGAAACATCTGAATATCAGGATGCCCGGATAGAGGTGTTTCGACCAGATCAGATAAAGGAACTGTAACAGTAAGGAATCCTGCCTTATTCAGATTTTTTACTGTTTTCTCAGGCAGCCGCGGATCTATTATTGCACATGGTTCCATTTTTATATAGAAACAGATGGCTCGAATTTTTGTCAATATGATATTTTGAGCCTGGCCTTCATCGCGGTCAAAGCATAGCAGAGAGTATGCTGCTGCATTTTTTAACTTTAACGCTATTTATTAATGATTCTAATTATGCATATAAAAAAAGAGTGGATTATAAACGTACATTTAAGAAAATACTATTCGAAAAAAATCCCCAAAATCGAAGTTTTAGTACACTAACATAAGGAAGATATAATTTTAGAAATGTTCAGGATAAATAAAAGGAATTCTAAATTCATAGAAGTTTATAATGATTACTATTCTCTGATTTTCGGATCTGTCTGTATAAGAATTAATAGTGTTGATGACGCGGAGGATATTGCGCAGGAGGTCTTTACCAGGTTTTTTAATAAAATGGATGAAGTCGAAAATCCGAGAAAGTGGCTTCTCGGAACAATGAGAATGGTACTCTTTGAGTTTTATAAAAAAAAGAGAGATGATGTGGTGGATATAGATGAAGTTTTCACTGACGTAAGTCTTACTTTCGTAAATGGCATGCGTGATCAGCGGCTTATCATAAAAGATATTCTGGAAGATGATTCAACGTTCGGTAATGCTCAGAACCGGGTGATTTTTGACCTTGTAGCAATACAGAAATATACAATGGAGGAAGCGGCAAAAGAATTAGGATTAAGCAGAGATCAGATTAAATACAGATATGGTATTGTTAATAAAAATATTTTAATCTCGCTTAAGAAAAAGGGTATTACCAATTTAGAGGAACTGTTATGATAAATGAAGAACTTTTAGTTGAAAAACTCCTTTTAAAATACCGCTTTACTGAACCTGTTCCGGTTGAGTACAGGAACCATATTGCTGCGTCGAAAAGAAATACTTTAGTCAGTATCTTAAAGAAAAATAAAAATTACAGTATAACCCTTTGGGCTGCTATAATAGTTTATATGTTTTTGAGGAAACTTGGAATAGCTGTATCATTTCTCCAGGCTGCGGTTATATCGGGAGTTACCGCAACGGTACTGGCAGTTACAGTGACTACCTGTACCGTAAAGATTGTTTCAGCCGTGAAAGAAAGGATTGATGCGAAAACTAATAGTATAGTTTATGAAAAGGAGCCTGCTGAAATATTAACAATGCAACCCAAAGGTAAAAGTGCCGTGCTCATGAAGTTTACAGGGACGCATGATGCCGGACATTTAAGCGACAGTGCAACTATGATATTTGCGGATACTCTGAAGAAGGAGATAGGCGAGAGTAATTTATCAATAGGAAATGCAGATACTGATAAAAAATATATCATCACTGGTTCTGTTGAAAAATTACCTGATGGATATCTGCTTACTGCGAGAGTTGTAGATAAATCATCCAGTGTTATTATACATATGGATATGAAAGAAATATCGGATGAAAATCAGCTTAATGCTGAATCAGGAAAGATGGCAAGAAAATTAGCCCGAAAGTTAAAGTAATGCTGAATAAAACTCCAATAATAATTCTGTTACTGATTTTAATTTTTACATTTGATGCCGCTTCAGCCGGAACAAAACCCTCAATCGCCGTGCTAGATCTCAATCTTAATAATGTCCGTGAAGATGCCGGTAAAATTATTAGAAATAAGATTGAGTTCTCACTTTATAATTCAGGGAAGTTCAACATTCTGGAAAGAAACAGGCTTGATATCTTAAAAAAGGAGAACCGCTTTTCAGGGAAAAATTCGGATTCGGCAGAATACGCCATTGAAGCGGGGAGAATCCTCCCGGCAGAATATGTAGTAACCGGCAGCATAACCTTTAGCGGAAAATATTATATTCACATTACTCTTGTGGCTGTGAAAAGCGGTACAATTATATATTCATTCGATGAAGATTACGAATCTGAAAATATGATGTATAATGAACCGGAAAAAATTGAGAAGGGAGTAGAGGAAAAAATATACAAATTACTTTCGGATGAGAAAACAGAAATTCCGTTAAACAGGAATTTTTATTTATCAGTACATGCCGGTTATATCCCTCCCGTCAGAAAAGCTGAGGAATTTTCTAATGGCGGATTTCTTATCGGTTCTGAATTCGGTTTTAAAAATGTATTTATAGATAATCTTAATACCGGGGTGAGTGCGGGATACAGCCATTTTTACACAGACGGTACACTTCATTATACTTCTGTTATACCATTACTCGTTACGCCCTCATATTCAATTTCTATAGGAAAAGCCTTGAAAATTTTACCGGGCCTTGGTGCCGGAACTGCTTATATTACTGTTGAGAAAGAGAGCGGGAGCAAAAGTGCTTTTGAACCATGTCTTTCTTTATTCTTAAAAGGTGATATTATGATTACAGGAAATATCGGGGTGGAGATTTCTGCAGATTATTACACCATCTATGAGCCTGACGGCAACATTGATTTTATTTCGTGCAGTGCCGGGATAATTTCTTTCCTCTGATGTTTTATTAAAACCTGATCACCAGGTGAAGATACTCCCCGAACCCGTCGAGAATCATTTGTACTCCAATTGTTGCTACTATAAGACCGGTAATCCGGATCAGTGCACCCATAACATTATGTTTTGTTAATGCGCCTGTTATACGCGGTGATATGATCATTATCAGGAGATTAGCAGCAACTGCCGCGAGTATAGACATCGAAGTTACAGTCATGCCGTATTTTGCAGGAAAAGAAACTGCGGCGGTAATAGTAGCCGGCCCTGCTATCATCGGTGAAGCGAGAGGTACAATTGATAAATCTTCAAGCTTCTGTTTGCTGTTTAACTCAAAAAACAGGCCTTTATTAAGAGCTTCGAATCCTCTGAAAATAAGCACTATCCCTCCGGCAATCTTGAAAGAATATATCTGTATATGAAAAAGTTTAATAAGAAGAAAATTTCCGATAAAAGTAAATGTGAGGAGAATCAGGAGAGCAATTATTGAAGACCTTACAATAATATGCCTGAGTTCTGAAGCACCGGTATTTTCTTTCAGAGTCGTTATCAGAAAAATTTTACTGATAGGATTTATTAAAGCTATAAGCGCCAGAGTGCAGTCAAGCACAGAATATATAAATTGATCCAATTGAATCTCCGTATAAAATTAATAATTTTAATAATGATATTGTAAGTATTATACTGCAATAATCAATAATTATTTTTTTAATAAACCCGATTGACTGATTGTTCAGTACTATTTTTATCATACGTAAAAATATTTTCGTACTCCCGCCTTCGGAGAGATTGATTATTTTGTTTTGAACTTATGTATCTATCAAAGAACAATCAGCGATTTATTTTATACTTTTTTATGATGAGGAATTTTTAAAATATTTTGAAATGATGTAATATTTTTTGACTTAACGGCTTAAAAGTCGTATATAATATATGAAGTATATATTCTGCGAATAAATAGGAGGAGAATATGAAACTTGAGATTACTGAAGAAGAACGTACAATAATTGTAGATATGCTTAAAAAGGCACAAGCGGAAATTCCTATTGAAATTCACCATTGCAGAACGAATGATTTTAAAACTTTTCTTAAAGATCAGTTAGCTAAAGTAGAAGCACTTCTGAAAAAAATTGGTTAGTGCAAAAGAAGCTGTGTTTACAATTTTCATTCTTTAGTTGCTGATTAATTTCAGAATATATGCTGCGGACAGCATTTCCTGTATAATGTTAAATGTTCTCCGCGGCAGAAGTTTTGCAGACGGCATCGCAGGATTTTGATTTGATTAAAAATGTTTATTGTTCCCGATTAATGATACTATTTTTTCTGATCAATCCAGTATTCCAGAAACTTGCCGAACAGAAAAAGCATCAGCGAGCAGAAAATTCCTTTTACAAGAAAGTATATTGGAAGAGAGTCATACATCAGGATATTTAATCCCTGCTGGTACGGCGTTTTCGAATCACTGTATGACGGTGAACCGAAATGAAAAAAATAATTTCCTATATACAGCCAGAAGCATAATCCGAAAACTATTAATGCCGCAACGGGATTAATATATTTAAGGTAAAATTTCATAGTATTGTCCTCCATTAATTTAATTCTGTATTGCTTTAAGAATAATTAACGTTCTTAAAATTCCGTTTTGTGATGTTATAACAGAAAGCCTGTTCCGGCAGGTTCGGTAATCTCCTGCTGAAAAAACGGCATTATACCTGCTAATATTTCCGGTCACAAGCTGAGCGTATAAGGTTCTAACTCCATGGGATCTTTAAATATAATGATTTTTGTATCCCCTGATTTTTTAACTATAGCTTTTCTTCGAGGAGAATTTTCATCTATCATCCCGACATCACGGATAAATATATATTTAATTCTTCCTTTGTGTTTACCCGCAATTTCTGTATATACTTCCGGATCTTTTTCACCTGAATCACCTATCAGTATAAATTTTCTTTGAGGGAACCGGTTCAATATAGTATTGATAGAGTTTAATTTATAGGGTAACTGATCAGCTTTAATAAAATTTATAAAACTTTTATCTTTAAGTCTGAAGATTTTCAGCTCGACAGAACCTGCGGGGAACTGTTCATCCTGAAGAAAAGCATGAATTGCCGGGTAAAGCTGCCATGGTGAACCTGACACATAGTGAAATGCAGTACCTTTTTTTTCAAATTTTCTGTATAGTTCGGGCATTCCCCTGACCGGAACAAATTTTCTGATAAATGTATTGTGTAATAATTCTTTCTTATCCAGTACATTGCTGACTTTGATTGTATCATCAATATCCGAAATGATACTATAGCCTTTTTGACTTATTATATTAAAAGTTCCGGAAAAAGTTTTAGTTCCCTCATCCCCGGGAAGTGTGTAAAAATTTTTGCTGTAATTATTGTAATCCGGTTTTTTTTGATCATTAATTTTTATAACAGAAAGGCTGTGACCATTTGGTGCTGTTCTGGAGAGAAGGTGGTCCTCTCCCATTATATTTATGATTATATCTTTTCCCCGATGATTATCCGCAAGGAAATACCTGATACGTTCCTCGAAAATTTTTTTCTCTTCATTCCCGGCATTTTCAAAATTAAATTCCAGGAGATCAATAAAACCCTTTCTCAATATGGAATTCTCTTCAAGTTCAAAAATCCATGCGCGGACTGAAACATTGATCTTACCTTCGGCATACCATCCGTAAGTTGAGGGGAGTATTATTGTTTCATCCTTTTCGGGTTTGTCCGGAAATATGTTTATTGAAAGCATTATAAATATAATAGTAAAGAATATTGTTTTAGATGATTTCATGTTGTAATTCCATATATTCATAATACTCAGGAGTTCCTGATCAGTGATTTTTTATAAGCTTATAAGTTGTTTGGTTTTTCAGTTACTGTATCTGATGGCGGTCTGAAAAAAAGATGCAATTACTATTTTTTATTTTATAGAATATGGTCCTCTGTTTGAAATATTTGTGTAAAAATTTTTAATAAAAAAGCCCTGTTGGGCTTTTTTATATTGACATTTTAATATCTCATATTATTTTGTCCATATTCGGTATTATATTATTTGAGGTATCTCATGTTAAAGAAAACATCTATTTTAACAGCGTTATTAATCATTACGGCGACATTGTCTGTTGTTTCATGCGGGAGCAGCAGCAGCGGCGGCGGGAAATCTCCTGAAGTTGATGTGGTTACAGACGGCAACAGCGGAGGAAATTCATCCGAAGGTGCAAATTCTGTAATTGTAATCCAGACAGAAAACGGCACTCTGGCTGTAAATGGTGAAAGCGTATCTCCTTCTTCATATAGTAATCCGGGAGCAATTATAATTAATGATGAAAATGGAAATTCATGTGAATATGCAATTGATAGTACAAACGGGAATGTAACAGTTTATCCTGCTGACGGCACGGTTGCAGGGACATATACCGTTACAATTACTGCGGACGGAAGAGAATATGTCCTCATCATAGCCGTATCTTCTGATGGAACGGCTGTTGTAAATACTGCAATAAGCTACCCGTCCGGTTCCGGTATGGTTCTTGATCTTGATTCAGGTAAAGTTTTTGCTGATGTTACCGGAGACGGAACTGAAGATTCTCTTACATTATCATCATTGACCGGGACATCTTATACACTTGATTCATCTGTAATTTCAATCGTGGTAAAAGATAACAGCGGAAATACTGTTACAGTTTCTGTAGACCCTGTAACCGGAGATTTTATAACAGGCAGCGGAACAGGGCCTTATACTGTTACAATAGTAAAAACAGAAGAAACAATCACCACCACATATAGTATCAGGGCAGACTCAAACGGGAAAATAATAAGTATAGGTGTGGATGGAGTCTCCCATGTCCTTATACCTGCAGTGAATGGAACAGCTGTTATAGTCCCGTCGGCAACAATCTCCGGAGTCACGATTGGAGCTTCCATACCGGTTTCAGAAAAGATATCCGGTGTATGGACAATGTCCGGTGATATACAGAGTATAACTGCTTCAATCGCCGGAGAATCAGTAGATGTGAAAATTGATCCTTTAACAGGTTCAATAATATCTTCAATATTAACTCTTGCTGAAACAAAAGTAGTAATAGTGGAATCTACGGATAACAGCATTGCTACTCATACTATTCTTATAAATGCTGAAGGTAAAGTGATTTCGTACACTAAATCTGAAATTTATAAAGATGGTACAACTGTAATAACTATAATTCTGTTGGATGAGAATGGTAATATAAAAGTATTTGAAGAAAAGATTGTTAAACCAAACGGAGAAACCACAATAACTACGGTCGTTGTGAATAGTGACGGAACTTCATCTTTAACGGTAACAAACGCTGGAGTTATGCTCAGGCTTGGAAGCGGATCAGTTTCATCAAATGGGTATGTCCTCCCGGTAACAGAAATCTCCGGCGGTCTCTGGACACTTAAAAGCGGAGTTGAAATAATCTCCGGCATGGCGGCTGATGGTTCAATCTCAATAGACACTTCAAAAATCACAGTAGATTCTGTTACAGGTTATCTCCTCATAAATGGAGACGGCATAATTGTACCTGCGGGGCCTTATGAAATTAAAGTTCGTATCAACGGCAGCATCTACATAATAAAAAGTGATGAAAACGGAAATGTTGAAACTATAATTCCGGGAAATATACTTCTTCAGGCAGCTCAGGGGTATATGACTTATAGCGACAGGGATGTTCTGAAAATTACCGGAAAGAATGGAACAGTCTGGTCTTTATCTTCACAGATAACTCTTCTAACAGCGGTTGATGACAGTGGAAATTCCGTCGATGTAAGTACCGATCCATATAAGGGAAATTTTGTAACAAGCGGAAATATTACAGGCCCTGTGACTTTAACTTTTATCTATACCGATTCCGCGCAGAATCAGATTACATATACTGTTGTTGTGATAAACGGAAGTGTAACATCATACACTGCCGAAATTACAAATCCCGGACCGGATTTTGATTTTTCAACAGTAACTAATATTAAGATTTATCTCAATGTTGTTGATAACAAAACAGGGCTCCCCATAGGCCAGGCTTCTATAAACCTTTTAAAAACAAATGGCGGTACAGGCAGCGATGATAACTGGAAAGGTTTTACGGATAGTAACGGTATATCTGTTTTCGCGGCAACTGTTGAGAATGCAAGTAAGACAACAGAGATTCTTGTTTCAAAAACCGGATACGAAGAATTCAGATGTTCGGTAGACGGAATAGGAAAACTTATCGAATATGCAAGAAAAATAGCATTGAATCCGGTTGAAGCTGTGGTTGTAAAAGACAGCGATGGGGATGGAGTCGCGGATGAAGATGATGCATATCCTGATGATCCTGCCGGAGCGAAATCAATAACAGGAGTCTATACTCTTGCATTTGAAGATCTTTATCCTTCGAAAGGTGACGCTGATTTTAATGATCTTGTCGTAAGGCTTACTATTATTGAGAAGATAGACAGCCAGAATATGTTAAGGCAGATTGATCTTAAAACCAAACTTCTTGCATCAGGTGCAGGATACAGCAATCAGTTTGCTATAAATATCGATGGCAGAAAATATATCCTTATAGCTGATCCGAAAGAGGACGGAATCTACACCCTCGGTACATCTTCCAATACAAGCGGAACGTATCGTGACTGTGAAGAAAAAACTCATGATCCTATAGTTTTCAGCAGCGGAATTACACGCGAATCAATCGGTACGATGCCGTATGATCCGTTTATAATCTGTGACGGAGTAGCCGGAAATGAAGTACATCTGCCATCAGCAGCTACTTCTTTTGAAGGAATAACTAAAGATTCCAGCGGTTTCCCATGGGTGCTTATAGTCCCGGAAACCTGGGCATGGCCCAGGGAGGGATCGGGCAGAAGCTGGGACTGGAATTATAGAATTATATACAAGGCATATCCTCAGTTTGACGACTGGTATACGAGTGCAGGAGTTTATTTTAAAGACTGGTACTCAAATCCCGATGCCGGCACCAGGTACATTTATCAGAGATAGTTATTAAACAAGTTTAAAAAGTAAAAACAGTCGTCCGTTAAGGACGGCTGTTTTATTATATATGGCTATCTTGTATTTTAAAATGGCCTCAGTTTGTACTATGGGAAGGATAAGGAATATATTGAAATGGTTATTCCGAGAAGAGTGAAAGTACATATCTTGCGAGCCGTGCCGGGTCCATTCCTATGGGATCAATTGTTTCAAGAAGCCCCGCGCTTAGAAAAATTATCTGCGTAATCCTTGCAAGAAAATCTGTATCAAATTCTTTTTTATCTATTACGGGGAGATCTGTCTTTGCCTGGTTTATGATTTTTTTATACATCTGAAGATGTTTTCTGAAAAATGAACTTATCGGTTCCATCATTTTAGGATTTTCCAGGCCGTAAAGTATCAGGTTAATGAAAATTTTAATATTTTTCTGGTTAAGTACAAAATTTTCAATATTGAAAAGGGTAGAGAGAACTGCTTTATCTCCGCTTCCATCCTGCATACTTATCATCCGAATATGATCATCTTCAATTTCCTGAAAGAAATCCTCCAGCAAACCGATAAAAAGCGATTCTTTTGTGGGAAAATAATAACGGAGGCCCCCCTTGGAAATTCCGCCTTCGTTGGCAACATCCTGCATGGAAACGTAACTGTAGGAATATTTCTCCAGAAGTATTTTAAGAGAATTCAGTATATGTTTCTTTTTTATAGTAATATTTTCTTCTTTATTCATTTAATGAAAATTCCTCAATAAGCCGAATAGTTTAATTAAAGCAGAATAAAATATAAATCTGCTGTAAAATTTGTCTATAATTATATTTAACCTTGACTTGAATAAATCTATATCTAGAAATGTAAACTAATTATGAGAGTGTTTAAAATGAACATTGTGATCAATGAAGATGATAATCTGATTAAACTTTCGATTTCCGGTTCTGCAGATTCTGCAGGGATCAAAAAATTTATTGAAGTTGTAGATTCAATCTGCAGCGGAAAAGATAAAGATGTTGATATTGATCTCTCTGAAATGGAATATATGGATTCAACCTGCATCAGCATTCTTTTAAAACTGCATAAATTTCAGAAGCAGAAAAAGCGTGACTTCAGAATATCAAAAGCTTCCTATAAAGTATCGTCCCTTCTAAGTTTGTGCTCGCTTTCTGATACTCTGATGCCGTAAGTTTTTTAATTTTATAGTTCAGTTCCAGTAATAATTCCTAAACTTTTTTATAACAGAAAATGCATTATTACCCTCGTCGCCGAAGGCGGCGGGGATGTATAATTGTTTATTTTAGTTTTGTTATTTTAAACATGTTACAGAATATTAAATCTGTAACATGAAGAGATTTTTATTTTTCGATTACAAAGAATTCAGTTCTTCTGTTTTTTCTTCTCCCTTCTGCGGTCTTGTTATCTGCAATAGGTTTTTCCTCTCCCATGCCGACAGCCTGCAGCCGTTCAGGGCTTATTCCATGTTTTATCATATATTCAGTTACAGAATCCGCTCTTCGCTCGGAGAGTTTTTTATTGTATTCTGTACCGCCTGATGAATCGGTATGGCCTCTTACTTCAAGTTTTATCGCTGTATTTTTGTTCATCTGGTCTATTATTCCATTAAGAATATTCAGTGATTCCTTCCGGAGATAAGCTTTACCGGTCTCGAAATGTATATTATTAACAACAATTCCTTTTCCTTTTTCAATTTTAGTAAGAGTTATCTTTTTTTCTTTCTCATCCTTTGAGACTATCTCTTTCTCCGGGAGGTGCCCTGTCGCTTCAGCCGTTATCTCGACATCATCCATGTCCGGGATCTCAATAGTCTGGTCCGGTTTGTTCACCGGAATTTTGTTTGAGTATACTACTTTCCCTTTGTCCCATTTTTTAACATCTACAGTCCCTTTAAGCGGTGTTCCGTCATTGCTGTTGATTGTTATATTGAGTTTCTTCATGGGAATTGTGTCAGGTTTATCTTTTTTGACGTTTGATTCTTCATTAATTTTTTTCAGTTTATCAACATCGGCCTGTTTTATCTCTTCATTCTCCGGGACGCGGTTGTACGGGTCATAATATCCGCTGCCGCCGTCAACTATTTTCGGATAGTAATCTGTACCTATAGCATACAGGTAGTTTCCTGCGGGGAGAAACATTATTCCCTTCGATGCGACAGGCTGGTATGATGCTCCGGGAAACTGCGGGCTGTACTCCCATGATTTACTCTTATCGGTAATGTTGAAAGATTCCAGCAGCGACCAGGGTACATCTCTCCCCCCGATATTTTTCTGAAACGTTGTACCGACATATATCTGGTCGCGTATTATGACAAAGTAGGGAGCTTTCTTTTCGCCGAAGTCGAGCCTGTTCTGAATCGTCCCGTTATCAGGATCTATCATCACAATGCTCCCGTTATCCATTGTAAATAGAATTGACCTTTCCGTAAATCCCGGATTTGAAGTTATGAGGCTGGAGTAACTTTTTGACCAGAGGATCTCTCCGGTTTTAAGATCGATGCAGTAGACATCCATTCCTGAAACAAAGTAGACTCTCTGCTTATACACCACGGGCGGATATATTCTGTGCGGATTTTTAATATCTCTTGCCCATACTTTTTCTCCGCTCCTGGCCTTGAGGCAATAGAGCGTATATATATTCGTTTTATAATCCATTGACTGGGTAAAAATATACTCGTCATAAAATGAAGGGAATTTACTCCAGCTTTTTATATCATCATTATTCCAGAGCATATGGCCGTTGTTTATATCTCTGGAGATGAACTCATTGCGTGTCCCGTAATATATAATATCACCGACAATTACCGGGTCGGAGTATATGCTGTCGATCATGGCAAATGTTGATTTTTCAGGATTCCAGTTCCCGGATCCTTTTACCGGATCTGTCCGGTCTTTAAGTTTTGTATTTGTGCTCTCGGGAGTTTTTAAATTCGGGTCGTCACTCCGCATCCCGGTCCTTGCCCATATAACTTTTCCTGTATATTTATTGAGCGCATAAATTGCTATGTTATCTGTAATTAAAAGTTTATCTCCCCTGATAAGCGGATATTTGCTCTTGCCGAAAGATTTTGTAGATCCCCTGAATTGTGATGCAAGTCCGTGAAGATCCATCTTCCATCTTAATTTACCGGTCTCTTCATCAAGGCAGTACACATTCTTGGAGAGATCAATAAAAAATATCATTCCGTCTGATGCAATGGGATTGACTACAGCCTCTGACGCCTGGTACAGCCATTTGAGGTTATTGTTTTTGACAGTTATCTCATCATTATTACCTGTAAAATAAATATTACCCTTGTAGATCGGCCAATCCTCTTCGGCATGGAGGGTAGTTGTGGAAATTAAAAGTATAATAAGAATAATTGCAGATTTTTTCATGATGTGCTCCTTCGGAATGAGTTGAATAGATGTTATAGGGATATAATTATAAAGATATCAGATTTTTAGAGGAAGTTTTATTTTGCAGATTTTTTTAATGAAAAATTTCGATTCCCAGGGAATATACAGTACGCTTTTCCCTGCTGTCTACGAATCCGTAAATATTTCCGTATAAAATTCCCAGGTAGACGGATACTTTTCTTGACGGAACCAGATTGCTGATAATGAATCCGGTTTTTGCCGAAACTGTGTTAGTACTGTTTATTATCGGGTATTCCTCATAGAGCGTTTCTACTCCGGAATCAGTGTCGTGATAAATATTTCCTTTTGCTTTTTCTCTGCTTTGAAATATATACCTGTCGAATCCCGAAATGAAAAAATCCGTATCACCGGTTACCGGATACCTGAATTCAAAACCGCCGGAAATTCCTTCTGACCATGTAAGATCGTTTACCGGCAGTTCCGGAGTATTTCTGCTGTGATAGTATAACTGCACATCTCCTGTGAGCGTTAACGCATATCCTGTTCCGGAAGTGCCGGTTAACCGGAGAAGCAGGGAGTTCATGTTTATATTCCGGTAAGTGCTGTCGTAGATTTTATCGTATGCAGTATCGTTTCCGTCATTAAGTCCCATAGTGGGATGAGCGCTTTCATGTTCTAGTCCTGAAGTAAGTATCAGCTTATTTTCATTATCGCTTAACGGTTTATTAAAATACAAAAATACAAAACCGCGCCAGTTGTGATTGGGGAGGGCACCCTGATTGAAACGGGACTCGTTGCGGATTTCAGCCATTCCTCCGAATAAAAACCGGCTGTATCCGAACGTATCTCCCACTCTTGCATCCGGAACTCCTCTGTATTCCATTCCTGTAGAAATATGATCGGGGTCGGACAGGATTGTTTCTGCAGCGGCGGGATGAATTCTGCAGAAAACTGACACAGTGGTGATAATGAAAAAGAAAGCGGTTCTCTTTTTTACATTTGTTGTTTTCATTGATAATATTATACTAAAAATATACTCAGTGCCATGGAGATATTTTTATCTCATCTCCGGTATTGAGATTATTCACGTTTGTCTTAATGAATAACCTGTATCCGGTCATAGAGAATCTTTCAGCTTCACTTCGCCATCTTGTTTTGAATAATACCGGAAGATTGCGCCAAAGTATGGCGCACTGGTTATACGCGTAATTCTTTTTTATATTTTCATTAAGTTGTAAATCAGCATGCTGCATTGTATACCCCGTTAGTTTCTGACAGCTATATAATGAATTGTTTCACTATATAGTTATCTTTTCGGCTATATATCTGATGCTGATTACACTTTTAATTTATATCTTCCTGAATAGTTGAAGGCAGTCGAATTCAATTTTCTTTCTCTGAAATTAGAATTGTAAAAATGGTTGTTTAATAATAGAGCATCATCTATATTTTATTCAGAGATAAATGAGATAAGTGAATTAAAAAATTATGTAATAAATGGCTTCCTTGTTAACTGATATAAAGGTCACTACATTGTTTTATCCTGTAATCCCGGCCTGACAACTAAAAGCTTAACACTAACGCTATCATATTCTCTTCACCTGCGATTACCTGAAACGAAATATTTCTGCTGCCGGGGTGATGGAGCACCGGTATTAACCATCCGGTCACACTGCCGATAACGGCTCCTGTGATGATATCCGTTGGATAATGCATTCCGGCTTTGTACCTTAAATATCCTGTAAGAGAAGCTGCGGAGAGAGTCGTTCCCCATACGAAATAGCGCCATGAACTTTCAGGATAATAATCCGCAAAAACAGTGCTGACAAAAACCGCTGAATTGAACGCATTAACTGTATGGCCTGAGTAAAATGAAAGGACAGCATCCTCTTCTTTTTTTTCTGAAACTGAAACGTCAGGATTGTATGTATACGGACGGTTTCTTTGCGCTATATTTTTTACTGTACCGTTTAAGCCGCTTGTGATCAGCAGGGATTCGGCATACATGACACCAATCGTTATAAAGTCATTTCTTGTTTCATCGGCCGCAAGAAATGCCAGGGGTGAGATCATTATAGGAGTTAAAGTCCTGTCACTCCATTTGTCGGCCTTTCGCGACCAGTTATCCGCAGCAGAGCGATCGAAACTGTTGATATCATTTTTTGAAAGTTCGGCAATCTCTTTATCCGTAAGAGGATCTATTTTTTTCCCGGTATAAAGGGAAAGGCCGTAAAACGCAGCACCTGAACCTATGAGTAAACCATCTGTAAGAGGTGAAAGTTCATAAGGCGATGAATAAACATATTCTGCTGAAAATGTGATACCGGAAATTAAAAGAATGCAGATAATATATTTTCTAATGCTAAACCGCCTCATATTATTTAATTTTTGCAATTATACGGAATATTATAGTAACGATCACGCTAAGCAGTATGCATGTAGTAACCGGAAAATTAAAATAAAAGTTTTCTTTTTGTATCCTTATATCCCCGGGGAGTTTACCTAAATATTTTA
>DAONFJ010000032.1:0-9034 GCA_035403545.1 Spirochaetota bacterium
CCCCCTTAATTTTACCTTAATTAAGCAACTACTGTTTGACAGAAATACTGCCCTGTGTATTTTAAAATAAATTCAGTAATAAATCCTGAACTTTTTAGCATAAAAAATGCGCTATTATCCCCGCTGCCGAATGGGATGGATATATACAATTCTACATTTTAAACTAAAATGTATGTAAGGGAATAAACATTGAAATAAAATACTTCAACTGAGTGTGAAAGTGAAAATGGAAGAAAAGCCAGCAATCCTGATTGTAGACGATCAGGATGCCGATCGGGAATCTCTTGCTAAAATCCTTAAAAAAGAGGGGTACCCTTATATTGAGGCTTCAGCAGCCCTTCCTGCAATTGAGGCACTCAAATCAAATGATATTTCACTGGTTCTTCTGGACCTGGGGCTCCCCGATATTAACGGCCGATTTATTATCCCTCAGCTGCTCGAAGTTAATCCCGGTCTCCATATAATTGTTGTATCGTCTACACTGGACATGGAGGAACGGCTGGAATGCTTCAAGCTGGGAGCGGAGGATTTTATAACAAAGCCATACCATGACGGAGAGACACTGGCGCGGATCAGACGGTCTCTGAGAGAACATGAATCAGACAAATCAAAACAGATCCAATGCGGCACCCTGTTGCTTGACCGCAATACACGGCAGATAACCTCTGACGGCAAAGCTATTGATGTAAGCGGTAAAACTTTTGATATTATTTATCTTCTGGCAATGAACCCGGGAAAGGTCTACAGCCGTGAAAAAATCGGTCAGATCATCTGGCAGGGATTCTATGTAAGCGACAATTCCATATGGGTTCACATGAACCGGGTAAAAAAACTCCTTAAAGAATATGGTAAAGGCGCGGGAAGAATTGAAAACCACCGTGGTACCGGATATTGTTATATTCCTGATTGAACTATTTTAAATTCGAGTTCCCATACTGCTCCGTGAAGCTCTCCGGTACCACGTGAAAGTGTAAGCTTTATATTACACGCATCAGCCAGCTGTTTTACTATATAAAGACCAAGGCCGGTCGAACGCTCACCTCCGCTAGTCTTCGCGCTGAGTTTTTTAAACTTGGAAAACAATTCATCACAATCTTCCGGCAGGAATCCGGGACCGGAATCGCTTACCGTTACAAAAAGCAGATCACCCCGGGTATCTGAATCAACCTTAACTGCTCCATTCAATGGCGCATATTTTATTGCGTTTGAAATAAGATTTGCCAGAATCTGATATACCATCTCTTCATCATTATTTATTATGCAGTCAATAGCCGGTGACGCATAAAAAGCCTGCCCTTTCCTGGTCGATAACGGTTTATAATTATCTATCAGCTTTCCCCATTGCCATGAAAAATTGTAAGGTTTGAAAATAATCAGATCCCTGACGCTGCCAAGCCTTGCCGCGTTAACAGAATTCTGTATCATGAGAGATATCTCACTAAGATGTAAATCAATTCCGGCAGAAAACTTGCGGGGTATCTCCGCAATATATTTCTGAAGGAGAAGAATTTCATTTCCAAAACCGTGAGTCACTATAAACAGCAGATCTTCAAATTTGGATCTATCCATTTCAAATTTTATTGCCAGCGATTTAAGCCTTTGGGTAAAAAGCATCATAATCATCAGCGCTCCGCCGATAAACAAAATGAATGAAACAAATAAGACCATAAGCTCCTTTATCAACCGGCTCCTTTCCTTCTGCAGATGGTATCCGGTATCCATAATTGTGAGAATAGGCATTGTTCCGTTAAACAAAGAGGTTCTTTTATAATAAATATTTCTGCCGCCTTCTTCAAGATGGCCATAGTCATCAGACTGTGACAATATTTTTTTAATGAACAGAGCTTCTCCGCTTTTGCTGTTATCTTTAGATGAATAATCAATTCCGAAAAGCCTGGCGCCTCTGACGATCCCCCTGAATGAAATATCAACTACAGCATTTCCCTGATCATCGAGAATTATTATACGTTCACCCTCTTTGATTATCTGTAAAAACTGGTTACTGAGCCGTGAAAGCGGGATCTGACCGGCGATGCTCCCGATAGGACGTCCGTTTTTATCATATATAATCCTGTCGATATAGAGCTGATAATCTTCTTTCAGATTTTCTGAATAAAGGGTAAATGTCCAGTCAGGGATACTTGGCCTCTTCCAGAAATCGAAAAACCATCCATCACGGGGAAGTGCCGGATCAAGAGTAATGGGTTTATCTGACCAGTAATCCCATACAATTTTTCTGTACCTGTCCGAAATTCCCACTGAATTTATATCGAGTTCTTCTGCCCATGCTTTCATATTAGATTTAAGCCATCGTGGATCAGATGCCGCTTTCTGCATAATAACCGGCCAATCCAGAGTCTCGGAAAGAAGCGATAACCCCGTAATAGTGGGTTTAAAGAAAAGTTCAATTCTGGCATCGACCCGTTCTGTCAATTTAGGAAAAATATTATCTCTTAAATCTCTGTTGAGACGGTCAATCCCGTAAAAATACGACACCAGAGTAAAAACGGAATAGATTAAAAAGCAGGAACATCCTAACAGAATGATATATCTCGATGTTCTGATTATTTTTTCCTGTCCCTTCATAAAAAGAAAAAGCCCTTCCGTGTCTTTTTTTGTCAATATATAAATTAAGTAAGAATTAAGGGAGAGTTAAGACTCACGGGTATAAATTTTATTGACCCGCCTTCTAATCCGGACTATTTTTTCCTTAACTAAGTAATCAGGCTTATATCTGATATTAATCAGATTTTAATATAAACAGATTAAGCCCGCCGGAAATTAAAGTCCGGCCTGCCGCATCATCAAAAAAATAATCAGAGAAATAATATATCCTTATAATTATTTCTCTAAATAAGAGGAGGCTTACATGAAAAAATACTTAATCGCTTTAGTTACTTTCTTAGCGCTAGTTTCACCGCTTTCTGCAGAAATGATAACAAATGGTAAAGTACTATCCTGGACAACCAGCGCAGGACAAAACGGATCGTTGAAAATTGTCGCAGTAAACGGACAGTATTTCGAAGCTGATCAGACTAACGAAAAAAACAAAGCCGCAGGTGTTGTTAAACTCTATGGCGCAACTCTTGACAGCGGCAAAAAAATCGTTTTAATAAACACCGGACAATGGAAAGAAGTCTGGGAAGGCACAAATTCCGGAAATGTAATTAACGGAAATTTAATAGCTGGTTCCGCTAAATATACTTTCAAAATAACCGAACCGGTTGTAGCAGCAGTTGCTGCTGTAAAAATGGAAGCAGGCGAGTATCAGGGTGTGCACAGACACTGGACCGACAAAGTGATCTTCAGCGCCAATGGTACATACAAGCGTGCAAGTAATAACGATCCGGGAACATATACATTTGACGGAAAAACACTTGTTCTCAAGTGGGCTAAATGGGACGCAGAGACTCTCGTGCAGACATCTCCCGGAGTATTCACATGCGCAGCATACCAGTTCACACTGACTAAGTCTACAGTCTCAACTGTTGCAGTAGTGAATCCTTTCGTTAACGGTACAACATTAACTTGGAATACCAGCGCAGGACAAAACGGTACAATCCTGGTAACATCTGTAAACGGTGCAAAATTTAATCTCGATCAGATTAACTTCAACAACAGAGGTGCAGGCACAACAAAACTAGACGGTGAAGTTAAAGATGGTAAAATTTACATTTACAACAGACAGTGGAATGAAACATGGGTCGGTACTTTAGCCAACGGTAAAATAACCGGTAAAATCAATAATTCATATGATTTTACGATTAATATGACAGCTCAGACTGCAGTTGCAACAACTGTTTCAACTGAACCTTTTATTAATGGTAGAACACTAAAATGGAATACCAGCGCAGGACAGAATGGTACAATCCTTGTAACATCTGTAACTGGTGCAAAATTTAATCTCGATCAGATAAATTTCAACAACAGAGGAGCAGGT
Source organism: Spirochaetota bacterium (assembly GCA_035403545.1). Taxonomy (GTDB): domain Bacteria; phylum Spirochaetota; class UBA4802; order UBA4802; family UBA5550; genus WRGT01. The sequence continues at coordinate 3,941 of DAONFJ010000032.1, forward strand.
ACCACAAAACTCGATGGTGAAATTAAAGACGGTAAAATTTACATCTACAACAGACAGTGGAATGAAACATGGGTTGGCGTTAACAGCAATGGAACGGTATCAGGCAAAATAAACAATTCATACACATTTACGATTACTAAATAGTAAATAAATAATAAAAACGGAGGACTTACTTCATGAAAAAGTTTTCAATTCTTACACTCACACTTATGCTTGCTGTTAGTTTCGCGGCATGTTCATCTTCAAAAGATTCAATGAAAGATGAAGCTAAAACAAAAATTGTTGAAAAAGCTGTTGAGAAAAAAGCTGAGCCTGCTAAAGTTGATCCTAAAGCAGCTTGTAAAGCGGATTGCGGCAAAACTGCTGATGCATGTTTAAAAAAAGCTGGAAAAGATAAAAAAGCTGCTGCAAAATGTGACGCTATTAAAACCAAATGTGTCGCTGATTGTGACAAAAAGAAATAATACTGAGTCTTATCTCGGGGGAAAGGTTCCGGTTAATTCCGGAACCTTTTTTTATCCATGAATTTCCCATAAAACAGAAACGAGTCTGGTAACAAAGCCTTCAGTCAGATATACATGCCGGTAAATAATACTTTACTCTAAACACTCTTTTTTAAAAACGTCAAAGGATTCAATGCCCGGCCGTTCTTTCTTATTTCAAAGTGAAGATGCGGCCCCGTCGATCTTCCTGTATTTCCGGACAATGCAATAATCTCACCCGGTTTAACCTTTTGCCCTGCTTTTACCAGTCTTTTACTTAAATGACCATAATAGCTTCTGTATCCGAATTCATGTTCAACTATAACAAGATTACCATAACCCTCTTCATACCCGGAAAAAACAACTTCTCCACTCCGTGCAGCGTGGACTTTTGTCCCTGAATGACATCCCAGATCTATCCCTTTATGGAACTCCATTCTTCTGTCATTGAAAGGATTTCTCCTTGTTCCGAATCCTGAAGTTGCTTTGCCATACTGAAGCGGAGAAAAAAATGCAGTACCGAGGAATAAAGATCTTTCTATTGTGGAAATTTTACCGCAGGGTATAAATAAAAATTTTTTATCAAGAGTGTCGCTTTTATTAACAGCCTTAACATATCTTATATTAATTTTTTCCGCAGCAATAACATTATAGACTGCTTTTAAATTCTCTCCGGGTACAATCACTCCTCTCATATTAGGAATATAGAGGACAGTTCCCGGGACAACCTGGAATGGAGATGTAAGGTTATTTACCGACATTAATGTATCCATATCAAGAGAGCACTTTGACATAACGACCCAGAAGTTTTCCTTCGGTTTTAACTTATATGTATAAAATTTCAACTCCGGCAGGTTGCGTTCCCCTCTCCCGCTTTTGACGGTATATATTGTCTGTTTTATATCTTCTCTTATCGATTTTAATGTGGAGTTATTCTGATAAACAAGATTATCCAGTTTTTCAAGCTGATCATCGGAATATGCGTTCGCTGAAAATGACAGGCAGATCAGAAAAATTGTTATGATCATTGTATATTTGTTCTTCATTAAGTAAAAAACTCCCTATGACAATACTTTCGGTTGTTTTTGAATTTGCTTTAACAAAAATTATGTCTTATTAGAAATAATTAAAAACTTTTTTTTATTGTAAAAACAGGCCTTCAGACAAAAATGCCATTTCTTTTAGAAGTATTTACACTATATAAAATAATTCACGAGATTGTTTCAAAAATCGATGTTCTTTATTATGATTATGTCATTCCGGTTTTGCGCCATCCACGCGTGCAAGTACCGGAATCTCCCCTACAAAATCAAGTGTATGGGATTCCGGTATTTCGTTATGCTACACCCGGAATGACAAAGAGTTTACTTTTTGATTTGCCCCCGGATTCTGGTAATCCGGGGAATCCATATTCATTTTCACAATAGCAGTGTAAAATAAAAAAATATTTGCATTTGAAATATTCCTTAAAAATACTTACAGTTATAACATTCTAAATCTACAGGCAGGACAATGATAAAAAAAGAAATACTTGGACGCTGGACCGTTGAAAAATCCGAAGAGCTGTACGGTATAAAAAACTGGGGTGCCGGTTATTTTGACATCTCCGCAGCAGGAGAAGTAACTATCAATCCATACGGAAAAAAATCTGAAGTTAATATAAGCCTCATGGATATTATCTCAGGCATAAGGCAGCGGGGTTTTGAGATGCCTGTTCTTTTAAGATTTGAAAACCTTCTCGATACCCAGATATCAAACCTTAATGAATCGTTCAAAAAAGCCATGAAAGAATGGAATTACCAGGGTGATTACCGGGGAGTCTATCCTATTAAAGTCAACCAGCAGCAGCAGGTAATTGAAGAAGTAGTAAAGTACGGCGAGAGATACCATCACGGACTGGAAGTGGGAAGCAAAGCCGAGCTTATAGGAGCACTTTCGATCATGCGTGATAAAGAGGCATGCCTGATCTGCAACGGATACAAGGATGAGGAGTTTATCGACCTGGGACTTTATGCGGTCAAAATGGGCTTTAAATGTTTCTTCGTGGTTGAAATCCCCGGCGAGCTTGAACTGATTATGCAGCGTTCTGAAATTCTGCAGGTAAAGCCTCTCATAGGGATGAGAATTAAACTCTCATCAAAAGCCGGAGGGCACTGGACCGAGTCCGGCGGCGACAGAAGTATTTTCGGGCTTAATACCACTCAGCTGATAGAAGCAGTCGACCATCTGAAAAAAAAGAACATGCTCGATTGCCTGAAGCTTCTGCATTACCATCTTGGTTCACAGATTCCTAATATAAGAGATATACGTTCAGCCGTGGTTGAAGGTGCCAGAATCTACGCAGGCCTGGTGAAAGAGGGAGCCCAGATGGGATACCTTGACCTTGGCGGCGGGCTGGCTGTAGACTACGACGGATCAAATACAAACTTTTCAAACAGCAGAAACTATACGATAGACGAGTATTGCGTTGATATTATAGAGATAGTCCAGTCAACAATGAATGAGGAAAATATTCCCCATCCTATAATTGTTACAGAATCAGGGAGAGCAACTGTTGCTTACTATTCTGTTCTCGTCTTCAACGTTCTCGACGTGGCCAAATTTGAAATCGTAAAGATACCGGAGACTCCACCCGAAAATTCGCACGACCTTATAAAAAGTTTATACTATATCCTCAATACAATGAATCTTAAAAATATTCAGGAGTGCTACAACGATGCTCTTTACTATAGAGATGAAGTACGTGAACTTTTTAAGCATGGTAAAATTTCTTTACGGGAGCGTTCATTCGCTGAAACTGTTTTCTGGAATATTATAAGTGTTATTGCGCAGGAAAAGAAAAGGATGAAGCAGTCGCCTCCTGACCTTAGCGACATTGAATCTGCAATCGCCGATATCTATTACTGCAACTTCTCGGTATTCCAGTCTGTTCCGGACCACTGGGCGATAAATCAGCTCTTCCCGCTAATGCCGCTGCACAGGCTGACTGAGATGCCTTCAAGAAACGCAGTCATAGCGGATATCACATGCGACTGTGACGGGAAGATAGACAGCTTTATTGACCTTCATGACGTAAAACATGTACTGCCGCTCCATGAGCTTGAAGAGGATGATTACTATCTGGGAATTTTTCTCGTAGGCGCGTACCAGGAGACTCTCGGTGACCTGCACAACCTGTTCGGTGATACAAACGTAGCGAGTATAAGAATCTATCCCGGCGGCGAGTATGATTTTGTCCGTGAAATTGAAGGGGATACCGTTGCCGATGTTCTTTCCTATGTGGAATTCAATCCTAAGCAGATGCTTCTTGATTTTCGGGAAATGGCGGAACAGGCAATTCGTGAAGGGCGTATTTCAGTAAACGAAAGACGTGAGATTATGAAAGCTTATGATAATGGGCTTAGAGGATATACATACTTTGAAAAATGAGGAGGTTCGGGTTATGGGAAAAGTTCTGATCATAGGTGCAGGCGGAGTAGGACAGGTTGTTGCTCACAAGTGCGCGCAGGTTTCTGAAGTTTTTGAGGAGATATGCCTTGCGAGCAGAACTCTCTCTAAATGTGAACATATTGCTTCTCAGATAAAGAGGCCAATACGCACTGAACGTGTTGATGCGGATAAAGTCCCGGAACTTGTCAGCCTCATTAAGGATTTTAAACCGGATGTGGTAATTAATGTAGCACTGCCATACCAGGATCTTACTATAATGGATGCCTGTCTTGAAACCAAAGTTCACTATGTTGATACAGCAAACTACGAACCGCGCGACGAGGCGAAATTCTGCTACAAATGGCAATGGGAATACCAGGAACGTTTTAAAAAAGCGGGAATAATGGCTTTACTCGGATCGGGCTTCGATCCGGGAGTTACAAATGTTTTTACAGCATACGCTCTCAAACATCACTTTGACGAGATACATGAACTCAACATTATTGATGTTAACGGAGGAAATCACGGACTGAAGTTCGCCACAAATTTTAATCCTGAAATTAATATACGGGAGATAACGGCCCTGTGCAAACACTGGGAGGATGGTAAATTTATAGAGACTCCCCCCATGTCTTTGAACAGAAAATTTGAATGCCCCGAAAACGTAGGGACATACAACATCTATCGCCTATACCATGAAGAGCTCGAGTCCCTTGTTAAACATATCCCGACAATTAAAAAAGCGCAGTTCTGGATGAGTTTCTCTGAAAACTACCTGAAACATCTTGAAGTACTTCAGAATGTCGGTATGACTTCTATTGAACCTGTAAAATTCAACGGCATGGAGATAATTCCGCTTGAGTTTCTGAAAGCGCTTCTCCCTGACCCTGCATCACTTGGTCCTCTTACAAAAGGAAAGACATGTATCGGATGTGTCTGCAAAGGGATAAAGGACGGAAAACCTAAAGAATATTATGTTTACAATATCTGTGATCACGAGGAATGCTACCGCGAGGTTAAGTCTCAGGCCATTTCCTACACAACCGGTGTACCTGCAATGATCGGCGCAATGATGATATTAAAAGGCTCCTGGAAAGGGAATGGAGTTTTCAATATGGAACAGATGGACCCGGACCCGTTCATGGATGCTCTTAATGTTCACGGATTGCCCTGGAAGGAAATG
>DAONFJ010000032.1:9134-32061 GCA_035403545.1 Spirochaetota bacterium
GCACAGGGGCAAAAATACTTCTGGCGCTGAAAGGTTTTGCAATGCATTCAAGCGCCGCTATCGTAAAACAGTATCTTGCGGGGACCTGTGCGAGTTCACCTCATGAAGCAAGGCTCGGGCGTGAAGAGTTCGGCGGGGAGGTACATTCCTTCGCGGCAGCATACAGCGACGGCGATTTCGACGAGCTGCTGGAACTCTCCGACCATATAGTACTGAACTCCATGAGCCAGTATAATCATTTCAAAGAAAAAATTTCCGCGAACAGTCAGAAAATAAAATTCGGCCTACGGATTAATCCCGAACATCGCGAGACTGAAGTTGAAATATACGATCCATGCGCGCCATTCTCCAGGCTCGGCATTACAAAAAAAAATTTCCCTGACACACTCCCTCCGCATATAAGCGGGCTTCATTTCCATACTTTATGCGAACAAAATTCAGATTCTCTTGAAAGGACAATTAAAGCGGCTGAAGAAAAATTCGGTAAATTTTTTCATCAATGCGAGTGGATTAACTTCGGAGGAGGCCACCACATAACACGCGAAGACTATGACACTGGCCTCCTCTCAGACCTGATTATCTATTTTAAAAACAAATATAATGTCAATATATATCTTGAACCGGGCGAAGCTGTCGCCCTTAACACCGGATTCCTTGTTTCAACAGTCCTTGATATTATTGATAATAATAAACAGATAGCAATACTTGACACATCCGCTGCAGCACATATGCCGGATGTCCTCGAGATGCCGTACAGGCCGTTCATAATCGGTTCAGATGAACCGGGAGCGCTCCCTTATACATACAGGCTCGGAGGCCTCTCGTGCCTTGCCGGTGATATAATCGGAGATTACTCATTCAATGAACCGCTTAAGACCGGGGACAGGCTTGTGTTTACAGATATGGCTCACTACTCCATGGTAAAAACAAATACATTCAACGGGATAAAACTTCCCGACATCTATTACTGCAATTCTGAAACCGGAAAAATTCTTCATCGAAAAAGTTTCGGATACAGTGACTTTAAAGGGAGACTTTCATGACAGACGGCAATTTTTTTCTCGAAAGTGAAGGGGGGCGGAGATCTCCTGAAGACTCCATGTTCCATGTACTTCCGGTACCTTACGAAAAAACAGTGTCATACGGAACAGGAACCGCTAACGGGCCGGCCGCGATAATCGCATCGTCTCAACAGCTCGAAGCCTTCGACGGCATATCACTCCCGGTTGAACATGGCATTTACACATACGAAGCAGTGGACTGCAGCGGAAACGACATCCGGGTACTGGCTGATGTTGAGAAAAAAACTGCGTCAATTCTCGCGATGGGAAAGATTCCGGTGATTCTCGGCGGAGAGCACACGGTAAGCTACGGGCCCATTATGGCCGCGAAGAAGCATTTCGATGTAATCGGAGTCGTTCACTTCGACGCCCATGCTGATCTAAGGCATAAATTTGAGGGGTCTGAATTTTCACACGCATGTGTTATGCGGAGAGTTCATGAAAAAGGGATTCCTCTTGTACAGATAGGGATAAGAAGCTTTTCAATGGAAGAACAGAATTACAGAGACGCAAACAGCGATATTATATGCTACAATGCTTCATATATATACAGGGAGAACAGTTTCACCATAGATTTTCCTGATGATTTCCCGGACGATATTTATATTTCGGTAGACGTTGACGGTCTCGATCCGTCGGTAATCCCTCACACTGGAACACCTGTCCCGGGAGGATTGTTCTGGTATGATTTTTTTAAATTTGTTGAATCTATCCCTGCTGGAAAAAGAATTATAGGATTTGATGTTGTGGAACTTGCACCGGCTGAAGGTTCAGCCGTATCAGATTTTGCGGCTGCACAGCTTACTTATAACCTGATGGGGATTATAAGCAGAAGGCTGAAACAGGATTAATAATTTTATATTTAAGCCCCTTCGAAACAGCAAATAATGAATTATTCCTTAGGAATTTTTTTCTTTATATACAGAATCTTTTCTACAGCCGCGATAACATTACCCTCATCATCCAGTACATCAATTTTAAATTCAGGATTAACTGACTCTCCGCTTTCAGCCTGTTTTCTGATTTCTTCATATTGCTCTTCAGAAATAAAAAAGCGCGCGTGAACTCTCCCCTTCCCCGGCCTCTTAAAAGAGATGGCCGCACCCTTATCCCAGACTATATACTCCCTGCCGAGGTTCTCCATAAGCAAAAAGAAAAAAAACGGATCGCACATTGCATAAAGTGATCCCCCGAAATGCGTGCCTACATAATTTTTGTTCCAGAAAGTAAGCTTCATGCTTACATCCACTGTTTTGACATCTTTAGAAATTTTTACCCTTATCCCCGCTCCGAAGAACGGAGGATAAAAACTGAATATTTTAAAGAACAGTTTTTTAAGGAAATTTTTGAAACTCATTTTTTTCTCCGCAGCTTACTCTTGAAATGTATTTTATCCGGATGCAAAACCTGAATATATTTGCATATTTCTTTACTATAAAACTGCGTATAAAAAAATCAAAACATTTTTCAGGATGATTATTACTTCATTTTCATACCGGTAATCTGTTCCGCTCTTTCGCGGACTTCCCTGTTTCTGTCTGCAAGCGCGGCCTCTGCGGCATTCATAGCTTTTTGTCCGCCTATTTTTTCAAGTGTATTCAGTGCTTCAATACGGACATCATGGTATTTATCAGACAGAAGCCTTTCTACCACATCGACAGAAGACTTACTTTTAAAAAGTGCTATAGACCTGAGAGCTTCTATCCTTACACCTTTATATTTATCCCTGCATGCCCTGTGAAGAAGAGGGAGCCCTTCCCTTATCCTGTCCGCGCCGATGTTATGTGCTGTCTTTTCCCGCAGCGGCTCTTTGCCGTTCATATTCTTTACAAGAAGCATAAAAGAAGCTTCATGAAGAGCTTTATTCACGTAGCCGTTTTCAACGTTTTCAAGGTATAATCTTGCTGCAGCATGTACCTCGGGATGATTGTCCGCAAGCAGCCCGATGAGGTAATCGATACTCTCCTCCCCGCCAATATCAAAGAGTGCCTGTGCAGCGAGCAGTCTCTCTTTATGATGTTTAGCATGCATCATATCACCGAGATATGGGACAAGATGGCTGCTCTTCGAAATCCCCGCAGCCTTTATTGCCTGGAGGCGGATTGTTTCTTTCCTGTCTATAAGCCCGGTCATTATTACCTGAAGAATTGTTTCATCTTCCGAAGCTCCCCGTCCTGAAATCACCTGCAGCAGATCAAGCCTGTCCTCCGGTGAACCATCCTTTAAAATTTCCAGCAGCCCGGCTGATACTGATTTATCCCCCATACCTGCGAATTTAAGTGTGGCTATTGTCTTTACCCAGGGATCATGATCATTTGACATTCCACGCAGTTTGTTGAGTTTTTCTGCAGGCAGATTATCCTTCCCTGATAAAGCGACAAACGCCCTGTAGCGGACAGATGGCTTTTTGCTATCAAGGCATTTTACAAGTTCTTCAATATTATTTTCTTTCTCAAGTCTTTTTATATCCGGAGTAAATAGTCCCATATTGATCTCCTTTCTATTTCCTGAATTAAATTCCATACATCCATATTTTTAAAGATAATACAAATAGCAGGATTGAGGAAATAAATATCTATTATTAAAAAAATATGATCATCAGTTGCTCCGTTTTACTCCCAAAAAAAATTAAGTGCACATAAAATTAGTAGACTGTCAAATATCCTGATAATACTTTTAAAGAATTATTAATCAGAGGAGTACGCATGAAAAAATTAAACACCGTTTTTTTAACATTGATAATTTTATTTAATTTTTCTATCAGCGGAACAGGGGAAACCGGAAGCTTTAAAAAATTTCAGATTATCCCCAAAGAGGACTCAGCAGCGGATAAAGAATTCGCCCTGTTTATATCAAAATTCAAAAAAGATATTAAAGAGAGAAATATTAAATCACTCAAGAAATCAATAGCACCTGATGTGGCATTTAACATTGAAGAATACGATATTGAGGGTTTCCTGAAGATATGGAAGCTTGATAAAGATGCGAAGAATTCAGAATTCTGGAATGAGATGGAAAAAATTCTGTCAATGGGTTCAGCGTATTACAACGAAGAGAAAACCTCATACGCATACCCGTACCTGTTTGTCGCATTTCCTGAAGGCTACGACTCATATGAGTACGCGGCTGCAACCGGTAAAAAAGTTAATGTAAGAAAAGCCCCTTCATCAAAATCTCCCGTGGTTGAAACTCTTGATTACGAAATTGTAAAAACGGTAAATGCTGAACCGTATCCGAAAAAAGAAAAAATAGACGGCTTCAACGGAATATGGGTTCAGATTATAACAAGCTCCGGAAAAAAGGGATACATATTCAGCCGGTATATCCATTCACCGATCGGTCACAGGGCAATATTTGAAAAAAGAGACAATGTCTGGCTGATGACAGCTTTTGTTTCCGGCGACTGACAACATTATTATAAACGCGCTGCAGAGATATAAACAGCCGCCTCACAACCGGAGGCGGCGGAGCACCTGTTTATATTTTACTTTCATTTCCACGGTTTGAATACTGATATAAACACTGTAATGACAAGAGTGAAGTTCATGCACAGCCCTACTGCGAGCTGGCTTCTGCTTATCAATATATAGCGGGAATTCTGCAGCACGGAAATTCCGTCTCTCAGTGCCATATCCGTCATCTCCGCAATCCACGGGCCGGTAAATATTGTTCCGATAACAATTATAGAAACTGTAACTATCCATTTAAATGTAAGCCATCTATGTTTAAAGAAACCCCATCTAGTCCATATTCCATATAACAGTCCTGTCAGCAGGGTGAGCATTGCCGCAGGTACAAGTATTTTCATATCAATAAAGTCCGCAAGATAATTGAGCATATATAGCTGGTCGCCATTTTTTAATCCGGAAGACACAAGCGCAAAAGAAAGAATAACAATTCCGCAGGTTACCCACACTGAGACGAATAAAAGATGAAAGCTTTTGAGCCACTTCTGCTGCTTAACAGTAAGCTGTTTCATGTTTAACAATTCTCCTTATCAAAAAATTTTCTGATTTTCTTTAAAAAATTTTATTATATAATTAAAGCTGCACATCTGCTGTCCCTCCGTCAATTGGATTTTGCCGGCGTTGATAAAATGGTAATTTTTTTAAAATGTTTAGCGGGAAAACATAAAAAAATCGATCATAAAGTAAAAATTGTATTAAATTACATCATATAGCAAATGACATAATCTGTAAGGAGGAAATGTGATGAAAACAAACAGTTGTTATTTCTCCGGAACTTATTCCAGAATCATTCTCTTACAGTTAATATTTATTATCGCAGCATTATTGGCAACAGCATGTTATACTGATAAAAAAATTTCCACGACCACACTTGAGATGATTGTTATCTTTAAGGCAGATGTGCCGGTTGAGAAAGCAAACAGTATTCTATTTGAAAAAGAATATATTTACCATGAAGGAATGGACAGCAGTAAAGGGAAAAAATATTTTCAGGAAACCGGTCCTAAATTTATTGTACAGGTTCCGAAAGATAAAGTTGAAACTTTTAATCTGGAGATGAAAAATATCCCGCAGATTTATGAAATTTATCAGGCAGACTGGACAGAAACGAAAGATTAATCAATACCGGTAAAATATTCAGTATTTCAGTATATTTCAGTAAATGAATAGAAGAAACTAAAAATTACTTGTCACATGATTCCTGTTCTCTATAATCTTTTCTATATTACTATAGAGAAAAAATAATATGATAAATATAGAAATAAATTCTCTTCCCGCCGGATATAAACTCCGCTTTTTTTTATGCTTAATATTTAAATTATTTCTCTTCCCGATAAAAAAATTGAGAACGTTTCCCGGATTTTTCAGTCTAACGGACAGAGGATATGAAAGAGAAAATCACGGAATTGAAGACGCTGAATTAATTAAAGGTTTTTTAAACGGCAGCGGGAAGGATTTTGATTCTCTTGTAATAAGGTACAGAGATATGATTTTTAATCTATGTTTAAATATAATGGGTGATTACGACGAAGCGGTTGACTGCAGCCAGGAGGTTTTTATCAAAATGTATAACAGCCTCCACAAGTTTGGTTTCAGATCTTCGCTCTCGACCTGGCTCTATTCCATTGCGCTGAATACATGCAGGAACAGGTTATCATCCGCGTACAGAAAAAAAAGGGTCTCCATCGACGGGTTTGAAAATTTTCACCGCGCGGGAAATGATTGTGAGCCGGAGTTCCTTTTTGAAAGAAGCGAAGGTGAGCGCGCCGTGCGTAAGGCCATATCCATGCTTCCCGAAGAAGAGAGGATTCTCATCGTTATGAGAGACCTGGAGGAGCGGAGTTACGAGGAGATCACTGAAATTACCGGGGTCAAAACGGGTACTATAAAATCAAGGCTTTCACGCGGAAGGCACAGGCTCCGCGGGCTTCTTCAGGAGGTGGTGTCATGAAATGCAGAGACGCTCATGAAATGATTAACTCCTACTTCGATAACAAAATTGATCCAATGAAAGATAAGCATCTCGCTGAACATATAAACTCATGCCCGAAATGCAGAGCTGAACTTAATTTCCTCATTGAATATAGAAACATCCTTAAAACTGTTAAACCGGTATCTCCCCCGGACAATTACATGACAGAACTTCACCGCAGGATTGAACTTGAAAAACCGGAGAATCCGTTAAGAAAAATTTCCGGTACTTTAAGAATTTTCCTTAGTAATTATAATTTTCACATTGAGGCTGCCGGAGTTCTTGCAGTTGCCGCCCTGGTATTTTTTCTATACAGGCCGTTCTTTAGCGAGAAAATCCCGGAGAAAACTTCAGAATACGGAATTATTTCCCAACGCAGCGGGACGGCTGTTGAAAAAAATATTCATAAAGAATATGATAAGCCGGATAAAACAGCTGAATCCAAAAATGTTCCTTCAGTAAATAAAGAATCCTCAAAAGACAGAGAAATTCTTAAAGATAAAACTCCCGTATATGAAGCCGCGGATGATAATCTGTCAGCAGAGAAAAAAAACGGCTACGATTCAGGAGGAATCAGCCTGATGAAAAAGTCACTCTCCCGTGAAAGCGAAAAAAGTATGATTAAAAGTGAAGGGAAAGTATACGTTGCGGAAAAGACGGATACCGGTGGAGCAGTAAGCCGGGAAGAGGATTCTGCACAGACTCCGGTCAATGATGCTGAAAACTTATTCGCGGAGTATAATGTTTCTGTGATAAAAAAAGATTTATCCCGAAGTGACGGACTGTATTACAAAGTAAAAGTAAATTCGAACATGTATCCCTCTCTCATAAAAAAATTAAAAGAGAACTATATAGTAGAAGAAAAAATTCTTAACAAAAATAAAGTTTATTGCGAAATTGAAATTTTTCTTAAAAAAGAAAAAAAATAAGAACTGAAATTATAGTAACCGTGTCAAAGGAGCAAATATTACAGGAGGCTCCTTATGAAACGGATAATTTTAACTCTATGTGTACTAATACCTTTATTATCATGCACGCCATCATATGCCGCATGGGAGAAGGACGGGAAAATAAAAATTCAGATAGCCCTGCTTCTTGATACAAGCAGCAGTATGGACGGATTGATAGACCAGGCAAGATCCCAATTGTGGAAAATAATCAATGAACTCGCAGCAGCACATAAAGAGGGTAAAACACCGCTCCTTGAAGTCGCGCTCTTTGAATACGGTAAAAGCAGCATACCATCCGGTGAGGGTTACCTCCGCATGGTTACATCGTTTACCCATGACCTTGATAAAATTTCAGCAGAACTGTATTCTCTTACAACCAACGGCGGCGATGAGTATTGCGGCCTTGTTATAGACTCCGCGGCACGGGCACTGCAGTGGGACACCAACGACAATAATCTTAAACTTATGTTTATAGCCGGGAACGAACCTTTTGATCAGGGGGAAGTGAGCTACAGGCTGGCCGTAAAAAGAGCGAAGTCAAAAGGGATAATCGTAAATACGATATTCTGCGGGGACAGGCAGACCGGCGTAGACTCATGGTGGAAGGACGGAGCTGATCTTTCAGGAGGAAGGTATATAAGCATTGACCAGAATATTCAGGTCAGGACAATCTCCGCGCCTCAGGATGCCGAGATTACCAGGCTGGGAATAGAACTTAATAACACTTACATCTCCTACGGGAAAGCGGGAATGGAGAAAAAGAAAGAACAGGCAAAACAGGACAGCAACGCCATGGCAAAGTCCGAATCTATCGCCGCTGACAGATCAATATCAAAAGCTTCAGCTCATTACGATAATTCCGAATGGGATATAGTCGATGCCGCATCAAAAGGCGCGGTTGATCTCAAAAGTTTGAGCAAAGATCAGCTCCCTGCTGAAATGAAAGATATGAATTCAAAAGAACGTGAAGAGTATGTTAAAAAGATGGAAAAAAAACGTGAAGATATTAAAAACAGAATCAACAAACTCAATGATGAGAGAAAATCCTACATTAGAAAAGCGGAAAAAGAGAGTTCAGCAGATAATACACTCGATTCTGCTATAATTGAAACAGTCAGGGATCAGGCCGCGAAAAAGAATTTTCAGTTTAAATAAGTGATAATTAACTTCCTTGTTTAATCAGCATCTTAACCACTGATAGCAAACAAATAATCTCCAGAACTTCAAGCCCCCTAAATCTCCCGGAGGGGGACTTGAAGAACAAATCGGAGAATAAATCTTATACCTTAGATATTTTCTGTTACTATTTTTTGAAGTCTTCCAGGGGATTTAGGGGGCCTCTTGTTGATATATTTAACAACCAGATAAATTATAATTAAAACAAATAATTCATGACCGGATATTATAAGATTAAAACTTTTTTTATTGCATATATTACAGAACATGTAATAAATTAGCCTTATGAAAAAGCTTATAAATATACTACTGATGATGATTCTTCTCCTGTCCTGTGCCGGGAAGGATGAGAAAGACGATCCCAGGCTCCGGCTTAAGTATGTTAACCTGAAATATATGTTCACTCTCCAGTTCTCCGAGAGATGGATCAGTTATATGGATTTTGAGAAAAATGAAATAATTGATCCGCAGATAATTATCCCTGTTGTATATTTTGCCCTGCCGACAAGATCGAGAGAATGGCAGTCTTTAATTATCCCCGCAGGATATGCCGATCTCTTTTATGTAAGAATTTTTACCAAAGCACAATGGAAGCTTTATGAAGAGAGATATAAAGGCAGTGATGAGTTCAGGCTGAGTGATAAATTCCCGGGACAGGGGAAAGATTTTGTTTACATGATCAGATATTCAAGTTCTATACCGGTCGATCTGTATATTTACATGAAAGAATCTAATCCAATCACTGAAACATTTAAAATAATTAAACAGGACTAATGTTCAGCGACTGGAAGATATATACTGAAAGATGTACCCTTCCCCGGCGTGCTGTCAACGGTGATAGCGCCTTTGTGTGACTGTATAGTTCCATATACCGCTGACAGGCTGAGTCCCTTTCCTTTTCCTACAGGTTTTGTTGTGTAAAACGGATCAAATATTCTGCTTAAATTTTCTTTCTCTATTCCCATTCCGCTGTCGGAAATTTTAATAACAATAAATACTTTTTTTATATTACCTTCAGTGAGGTCAGAAAGAGAACTGTTTTCAATAGTTGTATTCACGGTGCTGATAACAATGTCACCTCCATCGGGCATAGCATCTTTTGCGTTAGATATGATATTGAAAACCGCTTTGTATATCTGTTTATAATCCCCCTGGATACTATCTGCTGCCGCAGAAAAAGTTGAACTTATTTTTATATCATCCGGAAATCCGCCCGGCGCTTTTACAATCATCTCGCGAAGCATGGCATTGATAGAAAAAATATCTGATATTATATCACTCTGACGGGCGAATATTAAAAGATTTTCAATGAGCTCCGTAGATTTCTGAATTGATTCATGAATGCCATCTGTATACTTTTTTAAATTCTGATCTTTAATCTTCATATCTATCAGAGAGGTATATGCACCGATTCCCATAAGGCGGTTGTTGAGATCATGCGCAATACCTCCTGCCATCTGGCCAAGGGCTCTGGCCTTCTCGATCTCTTTCTCTTTCTTCTCGCTTTCGCGTAAAACAGTTTCAGCCTCTTTCTGTTTTGTGATATCAAAAATAAATCCTTCGAGAAAAAGAAGTTCATCATTTTCATCAAAGATACCAAGTCCCTTTTCCCAGACATGTTTTACCGATGAATCCTTTGTGATAATTCTATAATCGAGATAAAAACTCTCATGCCTTCTGATAGCATCCTGCCCCTCGAGCCATACTTTTTCTCTATCATCGGGATGTATTAAATCACTCCAGATTATCCGGCCTCCTTCTATCAGTTCTTCCGGTTTATAACCTGAAAGTTCAAATAAACCCTGGCTGACAAAAAACATCGTCCATTTTTTATCATTTTTACACCGGTAAACCATGCCCGGAAGATTCCCCAGAAGTGTGCTGAGCTCGCGTTCCCTCTCAACAAGCTCTTTCTCTTTACGTTTACTTTCAGTTATATCATCAATAAGGCACGCAACTTCATCATCACTCGCACGAAAAATTAAAAAAAGAAATATCTTGTCTATCTCCTTAAAGTAAAGTTCTCTTTTTACAGCTACACCTGTATTTAATACTTCGAAGAACCGTGAAATAAGCCCCGCCTCCGGGTTAGGAAAAATATTCCGCAGTGTTCTGCCGCTTAAGTCATCCTTGAAACTGAAAAGTTCAAGGACCCTTCTGTTCATACCGGTAAGAATAAAATCGGGCCACCCCTTGTTATCTGGTTTCATTGTAACATAACCGGATTGAATCCTGTTGCTGAGATTATTGAGAAGTTCACTTTTATAGAGAGATGCAATCTCTGCTGAATATTTCTGCTGAAGAATTGCACCTTCATATTTTTTCCTATTGGTAATATCCCATATCCATGATATTACTATATCATGTGAATAATACTTTGCAGGAATGATTTTGCACTGAGCAATGAACTTCGTTCCATCCGGCCTTGTCAGCATAGTTTCTATATTATCCAGAGTTTTCTGTTCAGCAATCGAACGAATAATTTTAGACTTTAACTCTTCCGGGATATTGCTGCCTGTTATAAGGTCAGGAGGGATGTCAGACGAACTGAAAATATCAAAGAGGCTCTTATTGATAAAATATGTTTTATGGAATTTCCTGTCAGTGATATGCACACCTGTCGGAGAGACCGAGAGAACTGCTAATAACGCATCCTCCGACCTATAGCTGTACAACTCAAAAAAAAGTAAAAATACAGAATAGGGAATCATAAGAAAAATCAGGTATTTAACAAGTGTGCCGTCCAGTTTAGAGATATTAAGGTAAAGAACTGCAAGCATTGTTAAAAGAGAAATAAAAGGAATTATCCGCTCAAACCGCGATACATAGAAAAGATTATAATCTTCTGCTTCCCGGGACTGTTCTTTAAAATTTATCTCATACCATGCCGCAAGGGCAACAAGCAGAATCCCGGCTGTCCCGAGTATATCAGGAAATCCTCCGACAATGACTTCACCTGCAAGAATTCTTTTTGTAAAATAAAGATTGTTCAGTATGAACAAAACAAAAGCTGAAGAGAGTAGAGTTATAAATATAATTTTTCTTTTACTGTTTTTTTTCCAGACCTCCGTCCAGTAAAGGCCCAGGCCGATTATGATTCCGGAAATATTTATAACTCCGGCAATTGCAGCCCTGACTATTGATCTGATACCCGTTGTTTCAGATAACACATTATAGTTGATTAAACATGACACAAACAGAATAGTTATCAAAACAAGCCCGAGGAGATTCAGCTGCCTTCTGATTTTAAATGATGACTCTCTTGAATAGCTGAAAAAAATAAAAGTTATAATCAGTACTGAATGTCCCACAGCAAAAAAATAAGTGGAGAGTGATGCTCCTGTAAAAACATGAAGAAAAAAATCATAGTAAAACCTTATCAGTATTCCGGAAAATATCAGCACTCCATAGATTATCATAAAGAACCAGGCTCTCTTTATATAATCACTGCTCTTTTTAAAAGCCGGAACTGCAGCTATGATGCTTACCAATTGGGAAAGTGTCCAGATTATATCTGTTATTGATCTGTTGTACTGCGGAAATAAAAGAAGTAAAAAAAAATGAGAAAAAATTACGAGAACGAATAACAGATATATACGCCATGTTACCTTTAAATATTTAAAAAAAAGAGTTGAATGGACATTGTAATCTGTCATTATTGCCTCAGCAGGAAATTCAGAATACTCTAAAATATTGTATTTTTTTTTCAATAACTTAATTAATTCGATGATACAATATTTTTTATTATAAATTATAAAGAGTATATTGAATCGATGTTAATTCCCTAACATATATTTTAATGTAAAATAAACGATTATATCTCGCCGTCGACGCCGGGGAGAGTAGAGCTTTTTCTATTTTAAGAAAGTTTACGAACTATTACTGATATTGAATTGAAATTATAAAAAAAACTCTTTATAATTATTATGCATGAAGAATCCCGTTACTAATAAATTTTTAAAATTACAGGAGCAGAAGTTATGAAAAAAATAATATTCTTTATAATAACGTTTTTTATTTCATCATCAATCCTTTACGCGCAGGAATCGGGTGCAGACAAGAGAGTAGTCCCGAGAGAAAAAAATGTTTTCACCAATCCGTCAGATAATGAATTTATCGGAAAACTGGGGACAGGATACGCATCTGATCCCGGCAAATTCGGTCTGGACTTAAGCCTTAATTACATTTATAATCTTGACCCTGTTTTTGTCTTCGGCTTTGAGGGAGATTTTTTCTGGATCAAATGGAAGAATGAACTTGGAGATGTTAATGCAGGGGGTGCAGCAGGCGGATCAGAAGTTGCCACCACGGACTTATATACATTTCCCGTATTTGCAAACGCGCAGATAAGGCTCCCATTTTTGAAAAGCAGGATTTATGTAGAACCGTCATTAACCGTCGGGCTCGGCTACTGTTTTATGATTCTTGATTATTCATCTGACACTGAAGACGGTACAGATTTATACACCGGCTTTGCATGGCAGGTTTTCGGTTCCGCAGCATACAAAATTTTTGAAAATTCCGCAGTTGATTTTGTTTTGGATTTAGGATACAGAGGGCTGTCTCCTGAAAAGGATCAGGTCGAAATTGACATGTCGGGAATCATTGCCAGAATCGGCGTAAGGATGTATATATAAGGCTGGCGCATGAAAAACAAACTTTTTTTATTACTTCTTTCCTTCGTCCTCGTTTCTGTGCTGTCCTGTAAAGCGGAGAGTAAAAAAATCAGAATAGGGATTCTGCCTGTTATTGACACACTCCCGCTTGTTATCGCAGATTCTGAAGGATTCTTCAGGAAGGAGGGACTGGATATTGAACTGGTGGTATTCAACAGCGCGCTTGAAAGAGACGCAGCGTTCACTGCCGGAACCCTCGACGGGGCATTCGGTGACCTGATAAATTTCTTCCTTATGGTTAAAAACGGTATTGATACTAAGCTCGTCTGCGAATCATATCATACCTCGGATAAATCAATAATGTTCGGACTCATGGCATCACCGGGCTCCTCAATAAAAAATGTTAACGATATAAAAAATGAAAAAATTGCAATCTCGCAGAGTACAATAATAGATTTCTTTCTCGATCAGATAGCTGCTTCAAAAAATATCTCTCCGGAAAAACTGAATAAACTGGAAGTAAAAGCAATCCCTGTAAGATATCAGATGCTTATCTCGGGTACTGTTAAGCTTGCACTTCTTCCCGAACCGTTAGTCAGTAAAGGAATTAAAGACGGGGCAAGACTTATCGCTGATGACAGAGGGCTTGATACCACGGCAACAGTTATCATGTTCAAAAACGATTTTCTGAAAGATAACAATCAGCAGATGAAAAAATTTATAGCAGCATATAACAGCAGTGTCAGGACCATAAACCGTAATCCTGAAAAATTCAAAGATGTAATGGTCGGGAAACTTCGCCTGCCCGCTGACATTAAAGAATCATATGATTCACCTCTATTCAATGAAGCGGCTCTCCCCTCGGAGAAAGATGTAATGCTTGTTTACAGCTGGATGAAAAAAAACGGCATGATATCTATCCCGGTTGAGTATCAGAAGCTTATCCGGCCGATTGACGAAAAGTGATAAAACTCAATTCAGTAAACAAAAGGTATTCCGGAACCCTGATTTTAGAGGATA
Organism: Spirochaetota bacterium; assembly: GCA_035403545.1. Lineage (GTDB taxonomy): Bacteria > Spirochaetota > UBA4802 > UBA4802 > UBA5550 > WRGT01. The sequence goes on from DAONFJ010000032.1 coordinate 23,397, forward strand.
TCTCGTTTAATCTTAAAAACGGGAAATCCCTGTCTATCATCGGACCGTCAGGCTGCGGAAAAACTACAATCCTCTATATGATAGCCGGCCTCATTAAGCCGTCATCCGGAACCATTTTACTTAACGGTAAAGAGATAAAAGAACCGGACTCCAGAACAGCATTTATACTTCAGGACTACGGACTTCTCCCGTGGAAGACAGTTATTGAAAACGTATCACTCGGAATGAAAATTAAAAAATATCCGGAACAAAAGATAGATTCCACGGCTGAAAGAATTCTCGCCGATCTTGGAATCTTCACCCACAAAGACAAGTATCCCGCGACCCTGAGCGGCGGTGAAAAACAGAGAGTAGCCATTGCGCGGGCGCTCTCTACTGAACCGGCAATTCTTCTGATGGATGAGCCGTTCTCATCGCTCGATACTCTAACCAGGGAAAAGCTCCAGCAGGCAATTTATGACATTCATGAAAAACGTTCTCTGACACTGATTACAGTTACGCACAGTATCGAGGAGGCCGTTTTTCTCGGTGATACGATTCTTGTAATGACCGGCGGCCCGGGAAAAATAATCTCCACCATTGATAATTCTTCACGAAGAAAAAAAGATTTCAGGAATTCAAAGGAATTTTACTCAGTATGCGGTTCAATAAGGGGGATGATTGGAAGTCTATGAGACAGAAAATTTCCTTTATTAATATATTCATGACGTTCTCAATAATTTTTATTTTATGGAAGATTGCCTCCCTTGGAGCGGCATCACCGATACTCCCCTCGCCTGAAGCTGTCTTTATCGCTTTTTTAAACGAAGCGGAAAATTCTCTATTCTGGATTCATTTCGGAATCAGCGCCTGGCGAGTATGCGCAAGTATTTTTCTATCGTGGATTATCGCCTTTCCGCTCGGTGCAATACTGGGATACAGCCCGCTGATGGACAGAATTTTTTCACCGTTAGTATATCTTGCATATCCTGTTCCTAAAATGGTTCTTCTTCCGGTAGTTGTTCTGCTTTTCGGGCTTGGTGACCTTTCAAAAATTATTCTGATCACCCTGATTCTTTTCTTTCAGATACTTGTAGCTGTACGTGACGGGGTCCGTTCAGTGAGCCCCAAATATTATGATTCTGTCGAGTCAATGGGGGGAAGCGTTACAGATATATTCCGTCATGTGGTTATTCCCGCAGCTCTGCCTCACAGTTTTACTGCGATCAGAATCTCAACCGGAACCGCAATATCGGTTCTGTTTTTTGCAGAATCTTTTGCAACATCCAGCGGCCTGGGATACCTTATTATGGATGCCTGGGCGCGGGCTGATTATATCATGATTTTTGTAGGGATAACAGGAATGAGCCTCATGGGGCTTATACTGTTTATTATATTTTCGCTTCTTGAAAAAAAATTATGTTCATGGAATTTTACAATGGAAAATGATAAGTCTCCGGAAAACGGTTTACTTGTTAAAACCGTAACCTATTCTAAAATGATAAAACTGTCTCATACAATTTTCGCTCTCCCCTTTGCACTTTCAGGCCTTGTGCTTGCTCTCAGAGAACACCCCGTTACTTTCCAGATGGTTTTCTGGATTGTAATTGCGATGGTAGGTGCACGTTCTGCGGCCATGGGATTCAACCGCATCGCAGACGCTGAAATTGATGCCGAAAACCCAAGAACGGCAATCAGAGAAATCCCTTCAGGAACCATTTCGAGAAAAGAAGCCATGGCCTTTACTATTTTCTCTTCCCTGCTCCTGATTTTTGCGGCAGCTATGCTTTCTGAAATTTGCCTGTGGCTTTCGGTCCCGCTTCTGGCATTTCTCTTTTTCTACTCCTACACCAAAAGGTTCACATGGCTCGCACATATCTATCTCGGATTCGCTATCGGCACTGCTCCTGCAGCAGTCTGGATCGCTATAGCCGGAGTTCCTGACCTATCTATCATAATACTGGCGCTTGCGCTGATGACACACATCGCGGGATTTGATATACTCTACTCATGCCAGGATGTTGAATTTGACAAAGAGAAAAATCTGTTTTCTATCCCTGCACGTTTCGGAGTTAAAAAAGCTTTTTTTATATCAGCTGTTCTGCATATAACAGCAGTAGCTCTGCTCTCACTGCTTTATTTTACAGCGGGATTCGGAGTGTACTACTTCATCTTTACATCAATAATTGCTGTTCTTTATATCATTGAACATAAAATTATTAATCCTGATGATATAACACATATCAATATCGCATTTTTTCACATAAACAGTATTATATCTGTAGCGGTATTTTTCGCGGTACTTACAGGATACCTTACAGGCAGATAACAGGATGAACATATGAAAAAAACAATAATTACAGGAATCACGGGAGCATCGGGAAGCATATACGCTCTCAACTTTCTGAAACACGCGGCCGAACTCGAAGTTGATCTGAGAGTTGTAATAACAGATATGGGAGCCTCTGTGTTCAGGCATGAAACAGGAATGACTCTTACAGATGCTCTCATGAGGCTCGATATTCATGAAGGTAACACAGGACCGATTAAGATTTATGACAATAATGATATGTTTGCGGATATAGCCAGCGGATCATACAAAACTGACGGTATGGCAGTACTGCCATGCTCTATGAAAACACTTTCAGGGATAGCAAACGGCTACTCAGCATCTCTCCTTGAACGTGCTGCCGATGTTACACTTAAAGAAAAAAGAAATCTTATCCTTGCGGTAAGAGAAACGCCGCTGAGCATTATACATTTAAAAAACATGACACTTGCTGCAGAGGCAGGTGCGGTGATACTTCCGGCGGCTCCGGGATTCTATCATAGGCCGAAAACAATAGATGACCTCGCCGACTTTATAACCGGAAAAATTTTAGATCAGCTCGGGATAGAACACAAGCTTAAAACTGTGTGGAAAGAGTATTGATCCCCGGCGCTGCACGGAATAATGATGGAATAAGATATCACCGCCCCGAATGCCGCCTTACGGGGAAGTACTTCTGCTTTGTCCGATGCGGTTGTGCGGTGACTTTTTTAGACGGGTACACTAATATTATAACTGGAAATCGATATGAAAAAAAATTACCGTAACTTAAATGAATTTATAAACGAACTTGAAAAAGAAAATGAACTTATCCGTTTTACAGAACCTGTTTCAAACAGACTTGAAATCACAGAGATCACTGATCGTATGTCCAAACTCCCCGGTGGAGGAAAAGCGATACTTTTCGAAAATGTAGCGGGATACGAATATCCGATTCTTATAAACCAGTTCGGCAGCACTCGGCGGATTAACATGGCGCTAGGAAGTGAAAACCTTGACGCACTCGCCGGAAGGCTTCATGATATTATTAATACAAAACCGCCGAAAACATTTATGGATAAAGTTAAACTCCTGCCTGAGCTGATTAAATACTCGCGGTTTCTGCCCCGTACTGTCAGCGGGAAAGCCCCATGCCAGGAGATAATACAAACAGGAAGTGAAATTGATCTCACTAAAATACCCGTTCTTTTCTGCTGGCCAGATGATGGAGGCCCCTTTGTCACTCTTCCAGTTGTATTTACAAAAGGCCTTAGCGACGGGAAACGTAACGCGGGAATGTACAGAATGCAGATCTATGACAGGAACACCACTGGAATGCACTGGCATATACATAAAGACGGGGCACACCACTACCATGAATATCTCAGGGCGGGTAAACGTATGGAGGTTGCTGTCGCAGTAGGTACTGATCCTGCTGTAACATACTCTGCTACCGCTCCCCTGCCGCGCGGAGTTGACGAAATGCTTCTCGCGGGATTTATCAGGCAAAAACCGGTGGAGATGGTCAAATGTATTACAGTTGACCTTGAAGTTCCTGCTGAGGCTGAGTTTATCATTGAGGGATATGTTGAACCAGGCGAGATCCGCGTTGAGGGCCCGTTTGGCGATCATACAGGGTACTATTCGTTAAGAGGAGACTATCCCGTGTTTCATGTCACTGCAATAACTCACAGAAAAAATCCTGTATACAGCGCAACGATTGTAGGAAAACCTCCCATGGAGGACTGTTACATGGCTCTTGCCACGGAGAGAATTTTTCTCCCGATGATCAGGACTGTACTTCCCGAAATTACGGATTACATGCTGCCATGGGAAGGCGTGTTTCATAACATTGCGGTTGTCGCGATTGAAAAGGAGTTTCCGGAACACGCGGTAAAAGTTATGAACGGACTCTGGGGATCAGGGCAGATGAGTTTTGCCAAAATACTGGTTATGATTGATGATGCTGCACTCCTTGCCGACAGGACCGGCCTTATGAAGCATATACTCAACACCGTGGATTTAAACTCCGACATTGTACTTACACGCGGTATACTCGATGTACTTGATCACTCGGCAGATAAACCTCTTTACGGTTCAAAACTTGGAATTGACGCCACCGCGAGAATAGACGGCGAGGATAAAAGATCCGGCGGTTTCATACATGGAAAAATGGATCAGAAAAAAATCGGAGGACTGGTTCTATCGATAGATAAAAAAATTTCCGCCGCACGCGTAGCATTGAATGAATGCAGAAGCAGAGTTATTATACTCACTGTAAAAAAAGATAAGAAAGCAAACTCACCGTATTTTATAAAAAAAATAAAAAACAGCACACTGGTACATGAAGGTATAATAATACTATACGATCACGAAATAGATATTAATGATGATTCAGTTCTGTTATGGAAAATATTCAACAACGTTGATCCTCTCCGTGATATAGTTATGGAAAAGGGAAGCATAATCATCGACGCGACAAAAAAGGGAATCAGTGACGGGCATACAAGAGAATGGCCGGATGATATAGCAATGTCTGAAGATGTCGTAAAAAAAGTAGACTTAATGCTGAAAGACAATCACCACTTCAGAAAATAAAAATAAATTTTACGCGGCATATTTTACCGGAATATTCAGAAGTTATTGCCACCAGGCAGATAAGCCGCATATTTTCAGCAATACCCCGAATCCTTAAACTCCTGTGATTTTAACCGGAATATGCTTCTTCGTGGACAAGAATGGATTTCCCGGGAAACGTCTTTTCACTGGAGGGCTTTCTTTTTTCAGTTATTCTTTTTTTAAATACCTCAAATATTTTTATCAATGCAGAATCGTCATCTTCAGTTATTTCAAAAGGCATGTCAATATCCATACAATCGTTAATCTCAATTACAACGCAGGAACCATCTTTTTCTTTCAGATCTACACCATACAATCCGTTGCCTACTAATGCACTTGCTTTTAATGCAGTTTCAAGTACACAGCCGGGAACATCTTTTAATGGAATATTTTCTGTCCGCCCGCATTTACTGATTCTCTCTTCATCAGGATTACTATAGTCTATTATCTGCCAGCCGTTTCTGCTCATGAAATATTTACAGGCAAACAAAAGCTCATTGTTAAGTATTCCTATTCTCCAGTCAAATTCAGTTTTATAAAATTCCTGTACAAGTAAAAATCTGGAATCCTTCAATAATACTGAAGTTCTGGCAATAAACTCGGAAGCATCATTTATTTTAAATACGCCTAAACTACAGCATGAATCAGGGACTTTGATAACACACGGAAATGTAATTTTTTCTGAGAGCTGCACCAGGTTTTCTGCACAGGCTATTTCTGAATGTAATTCGGGAATATTATTCACGGCAAATAGTTCATGCAGATAAACTTTATTTGTACATTGCATAATTGAATCAGGATCATCAATAACAACAATTCCCAGCTCTTCCGCCTGTTTTGCGAATTCATATGTGTAATGATCCACCGCTGTTGTTTCACGGATAAAGAGGCCGTCATAATCTTTTAAAGTATCTTTTAATTCTTTATATCTTACTAACTGCACATTCATGCCGGATTTCTTTGCTATAAATTCCATTTTTATCAGAGAATCGAGCGTAGACGGAGGATTTATCTCTTCAGGATCTACAAGGATGGCAATCTGGTATTCGCTATTAGTTTTAACAGAACGTTTTTTAATATTTATTCTGTCATGTTCAATTATTTTATGATTTCTTGCCCTGGCTATCAGTTTTAAATAGTAGCTTAAAGACATATAAGAATCGTTATTGCAGAAAATAGAAAGTTCAAAGCCGGAATCGCGGTATTCAGCATTTAGAATATAATCATGAGCATGTACTGTCTTCAGGTGGTCAATACTGGGATATTCATCATCAACTACAATAATCTTTTTTTTCATTTTAGCCTTTTTGTTTTTAACAGGCTAAAATGCTTCAGATAATCCGGTACTCCGGTTGATTCCTTCATCGCCTGAAAAAAACACCCTCTACCCTTATTAATTTCAACTAATTGCTGACGTGATAGACCTTAACGCATCAAAAAGTCAATACTGTTTTTAAAAATTTACAGAATTACCGCGAATAAAAAAATTCATGCAAAAAATCTCTTTCCTGATTAATAACATATCCGGGGCTGTTATACTCATCAAGACATATAATTTTTTATAACAAAATATCACCTGTAAATCCCGGTTATATTAACTTATTTATCCGCAGGGAGTATTATTTACTTGACACGGCCCGAACATGTTTTATTTTGTTGTAAATGCATATGTTGTATTTACAACAAAATAAAACATGGTGGAATATGTACCGCGACAGAATACAAAATTTTCCGCAGTTTTTTAAAAAAGTTTTCTATGAACATGATATATCAAAACTGGGCCTTGGTATTAATAAAACCCAGACAAACATACTGATGTTTGTTAATGGAAACAGCGAAAAATCAATGTCTGAAATAAGTTTAATGACCGGATTAGAGAGAAGTTCTTTTACCCGCTCTGTTGATTATCTTGTAAAAAACAGATTTATTACCAGGAATTTATCGGAACACGACAGAAGAAAAATAAAATTATCTCTTACGAATAAAGGAATCAAAGCCGCAAAACTTATTCAGAATGACTTTGATAATTATCTGGAGTCATTGATATCAGATTTTTCAGAAAATGAAAGACAGGATTTTCTTGTATCATTAACTGCCGTTTCCAGATACATAAATAAGATAATTGAATAAAAGATGAACAGTTCAAAACAGATTTTTTAATATGAATATGAAAAAAAATTTTATATTCATAATTTACAATATAGATTTTTACTAAGGGCGTTATACAATGGAAAATAAATTAATGAACAGTATTAGAGACTGGGTAAATAAAAATAAAAAAATCTTCTGGAAATACGAAGTATCATACGCTCATCGAACATATATAATAAGCGTAGCCCATCTGCCCAATCCGTCAGTAGAAGACATTACAGTATTGCCGAATAATAGATTACTGAAAAATGACCAAAAAACACAATTATATAATACTATAAAAAAAGCTTGTGTCAAACCGGATGAGTTAAGCAGCCCATGCATCAATGTTGAACTTAATTATGTCGGCGGAGCTGTAACCGCTGCCGTTGTTTCAGCAGTCTGAAAAAACATATAACATTCATATGTCGCCAATCAGTAATACAGGAGGAATAGGTGAAAATAAATCGCAATGCTATTTATCCTTGCGGTATTGATTAAATGTTGCGGTAACCAGCCTATTGTAAAAAAGTATGAAAAAGTATGTGAATGAAGCGCATGAATGGATGGAGAAAAATATTTTAAACGGAAGATCTCCTGACCTGTATGGATTTTTAATACTTATTGACCACAAAATCCCTCCGGAAGAAATCTGGAACCAGCTTCAATTCTGGTCAGAACAATACCTGAGCTTTGGAAATAACAGCACTCAAATTTTTCATAAAATTATCGATGAAGCCATTGATTACCAGATAGAACTTGATGTGCAGGATGGATTCCCTCCATACTATTGCCGCAAAGGATGCTCAAACTGCTGTTATCAGCCTGTTGCATGTACATGTGAAGAGGCACAACTCATACATAAATACTGTGCAGATAATAAAATTTATATTGATTTTGAAAAACTGGAAAGGCAGCAGAAATTCATTGAATTCGACTCAAATAATAATTTCTATGGCAGAACTACATGGAATGATCAGGCAGAGGAGGATCAGGCCTGTGCCTTCCTGAAAAAAGATGACCAGACATGTACAATATGGGAAGTCCGCCCTTTTGTATGCCGGGTTCATCTTGCGGAAAAAACAAACAAATATTGCAAGTCCATTAATGGTGTTCCTGATCCGAACGCGAGCGGAATACATTTGCCGGTATGCAGCTACATCCTCAGTTCAATTTTCACAATTCATCATGAATCTGTCGGTAAAATGATGAACCGGCTGTTATTATCTCAGATGCATAATAATGATACCATTCAATGATAAATCTCCATCGCGAAAAATCGCTCGTTGAAGTGTTAGTAAAAATTCTGTAAATCTTTCATACTGCTTTATAATTCTGCGACACAGAGATTCCTTCCGGTGATATACAATTAATTGCCGCCACAGACATTTGAAACAGCAAGAAAATTATATACAATCTGCACGAAGAAATGTGACGGCAAAAGTTATACATCTGATAATGTAATTAAAATCAGGAAAGTAATTTAGGCTGTGCAAAAATCGTGCAAAGTATTGCAAACCGGAATAGTTAATGCGTGGTATAGAGAAGAAAGCCCTGAATAAATCAGGGCTTATTTCGCGTCTGGAGGGATTCGAACCCCCGACCAACGGATTCGTAGTCCGCTACTCT
>DAONFJ010000033.1:0-7490 GCA_035403545.1 Spirochaetota bacterium
TAAAGGTTGAAGTTCCGGAATTCATATATTTTATGAAAAATGTTTTTGTTACCAAATTCGTAAGTGAAATGAGAAAGAACGACCAGAATTTTTTCATCAGCCCGAGGAAACAGGCCAAGCTTAGTGACTTTTTACGCGCTTCTGCGATTGTTAATAATCGTTTTACTGCAAACATGGATGATATCAGGGATATGTATCTCGCGCTGTGTACATTAAACAGTTATACTTCAATTAAAAATCTGGATAAATCAGAGAAGGATTTGTATCTCGATGTTTATCAGAAAACTATGAATCATTTTAAAGCTAATGGTGCGCTATCTCAAATTGAATTTCTTTTAGGGATAAGAACTATTTTTGAAGAGATCAAGAATGATCCTGAAAAAAGAGATCTCATCCTTAAAAAAAGCTCCCTGCTTGATAATCTCAAAAATCTTTTTAAACTTGTTTTCACGGGGAAACGAAAGGATGACGAGGATGAGGTTACTCTTGATTCTCTGAAAAAAAGCGTATTTGATGTAGCTTCTTCTGTTGAAGAGGTTAATGAGCTGAAAAATGGTATTCTGAAGGAATACAGAGAACTGACATAGGATATTTGAAATGATCTCTCAGAATAAAGGGGACGATTTTTTCGGATATTGGGATTCGCTCGGTTTTTTTGAAAATATCCAGGTAATTATACCTCCTCAATTTATGCTGTTGTTCGAAATAGCCCGGACCCTGTTTACCGACCGGAGTTCGTTAGATGCATTAAATGCTATTGAGGAGATTTCGACAGAAGAACAGATTCATATACCTGACAGAAAAGAGAGCATATCGATTAATCGAATTGAGCGCCAATCGCCACTTAGCGACAAGATGGAGATTGAAACATACAAGAGTATAATTGATTTAAAACGGACTCTTCCCCGCGAACTGGCACAGGATGACGATATCTTCAATGCGAAGCTTTTTACTAAAACTTTAATGGTTCAGAAGTTTTATGAGTCCGAAAGCGATAACTTTAAACCTGTTTCTACAATGAAAAATGACAAAGGGAGAGAGGCCAATAAATTTGATCAGCTCTTCTATATCCTTCTCGATACTTCACGGTCGATGGATATGCATATGAGAGGATTCTACGCCAAGTGCATAGTTTCTGAATTTCTAAGGCGTAAGCATGACAGCAACGCGAAACTTTTTTTCAGAACGTTCGATACGAATGTCGGTGACCTTTATAAAATTGAAAAAAAGGAGGATTATCCCTACCTGATTGAGAAGGTTCTCCTCGCAACAACCGGCGGAGTGAGTACAAATCTTCAGAAGGCTGTATTCCAGGCGGTGAGTGATATAAACTATACAAAGGATATGACTAACGCGGAAATTCTTGTTGTGACTGACGGTGTAAGTAAAATTGATGTTCATGAAATGGTTGAAAAACTCGGCAAGGTAAAACTCCATATTTTAAAAATTGGCGATGATCTTCCTGAACCGGATTTCTATGACATGAAACTTGAGTTTGCTAATGAGAGGGTTGATTTTGACCCATCTTCCATCAATATAAAACAGATCAGAAACCGGATGCAGAATCCTAAGGAAGACGACAGGCCTCTTACAACGACTGAACGCAGAATTTACAGCCTGATGCTTGATAATTCAAATAGCATCTTTAAAGATCTGAAAAAAGTAGCAAAGAATTATATCGAAGTTGGAGATATAAAGAACGAGAAATTATATGATGTATCATATGAAAATCTGGAGAATATTTTTCACTGGATAAAAAAACTTGAGAACGTTGATCTTAAGTATATGAAAATAGATGATAAAGAGCGTATCTACAAACAGGCATATTTTTTAGGTCAATATATCAAGATGCTCCATGATCAGGGATCAAGAAGTAAGGCTGAATTAAAAGCTTTCCTCGACCGTATTGCTAAAATTAAAACTAAACTCATGGAAGATAACGAACTCTTTCTTCTTGTAGTCAGATCCGGCAAATATCATGAAGATAAAAAGAAACTGAAGCTTGACCGAAAAGAAGCCCGTAAACTGATGAAGCAGATGTCTCTGAAGAACGAGAAGATTACTATTAAAGACATGAAGCGCGCACAGCTGACTTTCAGTTTTCAACCCGGAGAAGGGAGCGCAGGCAAACTTTTTCTGCTGCTTTTTATAAAACTTGGTCAGTTTATCGGAGGCATAATCACTTATCCTTTTAGCAGATCGAAAAAGAGAGAAGATGAGAAATATTCAGGGATTGAATACAGGGATGAAAAAAAGAAATTGTAGTATTGTAATATTTAAAAGAAAAGGCTGACATTTTATTGTCAGCCTTTTTCGTATCAGTTCACTTTGTTTTTGTACCAGTCTACGGTCTCTGACAAAATATCAAGATTATCTTTTTTAGGCGACCAGCCTGTAATGGTTTTTAATCTATGGCTGTCCAGGTATACGCTATAGAAAATGAAAAGAAAATGTTCTTTTGTAAAATAATTAACTTTGGACGGTTTAAATAGAATGGAATAAAATCTTGCTTTCATTTTGGTAATATGCTTAACCGCGAAGTCGAGTTTTTTCTTTTCTTTTATTTTAACAATCTGTTCCATCTGTGTCGGGACATTATCAGATCCTACATTGAATGAAAGGCCATGAGCTTTCGCACCTGCTTTGTATACTTTGTAGAATGCGTCAGCAGCATCATCAGGGGAGAGCAGCTGAAATCTTGTATCACCGTCTCCTGATATATACATGACGTTATCAATTCCGAGTCCCATAGCCATATAAAGCGTTATTAGAATGGATGAATTTTTTACATTTGGGCCGGTTATTACAGCCGGTCTCAATACAGAGAGATTAATTTTGTTTTTCTTGGCAAAAGCTTCACATAAAATTTCAGCTTTCAGTTTGTCTTTGCCGTAGGCAGTGTATGGTTTTTTTCTATCGTCCTCTTTAAGCGGGAAAGATTTTGTTTTTCCATATACCGCATATGTTGAAAGGAATATGAACCTGGTGATTTTAAATTTTTTTGCTGACTTAAGCAGATTCTGAGTTCCTGCTATATTGATTTTTTTCATTTTTTTGCGCCCGACTTTCTGCGCTCTGTTTTTATCCATGAGATGAATTATTGTATCAACCCCTTTACAGGCCAGATTAAGGCGTTTCATGGTAAACAGATCACCTTGAATGAATTCAACTCCATCAGGAATCACTTCAGGTTTGTACTGATCGTAGCATCTTACTTTTTCACCATTCTGAGTAAATTTTTCAATTACAGCTTTACCCAGCAGGGAGTTTGAACCTGTGATGAGTACCATAAGCAGCCTCCATAAAATCAGTAATTATTAATAACAGGAAATCTTAAAATATAGAGTTAAATCTGAAAGTCAAGACAGTATTTATACGTAAAAATTTTTAATGCAAATTTTTTTATTAGGGAATTTATTTTCTGACTTTTTTATGAGCAAAAATGATCTATTGTAAACGTCTGCGAAGCGAGGGAGCATTAAATAATACTTATTTTTTTGTACTGTATGCAACGCTGAATTTTTAAAAAGTACCCTGAAGGAAAAGGTCATTCAGAAAACCGGAATGGTTTTATTAAAATTATCATTCTCTTGTATGAGAAGAGCAGGCCTTCCATTCTTCCATATATATTTTCGTTTTTAACTGTTACAAATCCGGTAATATTATTGCGGTCATCCGGCGCGGCAAAGTATTCATCATTCTTTAAAGTAATCTCCATGCTGTACTTATCTTTTTTTTGTATTACCGGATATTTTAAGCCGTCATTGATCTCTGAAATTACATCAAAATCTGTCAGAGAGAACTGTTTCAGCTCATCCTCAGTGAAAATGGATTGAAATAGTTCTGAACCCTGATTCGAAAAACGCCCTTTACTGTATGCAACATCTTCTCCCGGCAAAGCGATGATTCTTGTAAAACTAAAATTTTCATCTTTTAAAACTATCAATTCACCTTTTTTGTAAATAGAGTTCCCGATTTTTTTTATGACAGCAATGTCGCCGTTTTCAATAATCGGCGGGTAACTATGATTCACTCTTATGATCGAAAAAAAAGAGAAAAAAACTGCAGCCGAGGTAAGAGTAAACACTGTACTACAGATCATAAACAACACAATAAATTTCGCGGAATGAAATTTTAATACTACAATCTTCTTTTTTCTATAACTCAGAAAGAAAGCATTAAACGGTGAAAAGAGTGTAACAGATATAAAAAATAAGAGTGAAAAGAATATTTCCGTAAGGTGGGAACTTTTAACATTTGTCATTGAGTAGAAAGGGATTGCCAGAGCAGATGCTCCCCTCAAGAGGGCAAGCGTGACACCTCTCTGGGTAAATCCTGAATATATCTCACCCATCCCTGTAACTAAGAATGACATGATAAATGAGAGGTACGGTTTTAGAATTCTCTCCCGTCCTGACATGATTATTTGTTTACTCAAAGTATTTTTTTCTCCATTACATTACTTCTTTTGAACAATTAAAAACAGCTGATATTTTGCATCTCGCTTTCATTGGGATGTGAGCTGCAGGCTGTTGGCATTTTTTATAGATTAAGCTATTGTATTCTGAAGGTCAAACAGATTTTATATTTCTGAATATTAGTTGACTTGACTGTATTCTGCTTTATCATTTGATAATCTGTTCAAGAGAGTTTCCGGAGGCTTGAAGTTGAAAATGAATAAAATCAGTAAAACCATATATATAAGTGCGGTATTAATTATAATAACGCTTTCCTCCGCGCATGTGTCCGACGCGCAGAATGCTATATCCCTGAATAGAGACGGTTGGGTAAGTTTTAAAAAAACAGAATATGACCGGGCTCTTTTCAGCTTTACCAACTCTCTCCGGTTAAACAGCAGATATTCCGATTCAATGATCGGGGCCGGAAAATCATACTATGCGCTTGGTGTATATGACAGGGCCCTGGAGATGTTTTCTGACGCGCTGAAGATGGACGGGAATTCTGTTGATGCTCTTAACGGCATAGGAATGGTGCTCTCGGAGACTGGAAGATTTACAGACGCAATCGGTTATTTTGAAAAAGCAGTTAAAATATCCGGCGACTCCATCGACTCGGAGTACGGAATCGCCTATGTTTATTATAAAATGGATAAAAGGCTCTGGGCAAAAAGAAAGCTCGAGAATATATTTAAAAGTAATCCCTACCATTTCCAGTCTCTGCTTCTAATGGCTGATATAAAAACAGATGAAGGAAGGCTTAAAGAGGCGAGAGAGTATGTTGAGAAAGCAATAGATTCGGCAGGAGAATCTCCAGACGGGCACATTAAGTACGGAAGCATTCTTTTTAAAAACTATATGATTACAGGTGATGCTGATTCACTTGATGAAGCCCGTGAGTCATACAACAGGGCCCTTGCGATAAATCCTTCAAACTTCAGAGCAAACATGGATATGGGATTGATCTCTCTGATGGAGATTGAGGATTATAATTTTAACAGCGCACTTACCGGCGGCGGGAGTGCTGATATCATAAAAGGCAAGAGAGATGCTGCTGTCTCATATATTCTCAAAGCAGCTGAAGTTAACAAAAGCAGGCCGGTTTTATATAGTCTCTCCCTTGCTTACGATATGTCAGGTGATAAAACCGGAGCTCTCGAACACATGCTCTCCGCGTACAAAAAGTTTCCATCTGATTCATTGCTTAAGGGAAAGCTTGAAGATTTTCTTGTACTGAATGAATACAAGAGTGCGCATCCTGCGAGGATAATGCTCTCTAATGAAAACATCGAGCTCTCAAAATTAAACAGGAGAGAGAGCCTGCATACAAATGTAATCTACTATCTGAGAAGGTCACTCCTGATGAATCCGCTTAACAGGGATGTTCGTGAACAGCTGATAAATTACTACTCGATACTGGATTATAATAAACTGATGATTGATGAGATGAAAAATGTGATGATGCAGTATCCCGAGTTCAAGTATCAGGATATGCTTAACCTTGCAATTATAAAAAGAAGGGACCGGCTGTATGTCCGGGAAGGGTATTCAAGCGACGAAGCTCCGAGAGACGTTCCAAACATTCTCGTACTGAATTTTAATTCTGCCGGTAAAATTACGGATCATCCCGATTCAGGAAAAATAGCTGCCAGGAATCTTACGTTTGCTCTTCAGCAGTTCGGCAGGATGAGAACACCGGGACTCGGTGAGAGAGAAGCACTGGTGGGAAACCTTAAAACCGGCGGAGAAAACCTTTTCGATACCATAAAAAAAGTTAAAGAGATATCTGATAAGGGAGAACAGAAATTTGACTTCCTGATATTCGGGGAAATCTCCGAGGTCGATGACTACATCAGTATAACTTTTAAGATAATGGATCTTAACAGGGGATATATTATTTATGAGCTGACCGAATCCAGAAAAGGGAGAGAGAATCTTAACCTTCTTTCTATCCTGACCGCGGAAAAAATTTATAACATAATTCCCTACGGCGGTAAAGTACTGAAGGTGAAGGATGATGGAATCATACTTAATCTTGGCTTATATGATGGAGTGAAAGAGGGTACAGAACTTGTTATTTACAGGGACAGCAATTCAAGACTTAATAATGAAACAATAAGATATGTTGAAACCTTTACTGTTAAAGAAGCCGATACATTTATATCCTATGCCGAACCTGACCGGCCTGATATTTTAAGGGAGCTGGATTCAACAAACAGTGTGTATCCATTGATGAAACGAAGAGCCCGGAAGATCGAGTAATCAGCTTAGCGGGATAAGAACTTTCGCGTAGGTTTTATCTATGCCGTTGGTTGTAACGGCAAAGTTTTTATGTGTAATATTAATATTTTTAAGTAGCACTACGACCATGGAGAGTCCGAGCCCCATTCCTTCAGCTTCCGGATCGGGATTCTCCATAAAAAATGCCGCGATGTTATCATATTTGGATGATTTCCTTATACGGTCATTGATCTTATCCATCTCTTTTTTGGTAAGAGGTATGTTATTTATGACTTCAATGGATAAATGTTTTTTATAAACTTTCAGATAAACTCTTGTGGATAATCCGTATTTTTTTGTTTTAATTCCATATTCAAGGAGAGATCTTTCATTTAGTATCGCCCGGACTTTTCTCACTATATCTGCAGAGTCATCCAGATTTTTTATATCACCTTCAATTATGAGTATTTTCTTGGCATTTGCCTTGGTCGCATTAGAGATAAGTTCTTTTATGCACGAGTATACAGGTGTAAACAGGTCGAAACGGTTATGTTTTTCCAGGATTTTTGCCAGAGCAAACTTGATCTTTTCTTCAGTTTTTTCGAGTACGGAATAAGTAATAAAAACCATATCATTTTCATTTTTTACGGCAGTTATTATTTCATTCTGATACTGTTCACTTACAAGATTTTCTTTCTGCACTTTTTAATAAGCCCCGTATATTTATCACTTTTGTGTTAATAGAATTATTACTGATTATTTATTGATTTTTTTCAAGTATAAAATATCACTGTATGTAATTTACCGGATTTA
>DAONFJ010000033.1:7590-32039 GCA_035403545.1 Spirochaetota bacterium
TTTAATAAGTACAAAATCGGCTCTGGAGATAAGTAATGAGATCACTTTTTAACATGACTGGAACTGAAAAGGCGGCAGCACTTCTGGTTCTACTCGGGCCGGAAATTGCATCAGAAATTCTGCGTCATCTTGATGAAGACAGCATTGAAAAATTAACGGCCGGAATGGTCAGGATGCAGTCTCTCCCTGAAGAAGAGAAGGAAGATCTTATAGGTGAATTTATTATAGAATTACGGAGAAGTTCAAAAACTCCATCCGGCGGAATAAACAGGGCAAGGAAGATGATTGTTGATGCCTTTGGTGAGGAGAAAGCTGACGAGCTTGTAAAAAAAATAGAAAACCGTGATACTGAAACAAGCTTTAAGTTTTTAAATGATCTTGAGGATGATATGCTGGTGAATCTGCTGAAAGACGAACAGCCGCAGATAATAGCGCTTGTAATAAAATTTATATCACCGAAAAAAGCTGGAATGGTATTGAAAAGCCTCCCGCCTGCGAAATCCAAAGATGCCGGTGTAAAACTGGTGAGGATGAAGAATCTTTCAGCTGAAGCCGCGGTTGCTGTGGCCCGTGCTTTAAAGAAAAGATGCCGTGATATTAAAAAGATAGAAGATGAACAAAGTATCGCGGGCGGAATGGAATCACTGGCTGGTATATTAAGCCACATGAGCAGCGAGCAGGAGAGAAATCTTTTAAGGCAGATCGATATTGCCGTGCCGTATATTTCGAAAGAGATAAAGGAGATGATATTCACCTTTGAGAATATTGTTAATCTTTCAAATAAAGAGATCCGTCTTCTTATCGATGAGATAAACGATGATTATACTATCGCAAAATCTCTGAAAGGCGCAGAAGATGATATTAAGTTTAAAATACTGAGGAACATGAGTCAGAACAGAGCCGAGAGTGTTCTTACAGAGATGAGTGACATGGGAGCCGTGAGACTGAGAGATGTGGAAGAGTGCCGTGATTATATAGTCAGTGTTATGCGCGAGCTTAATGAAAACGGAGTGATTGTGTTAAGACGGGATGGAGAAGTTTACGTAGAGTAATCAGCTTCTGTCTGATATCCATTCAGAACCATCTTCGTAGAATTCTTTTTTCCATATTGGAACACGTTTTTTTATCTCATCAATTATATATCTCGAAGCCTGGTATGATGAATCTCTATGCGGGGATGAAACAAGTATTAAAATAGAAGTCTCTCCAAGCGTAACTCTTCCATATCTGTGTATGATAACAATTCTGCCTGTTTCGTGATTTGCGGAAGCTTCATCTGCAATTCTGTTTAATTCTTTCACGGCCATTTCGTTGTAAATTTCATAATCGATATATGTGACTTTTTTACCGCGGGACGTATCCCTTACCTTGCCGATAAAAACAAGGTCAGAACCGTCACTATATGACACATCTGTATTTAAAACAGAATTAAGGTCAATTTTTTCTTTCTGGGTAAGTACTAATTTCATTTCAACCGCCGCTAACTGGAGGAAAAATAGCCAGCGTATCACCGTCTTCCAGAGTTCTATCCATCCTGCAATACTCTTCATTTACAGCAATGAGAAGATTATCTTTTTTATCGGAAAGTTCCTGATTGCCTTTGATGAACAAATCTATAACTTCATTTACTCTTATTGAATCGGAAACAATAAGTTCCTTTTCACTGAAACCGCATATATCACGGATAGATGCGAAGACTTTTATTTTAATTCTCATAACTAGGCTTTTTTCTGATTTTTATCTCTTTTTACCATAAACACATAGTGTTTTACATATGGCTGAAAACCTTCAGGGAATACAGAGGTATCGGCCCCTTTTGGTTCATTGATTAATGTATCAATAGTCGCTTTCGGGAGATCCTCCTCGCAAGCATCAATAAGCACTTTAAATCTTTTTATAACTTCACTGTCTACTGCATCTAGTGACATTTTATGCATGTGATTGTAAAGTTTTGTAAGATTTGTTTTTTTAACATTTTTTCTGACTTTCTTTACAGTGCTTTTTGCCTTTGTCGGCATAAAAACCCCCTGAATCTTTATAATGATGTCGATGTTAGAGTACAAGAATATGCTGTAAACACAATTTTTTATTTTTTAAAGAGTACTTTTTAAAAAAGAATGCCGCGGTTTTATATTTTAGCCGATTTATTAATATAACGGAGCTGCAGTTTTTACAGAACCTGATGGGCAGCAGCCTCTTCCTGGCTCCCGGGCGGTCATTGAGCTTGTCTAAGCGGCTTCCTGCGATAATAAAAGTACAGTTTTTGTTATCGCTTATAATTTTTATCGAGAGGATTATTCTTATGAAATGCTCAAAATGCGGTAAAGAGATTAATACAATGAATCACTTCTATATTCCGGTAAAAAACAGGAAAGAGGGAGTTCGTTATTGTATTAACTGTGCGAGGGAAGATCATATAATCACCCTTGTCTGATTTTTTAATTGTTTTTACCTCTTTCTTTTGCTAACTACCCGGGGAGTATAGATGGCATACCGTCCTGTAATCTCATATTATCTGATTATTTTTTTTGCTGTTTTAGTATTCCAGGGATGCGGTAAGCATTCTCCTCAGAATGAAAATATTTCAGGAAAAAGAATAATTTCACTTTCGCCATCAATTACCGGGCAGATTATAGACCTCGGTGCGGAAGATAATATTGTAGGAGTAACTCCGTATCATCCCCCATTAAAACGTGAAGTCCCTTTAGTCGGTACTTATATAACTCCTTCGATAGAAAAAATAATTTCACTTAAACCTGATATTATTTTTATGTCAGAAGAGGATGGTGAAATTCAGCGGAATAATTTTTTTGAAAAGTTCGGATTGAAATATTACAGGTTTGGAAGGAACAGTGATTTTAAATCAATCTGTGATAACTACTATTTATTAGGGGAGATGATCGGGGAAAGGGATTCTGCTGTAAAAAAAATTCATTACTATAGAAAGAGACTAAATGATGTTAAAAAAGAAACTTCCGGATTGAAAGTGGCATTTCTTGTATCTGTAAAACCTCTAATCACTGTTTCAAAATTATCTCATATATCTGATATAATTATTGAAGCCGGCGGAATTAATGTTTTTGCCAACCTTGATAATCCATACCCTATACTGACACTGGAATCGCTTATTATAAAAAATCCTGATGCTGTTATAATTATGAGTCCGGGTGAGGACCGTTATCTTTACCATCAACTAAAGAATTTTAATAATATAGATTTTATAAAGAAGAAAAATATATTTGTTGCAGGCGATGATATTATCCCGTACTACTCACCGAAAGAGTATGTTCTTTCAGTTGAAAAAATTTCCGAAATATTGAGCCATGTCAATAAATGAAAAAAATTTATATTTATACAATCCCGGGATTGCTTTTAATAATTTCAATAATAACAGGACTCTGTGCCGGCGCAGAATTTATCAATCCCCTCATTATTGCTGACAATATTATAAATAAAAGTGAAAGCCTTAAAATGGAGATTCTGCTGAAGATAAGGTTTCCCAGGGTCATGGCCGCTGCTTTTGTCGGTGCAGCACTTTCAGTGAGCGGGGCTGTGTTCCAGTCTATTTTCAGGAATCCCCTGGCAGATCCGTTTATTACCGGTGTTTCGGGCGGGGCATCGCTTGGAATATCAGCTGCCGTGATTTTTTCACTGGGGCCGCTCGCCACTGTATTCTTTTCCTTTACCGGCAGCATTGCAGCTATAGTGATTCTTTATCTGTTATCATACGGCAGAGGTTTCGGCGGTGGGATCTTTATTCTCGCGGGTGTTGCGCTAAGTTTTATTTTTTCATCCTCTGTAATGCTGCTGTTTTCAGTCGCAGAGTCACAAAGTGTTCATAAAGCGATTATCTGGATGATGGGTGATCTATCTTCATCGGGTGATGTCGGTCAGGTAGTTGTATCTGCCCTTATTTTTGCAGTTACTTTACTGCTCTGGATTTATCATCGGCATATTAATATTATATCACTCGGCAGGTCATTTTCAAACAGCGCGGGGCTTTCTGATTCTGAACTCCGGATTATACTTATACTGGCGTCAATCTTATCAGCTCTATCGGTTATACTCGGGGGTATTATACCATTTGTCGGACTGATGATCCCTCACCTTGCCAGACTTGTGAGCGGGCATGATAACCGGAACCTGATCCCTCTCTCGGCTATCGGAGGAGCTTCGTTTCTTATAATCTCTGACGCGGTAAGCAGGTCTCTCATCTTTCCGTATGAGATTCCGGTCGGTGTCATTACCGGGTTAGCCGGAGGAATATTTTTTCTTTTTTTTGTAATACGAAACAGGCAGGTTTACTAGTATGAAAGAACCTGTTTTCCTGGTAGATTCATTGAGTGCCGGATACGGCGGGAAAACTGTTATAAATACTGTTTCGTTCGGAGTCGGCAGAGGTGAGTTTATCACGCTTATCGGTCCGAATGGAGCGGGAAAGAGTACTATAATTAAAGCAATTTCCGGTTCGCTTCCGGCTTACAGCGGGAGGGTACTTTTCCTCGGGCGCAATCTCGCTGAATTCAGGAAAAAGGAGCTTGCATCCGAGATGTCAGTTGTAAATCCGGTAAATGGAGAGATACCTGATTTTTCAGTAAAAATGTTTTTATCCTTCGGACGTTTTCCTTTCAGGAAACTGTTCAGTTTTGACAACATGGAAGATGATGCTGTTATCGGTGAGATGGCATCACGCTGCGGAATAGTCCATCTTCTGGAACGATCGATAAGGGAACTTTCCGCCGGGGAATTTCAGCTGGTACAGGTATGCAGGGCGTTGATACAAAACAGGGAAGTACTGCTGCTTGACGAACCGGTATCAAATCTTGATTACAGGCATATGATTCAGGTAATGGATATACTCTCTGCTCTGAACAAAACCGGTTCTACAATAATCTGTGCACTGCATGATGTGAATACTGCTGCTGAGTATAGTTCAAGAATAATCGCTTTCAAGAATGGTGTAATAAATTTTGATGGAGATCCTGAAAAGGTTATCTCTGAAGAAGCGCTTTCGGGGCTGTATGACTCCAGGTTCTTCTGCGGTAAAAATCCCGTTACAGGACGTCCTTCAGTATATCCTGTACCGGGATCATTGGTTTAATTTTACCAGTCGTCACTCTGTCTGTCTTTGTATTTATCTCTTACTGTTGCTGTAATGTCATCAATGTAGAAATATTGCCATTCCGGATGTAAAGAATCATTTGCCGGCCTGTATTGAATATGAAGTATTTTTAACGCATTTTCTTTTTCAAGATACGCATCCTGCTGCTTAATCTTGGGATCGAGAGTTACAGTCAGTTTTTTCCATCCGAGAAATGCTGTATTTCCGAGTGAAACTCTATGTGTTGCACCTGTTACATCCTGAATCATCAAGGAAATTTCACCTGCAAATTTTTTGCCGTATACCCATACGGATATTGATTTGCAATATTTTGTGATTGCAAGAGGCTTAACCGGAAATATCTGAAATGTGTCGCCTTTTTTGGTATAAAGCTTTACTCCAAGATATTTTTTAGAATTATTAAATTCTGCAGGATATTGATCTCTTATCGTCAGTGATCCCTGCTGTTCTTTTGCCTGAATAAATTTCAGGTTGGTGTTTGAAAACTGGCTGGTTTCGAAATCCTCCAGAGTTATCTCAGTGTAGATACTCTGACTAACCTGTTCTGCTTCGCCTGTTTTTTTTGCAGGCTCTTTTGCATCCTGAGATACAGCAGGCAGTACAAAAAGTAATAATATGAAACATATAAATATTTTTTTCATGCATCATCCTCCGTAATAAATACTTTTATATAATAAATTGGATGTTTGTCAATGTCAATAAATTCTTGGAGGGGGAATGCATTTTTTATTTTCAACCATGAATTAAAACCAGCGGGATTATGATATTGAAAATATAGTTGCCTTTTCCATATTTCAGGTATAATATAATTATGTGGAGCAATAACAACGCGTGTTTTTGTATAAACTTTATGATTGCAGCCTGGTAAAATCCCCGGGAATATAAGGTGTAGCATAAAAGTGGTTTAAACCGCTTCATGAGGAATGAACGACCGATATATTTGATTTATTATAATGAAAGAACTAAGAGATTCAATAAGGTATCCTGTAGAAGCCGGGTCTCACAGACCTGCTTTTGTAGAGATTGAGGGTGCAGAAACATTAAACGGTACCATATCCGATCTGAGTACCGGCGGATTTTCTTTTGTTATTGATATGAAAGGTATATCAGATCCGGAATTGAATCTGGAGAAGTTTTTCTTTGTCAGGATAAAATTTAAAAGATTCAGTATTAATGCTGAAGTAGAAAAGAAGTGGAGTCTTATAAAAAATGCGGATGACAATAAAATATGTATTACAGGTGTCAGTTTTAACGTCATGTCCAATGAAGACAGGTTGAGACTTAATGAAATTATTGCAAATTTCAGGTCCGGGCCTTCATCATATATTCTTAAAAATAATAAGTAACCTGCGTAATCTTCCTGTAAAAAATTTATATAAAACATATTGCTTTATGCTGATATTTGTTTTCAGTTCAACTGCAGCACTGCCCGCGGAAACAGTTAAGAAAAAAGAAAAAACTATGGATTGGTTCTGGGTTTTTTACGAACATACGGAAGACCTGAACGGCAGTACTTTCGTATATCGTCCATTTTATCTGGAGGCATCCAATAATCAGAATCTGTTTCAGGCATCCCTGATGCCGCTTTTTTTCTGGCGATATAAAAATGAGAGAAACGATGTAACTAAAGCTTTTTTCGGATTATATGAATCAACCGATTATATGCATCCTGAAAAAAAAGAAGATTATGATAATGGTTTTTTGCCTCTGTTTTTTTATGGGGCGGGAGATAATCCCGGTGATAAATATATTTTTATTTATCCGCTGGGCGGGGACATCCGGGGGAAATTCGGTTATGAAAGAATTTCACCATATATTTTCCCGGGGGTTGCACTTTTCTTTTTATATCCTCCGTCAGCTATTTTCACATGGCAGACATTATTTTATGCAATGGCTGCAATAATTCCTGTTTATACCGAATTTGAAAATAAAGATTATTCCGGAACTGCATTATTCTGGCCGCTCATCGCATGGGGAAAAGGGGGAAAGAGAGAGGATTTCAGGTTCCTTCCGTTCTATGCTCATAACAGCAAAACCGGGTGGTATGATAATTATTCTTACCTGCTGCTGATCAATTACAGGGAGCTCTATCTTTCGGAGGATATAAAATATACATTTTTCTTTTTCCCCTTTTATGGGAAAAAATGGAGTAAGAGTGAACGGATGAAAGCTTACACGGTACTCTGGCCGTTTTTTTCATGGGGTTACGATCTTGATAAAAATGAAACAATGTATAATCTTCCGTGGCCGCTGGTTCAGATCGGAGACTCGGACAATCCTCAAATGAAGAAACGGATTTTTTTCCCGTTCTGGGGAAAGTACAAAACGCCTATGTATGAGAGTATGTTTGTAACTCCTCTCTACTTCAGGATTAAAAACGATAAGGATTATTTCAAATCTGAATATCACATAACATGTGTTATAGCATGGTACCTGAAGAGGGATTATTCTTATGAGCATGAGTACTACGGAAGGTCATGGAGGTATTTTAAACTGTGGCCCCTGGTTCAGGTGGAATGGAATGATTCAGGTTTATACGGTATAAATATTCTGTCCCTTCTTCCATTCAGGGATGATAAAGGATATGAAAAGCTCTATCAGCCGTTCTGGACGCTGTTTGAATACAGGGTAAAGCCCGATGGAGAGAAGCATCTTGGTTTTCTGCTCAGGACATATTATCAGGTATGGAACGATAATTTTTTTAAAATGAAAATTCCGATTGTCATAAATTATGAAAGGCACGGTGAAAACGTAAAAGAATTAACAATTATGCTCGGTTCATTCGGTTATGAAAAAGATAAGGACGGTACATATTTAAAAATGTTATGGATCCCTTTAAGAATTGGTGATGGTGACTCTGCACTATCGTATAACAGTGATTATCCTGATGAGGATATTGAACTCTCAAATAACTCTAAAGAGAAATATGGTTTTAATCCGTGGCATGGAAATTTTGCTGACAGTAATTCAGAAAATAAATTTTATTTTAAAACGGATTTTACGTTATTTTAAATTATGGAAAGATATAAATTAAACCGATTTTACAGCTTGTTTACAGATACCGGCGAGAGAATCACGCATCAACTGAAGTTTACAGGCTTTACGCTGATTCTCATATTTAAAACTTTTCTTACGCTTAGATTTGTTTTCGCGAAAAGGGGAGAGATCGTAAAACAGATGTATATCTCCGGCGTAAAAAGCATGCCAGTCTGTACAATTGTTGCTCTTTTCGGCGGGATGATTCTCGCTCTGCATACCGGTGTAGAGCTCGCAAAATTCGGTCAGCAGGAACTGGTCCCTACGCTCATGATCAATATTATGAATAAAGAGATGGGATCTTTTCTTACGTCGATTATCATCACTGCATTTTCAGGTGCCGCAATGGCTGCCGAGCTCGGGACGATGAAGGTCTCGGAGGAGATTGACGCCCTGGAGATGATGTCTATTAATCCGGTGGCGTACCTTGTGATGCCCCGGGTAGTGTCGATGATGATTATGCTTCCGACACTTTCTATTTATACAATTATACTCGGTGTTGCCGGCGGAGGGATTATTTCATATTTCCAGCTGGGTATAACAACGGAAGCCTATTACCACAAGGTATTTCAGTCAATCTGGCTTAAGGATATGTATGTTGGGCTTCTGAAGAGTTTTGTCTTCGGGCTGATGATTTCGTCTATAAGCTGCGCTAACGGCCTCAAAGCTGAGGGCGGAGCATTGGGTGTCGGCCAGGCGACCAGGGTTTCTGTTGTATCATCATATCTTCTGGTTCTTATAATGGGTTATTTCA
The DNA here is from genome assembly GCA_035403545.1 of Spirochaetota bacterium. Classification (GTDB taxonomy): domain Bacteria; phylum Spirochaetota; class UBA4802; order UBA4802; family UBA5550; genus WRGT01. Next base: position 16,503 of record DAONFJ010000033.1, read on the forward strand.
TAACGGCTCTTTTTTACGGAGGGTTTTTATGATTGAGTTCAGGAGTGTGTCGAAAAAGTACGGCAGTAATGTTGTCCTTGATGAAGTCTCTTTTAATATTGAAAAAGGTGAGACTTTTGTTATCATCGGACTTTCCGGCGCGGGCAAGACTACAATTCTGCGGCATATTGCAGGATTCATCAATCCTGACAGCGGTGAAGTGCTTGTGGATGATATCAGGATGAACGGGGCAGGTTCCGGTGTAAGAATCCGGTTACGGAAAAAAATGGGATTTCTGTTCCAGTCCGGCGCTCTTATCAACTGGCTTTCCGTGAGGGAGAATGTCGCTCTCCCGCTTGTGGAGCATAAACTGGGCAGCATGGATGAGATAAACCGTATTGTTGATGAAAAACTCAATCTGCTGCAGCTTGGTGACGCGGGTGATAAAATGCCTTCCGAGATAAGCGGAGGGATGAAAAAAAGGGTGGGGCTTGCAAGAGCTATAGTCCGTAATCCGGATATTATTCTTTATGATGAGCCAACGTCCGGCCTTGATCCTGTAATGTCCGCACGAATAAATGAGTTAATACTGAAAATGCAGGAAAAACTCGATGTAACTTCTGTAGTGGTAACGCATGACATGGAGAGCGCTTATTATATCGCGGACCGGATTGCCATGCTGTATAACGGGAAGATTATTGAATGCGGGACACCCGAACAGATTCGTGCAAGTGATGATCCGGTTATAAAGCAGTTTATTGAAGGAAGGATTACCGGACCAATTGAAGGTTGACATTGGGAATAAAATGGTTATATATAAAGTATGACAAAATTTAATGAATTCATAGTTGGTGTAGTATTTTTTCTCGCCATGGGTATTCTTGGTTATTACACAATAGTCAGGGGAGAACTCTTTGATACAAGAGAATTTGTATACGGCACTATTATATTTGAAGATGTTGAGGGGCTCGCAATAGGGGACAAAACACTTGTAAATGGAGTTGAATCCGGGACAGTTACTGCCATCGAACTTATGGCAGACGGCAAAGTTATTGTGTCCTTTAAACTGTTCAGGTTCTTTAATCTTTATGAAAATTATAAAATTATACTTAAAAACCAGTCCGCCCTTGGAGGACGAATAATCTTGATAAATCCGGGTGCTGCTGAAGTAAACGGGGAAGTATTTGAAACTGTTGATAGTCTGAAAAATCTTACAGGAATTACAATTGGTGACCCGTTAACCAAAATTTCTGAAGTAATAGATGAAAACCGTGAAGATCTGAGAACTGCAATTAAAAATATAAGTGAATTTTCCGCAAAAATCAACAAGGGCGAGGGTACTATAGCAAAACTTGTTAACGAAGATACTCTTCATAAAGATGCAGACCAGCTTATTAAAGAGCTTAGAGATACGGTAGAAGATTCCAGGGAACAGGCTCCTGTTACCAGTTTTATACGGGCAGCACTGACTGCGTTTTAATTTTTTAAGTAACGGTTTAATTATTCAAAAATTGCGGTAAACTGAATTCCCTCCCCCCTCCGCGGCGAAGAAAAGAAATGTGCCGCTTTTTAAGCAGTTATGCCATAAACATAAAAATATTATCTATTTTTATTGACAAAAAGATTGATTTTACAGGAACTTTGGAATATTACCTAAGCGCAATCAGGATAACTATTATTCTTACGGGATCTGGAGGGTGAAAGAAACCCTTTAGAAGAGCTCACCGCAGGGGTGTCATTTTATATTTACTACTATTTTACGAAGGATGGATTATCAGTGCCGAAAAGAGAAGATATCAAGAAAATACTTATTATAGGTTCAGGCCCGATCGTCATCGGCCAGGCATGCGAGTTTGATTACTCGGGCTCACAGGCGTGTAAATCTCTCAAGGAGGAGGGGTATGAGGTAATACTTGTAAACTCCAATCCTGCAACTATCATGACCGATCCTGAACTCGCGGATAAAACTTACATTGAACCTATTGATCCTGAAGTAGTAGCCAAAATAATAGAAATTGAAAGGCCTGACGCGGTTCTTCCGACAGTTGGAGGCCAAACGGCACTTAATATTACCATGAAACTTGAAGAGATGGGAGTATTGAAGAAATTTAATGTTGAGCTGATCGGAGCAAATATAGAATCCATAAAAAAAGCTGAAGACCGTGACCTTTTTAAGAAAGCGATGCTGAAGATCGGACTCGACGTGCCCGAATCAGGGCTTGTGTCTACAGTTGAAGAAGCGCTTGAAATTCTCAACAGAATCAAGCTCCCGATAATAATAAGGCCGGCATTTACTCTCGGAGGAAGCGGCGGCAATATAGTTTACAACAGGGAGGAGTTTGTCGGGCTTGTAAAAAAAGGCCTGGATGAATCTCCAATCAACCAGGTTCTGCTTGAAGAATCCGTCATCGGATGGAAAGAGTTTGAGCTCGAGGTGATGAGAGACAAAAATGACAATGTGGTAATAGTCTGCTCTATCGAAAACTTTGATCCTATGGGAGTTCATACGGGGGATTCAATTACAGTAGCACCGCAGCAGACGCTCACGGACAGGGAATACCAGAACCTCCGGAATATGGGGATTAAGATAATAAGAGAGATCGGGGTCGACACCGGCGGATCGAATATCCAGTTTGCTGTTAATCCGGTTAACGGCCGTGTAATTATTATAGAGATGAATCCTCGGGTCAGCCGGAGCTCTGCGCTTGCATCAAAAGCTACCGGGTTCCCTATTGCCAAAATCGCCGCAAAACTCGCCGTGGGGCTTACGCTCGACGAGATATCCAATGATATAACAAGAGAAACTCCAGCGTCTTTTGAACCTACGATAGATTATGTTGTTGTCAAGGCTCCAAGGTGGGCTTTCGAAAAGTTCGAAGGTGCGGATAAGAGGCTCGGCGTTCAGATGAAGTCTGTTGGCGAGTCCATGGCTATAGGGCGTACATTTAAGGAATCTTTCCAGAAAGCTTTAAGGTCACTTGAAATTGACAGGGCCGGTTTCGGTTCGGACGGGAATCTCAAACTTTCATCTTACCTTTCTTCATTAAGCCCTGAAGAGCGGGATATTGTTTTCGAGAGAGAATTTATTGCTCCGAAAGAGGACCGTGTTTTTTATGTAAAGGAAGCGCTGAAATGCGGTAAGAGCGTGGAGTGGATCTGCAGGTTGTCCGGAATTGATCCATGGTTTATGAATCAGCTGAAAGAACTTGTCGATGAAGAAAATTTGTATGAGGAAGAATGCAGAACATCAGGTGTTAACCCGGAGACTGTAAGAAAAATGAAGAGTCTCGGTTTCTCGGACAGACAGCTGGGATTTATGGCAAACAGGGCGGTGATCGAAGACCTGTATAGTAAAGGTCCGTTATTCCAGAAGAAGTATTCAATGACACTGCGGTACGCTGAAAATGAAATTAGAAATTTAAGAAAAGAAAATAAAATATTTCCGGGATTCCGTGTCGTGGATACATGCGGAGGAGAGTTCGAGGCATATACTCCTTACTACTATTCCTCATATGACGGAGAGAACGAATCGTTCAGGACAGGGCGTAAAAAAATTATGATTCTCGGCGGCGGCCCGAACAGAATAGGGCAGGGGATAGAGTTTGATTACTGCTGCTGCCATGCTTCTTTTGCGTTGGAGGATGAAGGAATCGAGTCTATCATGGTTAACTCCAATCCCGAGACTGTTTCAACTGACTACGATACATCAGACAGGCTTTACTTCGAACCTTTGACTCTTGAAGATATACTTCACATATACGATACCGAAAAACCTGACGGCGTTATTGTACAGTTCGGCGGCCAGACTCCTCTTAGACTGGCAAAAGCTCTTGAGGAGAATGGAGTGAAAATTATCGGAACTTCACCCGACTCGATAGACAGAGCTGAGGACAGGGAACGCTTCTCAAATGTTGTAGATAAACTTAAACTGAGACAGCCGGAAAACGGAATTGCATTTAACGAAAAAGATGCAGTAAAAATTGCAAATCATATCGGTTATCCGGTTCTGGCCAGGCCTTCATATGTACTTGGCGGCAGAGCCATGGCAATAATTTTTGATGAAGCGAGCCTTCACAATTATATAAATACAGCAGTTGAACTTTCGCCGGAGCATCCGATACTTGTAGATAAATTCCTTGAGGATGCTGTCGAAATTGATGTTGATGCTATCTGCGACGGTGAAGATGTTTATATCGGCGCGATTATGGAACACGTGGAAGAGGCTGGTATACATTCAGGTGACTCAGCCTGCATTATCCCGCCGATAACAATTACTGAAGATCTGCAGAACCAGATTATTGATACTACAAAAAAACTTGCTCTTGAACTTAATGTAATAGGGCTTCTGAATATTCAGTTTGCGATCAAGGATAATGAGCTTTTTATAATTGAAGTGAATCCCAGGGCGTCAAGGACTGTTCCTTTTGTGTCAAAAACAACAGGAATTTCACTGGCGAAGACGGCAGTAAAGGTAATGCTCGGTAAAAAGTTAAAAGATCTCGGCCTGCTTAAAATGAAAAAATTTCCGTTTGTCAGCGTCAAGGAAGCGGTGCTTCCATTCAATAAGTTTCCCGGTGTTGATATTCTTCTTTCACCCGAAATGAAATCAACAGGTGAAGTTATGGGTATTTCGTATAACTTTGGTGAATCATATTTCAAGGCGGAACTTGCTGCAGGGGACAGACTCCCGGTAAATGGAACAGTTTTTCTTAGCATAAATGATATTCATAAAGCACAGATTCTCGAAGAGGTAAGAGCACTGTATGAACAGGGATTCAAACTCATCGCTACGCGCGGAACAGCAAAATTTTATAATGATCATAATATACCGTGTGAAATGGTGTACAAAGTAAACGAGGGGAGGCCTAACGTTGTGGACAGGATCAAGGATCTTGACATCGATTTTGTAATAAATACTCCTCTCGGCAAAGTGACAAGAGATGATGCGTATTCGATTCGACAGGCTGCAACACGATATCACGTTCCTACTGTTACAACGGTATCTGCTGCAAAGGCAGCTATTAACGGCCTGCTTTACGTCAAAAAAAATAAAGAGCTCTCGGTTAAACCTATTCAGGAATATTACAAAGAGGTGGAATAGATGCCGCTCGAAAAAAAAATTCTCAGTAAAGAAGATATTAATAAAATAATAAGTGAATCCTCTAAAACAATTTTCAGTGATATTGAAGATCTTGAAAATTTCGCTATTATTGGAATTCATACAAGAGGCGTTGAATTAGCCGATAGGATCAGAAAAGAGATTGAAAAATTGTCCGGTAAAGAAATCAAACATGGAACTCTTGATATCTCATTTTATCGGGATGACCTTACCACAAGAGGCAAACTTCCTGTCCTTAAGGAGACTCTTATTGAATTCAATATCAATAAGAAAAATATTCTTATTGTTGATGATGTACTTTTTTCAGGAAGGACAACAAAGGCTGCCCTTGAAACGCTAACCGCTTTCGGCAGGCCGTTTTCAATTAAACTATTTGTCCTTGTTGACCGGGGCGGGCGCGAGTTGCCGATCCAGCCGGATTACTGCGGATTTAAAGTTGATACAACTCATGATGATCAGGTGAAAGTACGCCTTTCCGGTACAGATAAAGTTGAAGATTCTGTTTTTCTCGTGAGCGGTAAATAAAACTTAGACAGAACAGATCCATATGCCCCCAACCCGCGGCGTGGGGCTTTAATGTGAAGTAACAGCGAATATTATTTATTGAAAATATTCGAAGTCCTCTTCCGGGGGAGAATTGGGGGCGGAAAGTTTTAATTGCAGCAGACTTAATAAAAATCGAATGATGGTATAATAAATGAAAGATCTTGTAATAATAGGCGGCGGCCCTGCGGGACTTACTGCCGGAATTTACGGAATGAGAGCGGGGCTTGATCTTGTTATTGTTGAAAAGTTTTCACCAGGCGGACAGGTAATAAATTCCTATGAGATAGAGAATTATCCCGGTTTTCCGGAACCGGTTGCCGGATGGAAACTCATGGCTGATATGGAGGAGCAGACAAGAAGGCTCGGTGCAGAGATTATCTCATCTGAAGTACTTTCTGTGAAAAAGGATGCCGGTGTATTTACTGTTTCACTCAGTGACGGGACCATCCAGGCAAGAAGCGTAATTATTGCAGCGGGTGCATCCAACAGAAGACTCAATGTCGCAGGAGAAAAAGAATATCTCGGCCGCGGAGTGTCATATTGTGCTACATGCGATGGCGCTTTTTTTAAAGATAAAGTAACTGTCGTTGCGGGAGGGGGTGATGTCGCTCTTGAGGAGGCATTTTTTTTAACAAGATTCGCAAGTAAAGTTTATCTTGTTCACAGAAGGGAACATTTTCGCGGTGCTGATATCCTGCAGAAAAGAGTTCTGGGCAATGACAAAATAATTACAGTTTTAAATTCAAACATCGAGTCAATAAATGGTGAAGCCGCAGTTAACTCAATATCTCTTAAGAGTACGCTGACAGGCGAGGTTACCAGGCTCAATACTGATGGTGTATTTATTTTCATCGGGTATGATCCTAACACTTCATTTGTGGATAGAGATCTTCTTAATGATCAGAAAGAAATTATAGTCGATATGAATATGAATACGGGAGTTGAAGGCCTTTTTGCTGCCGGAGATATCAGGAGCGGATCAAAAAGACAGATCGTCATGGCTGCGGCTGATGGCGCGACTGCAGTGCTTAGTGCTTATGAATATCTGACGGGAACATTTTGTGCATAATAAACGGGGGAGTACAGTGAAAAGAATATTTGGAATTATATTTATATTATCAGTGATAACTGCTGTTTCATGCAGCAGCAGCAAAAAATATGGCGATATCAGAGAATTTATAAATGAAGTAGTCACAACCGAGGACCAGTTCCTCTCACAGGTTGATAAATCATTAAATGCCGAAGATGTCGTATCAGCAGTAAATACTTTTGGTGACAAATTAATTAAACTTTCAGAGAATAGCAGGGAACTCCGGAAAAAGTATCCAGACATCGACAAGTGGGTAGATAATCCTCCCGCGGAACTAAAAGCGGATCTGGCAAAGCTGGATGACACTGAAGGTAAATTTGAAAAAGTTTTTCTTACAGAGAAGACAAAAATTATTTTAAAAGATAAAAAAGTTCAGGCTGCATTTATTGATCTCAATAAAAAGATGGAGCTGGTTAAGTTTTTTCAGTAAGTCCTGATGTATCCGGATTGCAGTGACAATTATTTAACTGTGTGGAATAATGTAAGTACGAAACCGCTTCATTTTTCCGGGTGAGTACTTCGACAAGCTCAGTCTCCATCAGTAACGGTCAGTGAGCCTGCCGGCTGCTCAGTTGTGGATGGTATTGCTTTACGGATTCTTTTGCAGCTTCTTCGAAATGACAGTTCCAGGCTGATTCAATTTTTTACTATAAAAGTGATTGATTAACTTTATTTCAGAAACATTTCCTGTAAAATTTTTCCAGGCCTGATTTAACCAGTGTGCTGATTCTATAAAGACGCCGTTCATCGATTGTCATCCTTTCAAGATTAAAATAATTTTCATTTAAAAACAGCGATCTTGATATTGAAAGCCTCAAAACCGGTATCCCGGATAAACTGTAATTTTTCATGATAAAACCTTTACCTTCATGATCAGATACTCTGAAAATATCAGAAACTGTTTCGCCCTCTCTGGATAAATTTTTAGCAACTGCGGCAGCAAGTTCTATTGCCATGTCAGCCGATGCTGTCTGTTTAACACCGGAATCTGTATCAACAGTGTATGATGTAATAACAAGCGGACGCGGCATCCCTTTATCCTGTGAATTCGCAGGGCCGACCGGCATGTGAGTGTGGCATTCAATTATTGCTTTGAAATTAAACTCTTTAAATGAATTTCTAATCGATTCATGAAACGGAAAATAGTATCTGTTGAGAATATTGGAGATTGCAATCTCATCGGGGTAGCAGTCTGTTTTAAAAACTTCGCGGTTCATGGAAGTCTTTGATTTTATAACTCCATCAGCAGTAACAGGGGAAAGAAGTTTGTATTCTCTGTCCATATCGACAAAAATTTTTGAAACCGGAGAGGATATTGTTTTTAAAACGGAATCATAAAAGGAGAAAATTGATTCAGCCCCGGCATCTGCCTCGAAGAAAATGTTGAGAGGGCTTACATTTTCGTAACCGGATAATTCTTCCGGCACTTCAAGTCCGCTGTGCGGAATTATAATTAAAAACGGGAGTTTCTCTGTCATATAATCTCTTATTACTCATGAATAACTGACGGTGATGGTGAGTTTATGTAATATCCCTGGGAATAGTCAATTCCATATTCATTAACAGCATTAAAAATAACTTCGTTTTCTACGAATTCCGCGATTGTTTTTACATTAAGTTCTTTGCATAGGGCAGTTATATTTTTTACTATGACTCTGGTTGTAGGATCAGAGTCTATTTTACGGATGAGTGAACCGTCAAATTTTACATAATCAATGTTTAACTTTGTTAAATGGGAGAAGTTGGAGTATCCCGTCCCGAAGTCATCTATCGCAAAACTGTAACCGTTTTTTTTACATTTTTTTATAAATTCCGCGACGGATTCATAATTATCAAATCTTTCGGATTCAACAAGCTCAAGAGTTATCCTGTTGCGGCATAAGGGATTCCTTTTCATCATGTCTTCCAGGTAAGCGGGAAAGTCCGGATTATATATATCATCCGCGGATATATTTATTGCGAATGATATATTGTTATTCTCCATGTATTGGAAAACTTTATCGATCATGATTTTTGTAAGAATATGGTACAGGTTCGTTTTTCTTGCCACTTCGAGATATTTACCGGGGAGTTGAGGTTTACCCGCGGTGTCGATTATTCTAAGGAGAGATTCGTACTTCTCAATCTTCCCGGTGCGGTTATTGATTATTGCCTGAAAATACGGGACTATCCTTTCATTCATAAGAGCATTATTCAGATCTGCAAGAGTATTTACATTGTCAATGTATCTTATGCGGTCTTTATCATCATCGTTATAGATATGAAACGCCAGCTTGCTGTTGATTGCGTGATGCAGCGCTATGTCAGCCTGCGAGATCAGGCTGTCGCTTCCGTCCAAGTAAGGAGCAATGCCGATATATGGAGTAAGAGGAATGTGCGTATCGTGATGGATATATTTTTCCTCTGTCATATGCTGTACCAGGTCTGCCGCGGTAGATTTTAATTGTTTTATTGCAGCATCTCCGGTATGTTTCATATCAAGAACAAGAGCGAACTCCCCGCCGGAGAGATTGTATGCTTTTAATTTTGATGAAGAACTGAATATGTTGATTCTCCTGCCGATGAATTTCATAAAATCATCGCCCAGTGAATAACCGAAGAACGTATTGATATCATGAAAGTTATCAACCCTGAGAATTATAAGTGCCGGGTAAATTTTATGTGCGATATCTTCGATAAGCATTTTTCTGTTAGGAAGTCCGCTTGTGTTGTCATAATAAAGCTGGCGCAGAATAAGTTGTTCAATGCTCGAGTGCCTCAACTCCGCATAGTATGCAAAAATTGATGTAAAAATGTAGAGAAGTAATCCGACAACCAGATTTGGTACCTGATAACCTGTATGAATCAGCCCTGTGTGAACGATAATAATTAATATAAAAAAAGCTGATCCTAAAAGAATATTCCATATTGTACCGGTCTTGATTCCTGAAAGATTGTATGTAATAATCGGAAACATAAGAATAAAAATATATTCATTAAGGCTGTTCCTGGCGATAGTCATAGATGCCAGAAGTGAAATCATGAACATGGTAAAAATAATAAATCTGAATAGTCCCTGCTTTGGAATAACTTTGTACAGATAGAACAGCGTAATAAAAAATACCAGGTAGAATATGTGGAATATGCTGAACAGATAAATCCCGTAAACAGCTCTAACACCGGTAATTAATAATCCGAGTATTAATCCGAGAAAAAGGGTAACAGGTATAAATCCGTCTCTTACAAGTATGTCGTAAATAACAATATCATGCCTGGGGTCTATTACATAATCCCCCATAATACGGTCTTTTAAATTCTTTATAATCATTTATATTTTCAATTCCTATATTTTTAAAGATGGTGTCTTGTGAAAATTTTTTTATTCTGACTTTTCTGCGGAATTTTTTGAGATAACCGCATAAGAGCTTCTCCCTTTAAAGGTAAAATCTGCTGCACTTTGTAAATTTTCATTAAAGGTAGATTTTCTGAGATTCAAAATGGTTTACAGGGATATTGGAAGTTGAATCAACGTTAATTCCTCTTTTGATACTAAGGATCGAATATTTTTCTGCAGTAAGGTTGTCCCGGATAAATCTTAAAGCTTCTGTGAAATCAAAATCACCGCAGCTGAAGAGGTCAACAGCGGCGAAGCTGAACTCCGGCCAGGTATGTATGGCCAGATGTGATTCGGCTATTACAATTACACCGCTTATTCCATGAGGAGAAAATTTGTGGAAAAATGGCTTAATTATTGTTGCTTTTGATACTTCAACGGCTTTTGTCATTATATCTGCTATACTGGTTTCATCATTAAGTATTTCGCTGCTGCAGTTATAAAATTCAGCAAGGAAATGCCTGCCAAGATAGTTCATTCAATTCCCTTCAGTTTTCCATCCTTTTTATAGTAGAAAAAAGTGATGCCATTCTTACAATCGCAGAAATATTTATAAGAATACTCATAACTATTAAAACAGCTATCAGCACCATATCGGGATTCTGCCCGTATTTTACAAGAATAACTCTAATAAAAGGGTCAAGTACAGAAAGAATTGTCAGCATCATAATTCTTTCCGGCCTCTGCATTAAGCCTCTTTTGGTAGATGCACCGGCCACATCTCCGCGCGCCTTGACATAACTCATTGAAGCTGTTCCAAGAAGTATAGTCATTATAACAATTATACCTATATAGTCATACATAGTTATGTAAAAATTTCCTGTGCTTAGTGAAAAGTTTTTACTTAAAAAATAGAGCGCAATTCCAATAAAAACAAATGAATCACTGTACCTGTCGCTGCACGAATCAAAAAAAGCTCCTGCTTTAGTCACTTTTCCAGTTTCTCTGGCAAGGGCTCCATCAAGCATATCAAGTGAACCGCTTACAACAAGTATCCATCCTGCAAGCGCAATAAATCCGAATGAATAAACTGTTCCCGTGATAAAGGATAAAACAATTGATATGGCAGTGATTCCATTAGGGGTAATTTTTACTAATTTAAAAAAATTCAGCAGGGGCCTGGTGATCCAGTACCAGAATTCAACAAGAAAAATGCCTATAAAGCTCTCGTGTAATCTTGAGAGGCTCTCCTCTGATATTTTCCTTTTTGTCCATGTCATAGCAAAATATGAAAATAACATGACAATAATTTCCATTGTAATTATCAGGGGAAGTAATGAGTAATAGGCTGATGTTTCATTATAATTCATCTAGTTGTATCTGCTCCCGGTTTGTATAACCGCATCCAAGATACTTTAATATCAGATTGCGGTCAAATAAAGTTTTTCTAGTATTTTTAAGAGAGACTCCTAAAGTCAATAAAATTTTCAAGCACATTAAACCTTTTTACTGAGTATGAATTAGAATAATGGGAGTTTTTAATAAAATTTACATGATTAGCAAAATTACTTTATCTTTTACAGGGTTAGGGAGAATATCGTTAATTAAAGCTCTTCTGCAGGGCTGTCTGATGTGTAGAATAAGCATTTTCCGGGGGAAACGGAAACCAGTTTAAAAAGTTCCGCAGGGATCTTCTGCTTTAATGCCGTAAATAATGTATTGTTGAGGAATTGTATGCCGAGAAAACTGTCAAATGAAGAAATAAAAGGGAAAAGGCCCGGAATTGCGGAATTGGAGGAAACTGAGAGGTTTCCTGTAGCGGTCATTGCTGAAAATGTAAGAAGCCTGTATAATGTCGGATCAATGTTCCGTACATCTGACGGGGCACTTATAGAAAAACTCTGGCTTTGCGGATATACCGGCTATCCTCCACGGAAAGAAATTGATAAAACGGCTCTGGGAAGTGTTGAAACAGTTCCGTGGGAGCATAATGAGGATACGGTTTCTGTAATTAAAAATCTTAAATCAGAAGGATATTCAATTGTGGCTCTCGAGCATACCGATACCAGCGTAAATTTCCTGGAAGCTGAATACAGGTTCCCCGTATGCCTTATGCTCGGTAATGAAGTTGAAGGCCTTTCGGAAGAGGCTGTTGCCCTGGCGGATTCTGCTGTTGAAATACCTATGTACGGTATAAAGCAGTCTTTAAATGTTTCAGTAGCATATGGAATACTTGTTTATCATTTAATTGAGGAGTTCAGAAGAAAAAATATGCAGAGATAGTTACGTCTCAATTATTCTATTTCATATTTATCTATAATATATATCTCTAATCGAAAAATGAACTGTCTGAAAACGGCCCCGCATCCCTCGAAGGACAAGACATAGATTTCTGAAAATTATTGTTTATAAATAAATTTAATGGAAGGTTCTTCAGTAAGTCTCCTCCCGGAAAATCTGCCGCAGTCCGGCGATGAAGTTTTTCTAAGAGTAATAAATTGTTAATGAATATGACATAATTTGCCGAAAATCAGAGAGCGGATATAATCCGCCTGGAGATCCGGTATATGAAAAAAATATTTTTTACCATATCAATTATACTTCTTTTTTCATTTAACGCCTATGCGTATAAACTCTCCTGGAATCTTGCTAAAGATGAACGCATAGAAATGATAAAAACAGCAGATGTCAAATATTATGTTAATGCCAAACTCGGCAGGGTATATGAAGAACGTAATATTATAGACCTTACATGCACCGAAAAATCAGACAGGCTTAACAGGGTTCATGGCGTTTTTTCAATTCATGAAAAGGATTCCGGTGCGAATGTTTTTAAGCTGGTAAACCAGTTTATGGTGGATTTCCTTATTGAACCTTCAGGAAGATTTATAGTCAAGAAAGGGGATTATATGCCGAATCTCCGTCATATCCCGTCATTCCCTGATAGGGAAGTTAATATAAATGATACCTGGAAAGCGGAAGGTGAACTTATCCTTGATAATTTTTCCAGGCCGTTTTCATTGAAATTTCCCGTTGAATATACATTCGTAAAAGTAATAAAGGATAATGAGAAAGATATTGCTGTTATCAATTATTATTATTCGGTAAATATTGATATGTCCGGTACCGGGTATCCTGATGATTTTCCCATAAGAATAGCCGGCGAGAATAAAGGTATAATACACTGGGATATTGAAAATAATAAACCTAAAGATATTCAGGATGCCTACCAGATTGCTTTTATATTTTCAGCAGGAGGAGGGGCTCTGGCATCAGCGGAATTTCATATGAATATAAAAACTGAAAACAGTTTATATCAGAATTTTACACCAAAGCAGAAAGAGGCGGCAAAGGATGAACTGCAGAAAGAGCTCCCGGAAGGCGTAGACGCGGACATCGACAAACGCGGGTTAGTTGTAAGGATGAACGATCTTCTCTTCGATTTTGATTCTTATGATTTAAGAAATGATACACGTGAGAAGCTTGACCGGATTGCTGAAGCAATTAAAAAGAAATATCCGGATCGTGAGATAATAGTAGAAGGGCATACTGACAGCAAGGGTGAGAAAGGTTACAATCTTTCCCTCTCGGAAAAGCGGGCAATGAGGGTATCGGAATATCTTAAATCAAAAAGCGGCCACGATAAGTTTTCATATAAAGGTTACGGCCAGAATAATCCTATGGCTGATAATGCGACAGCGGAAGGGAGAAAGAAGAATAGGCGGGTTGAGATAATTATCAAACTGAACTGATGGTATAAATTCACACATCGCATAATTGACGTTAAGCGTTCGCTGCGCACATCGCCGGATCTTTGTATCAGAAAATTTTCTCAAACAGTCGGCGACGTCGCTTAACTACGCAATTATTCGATATGGGGAACTGGAAATAAATGGATTTAAAATAAATTTATTTTTTATCAATTAGCTCATTACCAATTTCGAATCTAAAAATTGAAAACTGCTTACCATCACAAGACACATGAATTGAATAATTATAACCCTCATAATTTAGTTCCATGATAATATTATTAATATTTTTTTTCTTCTGCTTATCATAATAAGAATTTGAAATCCATTTATAAAAATTAATTCTTTTCTTTATTACAACTTCATCGATTATATATTTAAAAGTATAAGGATATTTATTTCTTTTTTTCCCCCATCTTTTTTTTAAATAGTCATTATTAAATAATAATAATTTAAACTCATTTAACGGTTCTTCGCTATCTTCACCTTCAAAACTAAAATAATATTCTTTATCCAATAATGAAACTAATTTATCAGAATTACCATCTTTAAAAACTCTTATAATAGATTTCTCAATATAATCTGTATCGCACTCATTAGTTACTTGCTTCATAGCACCTTCTAAATTAGTATTTACACAACTAGAAGATTGAAGCAACATTAAATATATTAGGGCTATAGTAAATCTTTTCATTTAACACTCCTATTTTTCGGTTTCACCTTTCATGAGTTCATAAATATCATTTCTATTTGAACCTCTATCAAGTGATTCAACATGAAGATGTGGACCTGTAGATACTCCTATTGGTCTATCCGTTTTGCCAAGAAAAGTCCCTTTTGGAAAAACATCATTTTTTGATGATTCATATATTTCATTATTAATTTCTGTGAAATGAACCATATCTACAGAACCTTTAATATTACCAGATGAATCAAGTACATTGATTCGAATCTTTGTCCCATAAACGTCACTTTTACCTATTTCAACGTTTTCTACTTTAAAATCAGAATTTGGCCCATACCATGACCAATCATTAGTCTGACTATATCCTTTACCTAAATCAACTTTGTTTGGATTATCCTTTTGTTCGTTATAATGCAACTTATTACTAAAATCATCTATATTAGCCCATTGCTCCGGGTGGTTGTCAAAATCACCATCAACAATATATACATCCGCAGTTTTACTCGTTACTTTTTCACCATTAACCATTTTATAAACATCTGGATCACCTTCAAAAGTAATCGTTTTAACTACTTCTCCTTTTGGGGATGGAATCAATTTACTTGAATTTTCATTCTTTGATTCTTGAACAATAATATCACTTTTATTACCGCCCTGTCCAAAACCATAAGCATCTCTTAATTTATTAGCTTCTTCAACAGACATATTTCCTCTTTGGATCGCAATCTCAATGTCTGAGCGAGTAACTTCTTTACCGATCGCTTGAAAAGGCATAATAGTCAATTCACCAGAAGCCGAAACCTTAATTACTTGTCCATCTTCAGTCCTAATACCGAAACCCTTTAATGAACTGGCATCCTCAATTCCCTTCTTTTCTAAATCAACACCAAGCTCTTTAAGTTTTGCTGCAATTACATCCGAGTCTTTGTTAAGACCAAACTCACCGCTATCAACAAGGTTACCACTCTTCTCTACCCCATCAATTGAGAAAACCGGGAATTTTGTTATTGCCTATAAAATCACAATTCTAATTAAGGCTTAATCACATCCGACAGT
>DAONFJ010000034.1:0-3920 GCA_035403545.1 Spirochaetota bacterium
GAAATGACTTTTATTGACAGCTCTTCTCTCGGAATAATTGTTGTTTATTATACAAAATCAGAAAAAAATAACAAAAATTTCTCATTAATCAATATAAATGGCGATATTATGCAGATGTTTAAAATTACCGGTCTCGATAAAAGAATAAAAATTTTCGATAACCTCGATTCAGCGGTTAAAACCCTCGATTTCAGCAAATAGCAGTTCCGGAGCTTTGAAAGTGAAAATTCTCGTATTTCTTGGAAATCCCGGTTCTAAATACAGCCGGACCCGACATAATATCGGTTTTATGGCCGGAGAAAAATTTGCAGAGCTAAATAACATTAAAATTAACAAAAAAGCATTCCTGTCTGAAACAGGAACCGGTTCGATAGAAGGGACTGATGTCCTTCTTCTTTTCCCTCAGACTTACATGAATGAAAGCGGAAAAGCTGTCAAAAAAGCTATGGATTTCTACGGAGTGAACCACTCCAGTCTTATAGTATTTCACGACGAACTTGAACTTAAATTCGGCGATGTGAAAACAAAATTTGCCGGGGGCCACAAGGGCCATAACGGTATAAGATCAATTATTACAGAAACAGGCAGCGCTGATTTTCACCGTATTCGCTTTGGAATAGGGAGACCGGAGAATGAGGCCATGTCGGTATCTGACCATGTACTCTCTAAATTTTCGTCGGATGAGATGGCTGAAATCAATAAGATGATGCCTCAGGTCATGAAGATACTCCATACATTTCTTAATGAAGATTAAAAAACATCATTCTAATAACATCCCGGAAAAAAATTCTACCCGGTTATACAATCATAAAGACAGTTGCTTTTCAGGAACTGAACATCCTCTCAAAAATAAAATCAGGTGCAATTCAATTATAAAAGCATATACCTGATCTTTCGACTTATTATTTTTCTAATTCTGAAATAACTCTTTGCCGTTATCCTTAATATCTTTCTTATACTGATCGGGAACAGGTTTCCCGGCTTCCCTGTATGAATCGATAGAATATTTTTTTGATATCCTGCATGTTTCAATTACCAGTTTAAAATTTTCCGCTGTTGCGGCCTTTTTCGCATCGACAATATTCTGATTAGCCAGTCTGAAATACTGGCTTACTTTGGCGTTATCAATAAAATCGACCAGATCTACGGCAGTATCATTGTATATCATTTCAGTTCTGTGGATATAATCTGCGGAAAGTTCCTTATATATCTCATAATGCAGTTTCAAAAATTTATTGTAGATGGCAATTGCATCCTGGTATTTCGATTGTGCTATCTTGATCTTGGCATCCCTAATTAGTTCCATTCCTGTCTGATAATTTTTTTTCACATAATTATTTCCAAAGTTTTTTACCGGTACTTCCATAACTTTGAATTCAGTCTCACATTTTTCACGAAGCTGTGAGGCATCCGAAAGATCACTTGCCAGAAGTACATTTCCGTTTGAAACAATAACGGCGGCCAGCAGTACTAAAAACTTCAAAATAAAAGCTCTGTATGTTTGATAAATGAACATAATTTCATTCTCCTTTTTTTTAATATAATTTTTTTAAAAATTATATTAAAAAAATAGAGCATTTTACGTATTTAGTCAAATTTATTGCCTGGTTTCACATATGATTTTATAGAACATGCACTCCGGAGAGCAGGAATTTAATATGCATAATCTGCTGCACGCCGGTAATATTATGTTAAAAAGATATACGGGGGAAATGTAACGGTTCTCAGTAGTCTTATAAAACCCCTCCCTGTAAAGGGAGGGGAGTAATTTTTCAAAAAATTATATAACGTTTAACTTTTGTAATTCTAATCTCAGATAAAAAATATAAATGTAATTAAAATAAAAGTCGGGATCAATATGCTGCCGGAGTAAAGCATATAACCGAAAAAGCTCGGCATTTTTACTCCATTCTCTTCAGCAATTGAACGTACCATAAAATTCGGGCCATTTCCTATATAAGTATTGGCACCCATAAAAACAGAACCGCATGATATAGCTGCAAGAACCGCTGCTGAAAGGCCTGTACCATCGTTAAGGACAAATCCCAGGTCATTCGGAAGATTCAAACCCTTGCCGACTGACAAAAACGTCAGGTAAGTCGGTGCGTTATCAAGAAACGATGACAGTGAGCCCGAAGCCCAGAAAAACTGCCATGGTTTGACAATACCTAAAGCTGCCCCTTTGTGCTGGAGTATATGCAGAGCCGGAATCATCGCGGCAAAAATTCCTGCGAATAAGAATGCTACTTCTTTTATAGGCCCGAAGGTGAAGCCATTCAGCTTTCTGGTTTCACTCGCAAGAGGAGTTATTAAAAGTGAGATTCCTGTTAATATAAGCATCCCCAGCTCCTGAGGTCCAAACGCCGGCCATTTACCGGGAAACTTTTTAACCATAACACCCTGCATAAAAATACATATTACTATACCGGCAAGTAATACCAGATTCAGTTTTCCATCTATCCCGAATTTTTCACTCCGGTTATCCGTTCTGACAGTTGACAGCTCCAGGAGTGTTTCTTTTGCGTTATTTAAATATCTCCGGACAGTGGCAAGCGATTGAAGAGTAATTCTTCCTTTATCAGCAAGTCTGTTAAGATCAAGAATTTCCAGGGAATTGGTTATATCATTTTCTATAGAAAAGAATCCTCTCTGATCTGCTGCAGGACTTGAGCCCTGTGAGATGGATACTGTTCCAGTCTCTTTCCTGTACATAAAAACATCAAAGAAATAAAATATAGCGAGCACTATGGAGCTTGCAACAGCCCACTGCGGTAATAAACGTAATGTCCATGTAAATGGAACACCCTGAAGATATCCCAGAAACAGAGGAGGATCTCCAAGCGGAGTAAGTAATCCTCCGATATTACTGACTAAAAATATAAAAAATATAACTATATGAGCTTTATTTTTCCTTGAGCTGTTAGCTCGGATCAACGGCCTTATCAGAAGCATTGATGCGCCTGTAGTACCGACAAAACTTGCTATGATGCTTCCGATAAACAGGAAAATTGAGTTTACAACAGGAGTGCCGTTAAGTGATCCTTTGATTAAAATACCACCGGATATTGTAAAGAGTGACCCGAGCAGTATTATAAATGAAATATACTCCAGGGCCTTCTCAAACGTAAGCTCCCTTAACTGTTCACCCATAAATATTGTGAAAATAAGTGACATTGGAATACAGAAAACACCCAGTGATATCCACCATAGATTTTTTTCCCAGAAGTGCCCGTTAATAAGCGGTATAATTGCAATACATAGAAGAATCCCTACGAAAGGGAGTACCCATAAAATTGACAGCTCCGTAGGTACAACGTGTTCAGCCTGGCTTGCGCTTAACAAAACAGGAGTTAGCACAAACAGAAATGCTGTGAAAAGCTTTTTTAATATCATTCAGATCCTCTTATAATAATATCATTTAATATGAATTCTAATAAAGGTCAAGTCTTTCATATTTTCCGGAGTAAACGATTCATCAGACATTGACTTCCCGAATGCGAAGGTAATTCCTATATAGATAAACTGCCGGATTTTACTCCGGCAGTTTACGCAATATATCAATTATCCTGTTTAATATAAACTTTTGTTCCGTGATCCGTGTAGTAATAATGTCCGCCTCTGGGTCCTTCGTAAATCATGCGGCCTTTTTCATCTGAGCCGAGTTCTTTCTCATCTGCTCCTTTGTCATGCTTAACTTTTTTATATTCTTTTTTATCTTTCTGTACGTCTTTGTTTTTAGTGCTATCAGATGAATCTTCTTCATCATCGCTGCCCTTTTTCTTCTTTTTATCTTTCTTTTTGTCTTTATCGTCGTCTTTATCTTTCTTATCTTTCTTCTTGTCTTTATCGTCGTCTTTAGCTTTTTTATCTTTCTTCTTGTCTTTATCGTCGTCTTTATCTTTTTTGTCTTTCTTCTTGTC
>DAONFJ010000034.1:4020-31871 GCA_035403545.1 Spirochaetota bacterium
TATCTTTCTTCTTGTCTTTATCGTCGTCTTTATCTTTTTTGTCTTTCTTCTTGTCCTTATCGTCGTCTTTATCTTTTTTGTCTTTCTTCTTGTCCTTATCGTCGTCTTTAGCTTTTTTGTCTTTCTTCTTGTCCTTATCGTCGTCTTTAGCTTTTTTATCTTTCTTAGCTTTCTTCTTCAGTAGTTTATCTTTATCATCATCCTTCTGCTCAACCGTCGACTTCTTACTTTTTTCTTTGGCTGATGCTGTGAATGTCATTCCTGATATTACCAATGCCATGATAACAAAAAAAACGGTAAAATACTTTTTCATCAAATTTTCTCCTGTTAATAATTATTTATAGATCCAGACCCAACCTTACTGCTTCATCATAATTTCATTAAAAATAAATGTTAAATTCCGGATCAGCTGCCGGATTTAAATATCATTATCCCAATCAAAAAAATCAATAAAAATTCATGATATTAACATTTAACGTATTAAATATTTTAATCGAGTCACCCATATGAAACAAATGAGCCGCGGCTTTAAGTTTAAAAATAAAATGTTCCGATAAGCTTTTACTTCTTCAAAGAAGTACCCTCTGTAATATAAACCATTTAAAAACTAAATTCCCCTTGATTTAATCTTCCAAAATTATTATTTTATAAAAAATTCTAATAATACTGTTAAACAATTCAATCTGAATCGATCTATATCAGTTCCGGAATCCAGAGAAAAATTTCACGGCTTCACAAAATACCGGTAACAATTGACAGATTCAGATAACGCAATATAAATCAAGTTTCTATGGGATCAAAGAAATGACGCCCTGCTCTGTTCAAAGGCTGCAAAAGAATTTGGAGGAACAATGTTTCTAAGATTTTTAATATCACTGATTCTGGGAATTATTTCTGCAAAAGCTTTTCATTACTTCTTTTTTTTCAGAAGCTATCTTGTATCATTTGCGGTGGGCATTCTTGTTTATTACCTCATATACAAAGCTCTTAAAATCATTATGACCAGAGAAATTTCGGACTTAACAGATCCCTTCAAAGCTGTTGCGAGTGAAAAAGCAGTGAAAGGCGGTATTGAAAAACTCAAAAAATTAAGAAGCAATACCCGCATGATCGCGGATAATTTAGTGGCGGGCAAAGTTCAGGATATCTGCAAAACCGGCGCAGAGATATTTGAGTATCTGGCAAAAAATCCCGGTGACATACCGAAAGCACGGCAGTTCATAAATTACTATCTCGATGCAACTGAAAAAATTGTAAATCAGTATGTAGAGCTCTCTGCGCGAAAAGATAAAACAAAAGAGATTGGAGATTCACTGAAGAGAGTTGAAACAATGCTCGATTCTATACAGGAAACCTACTCCAGGCAACTGCACAATCTCCTGGAAGACGATCTGCTTGATCTCAACACGGAGATATCAGTTCTGGAAAAAACAATGAAATATGAAGGATAATAATCTGTAATCCCGGAGGATACAATGGAAGGAGCAGCTCAGCAATTAAAAAATGAAGTCTCAATAAATAATCTCACAGGTGACCAGAAACTTAAAGTTGAACAGGTCATGGCCCGGATAGATGTTAATGATTCTCAGGGTATAATTCAGTACGGAGTCGGAGCTCAGACTAACATTTCCAATTTCGCCGACAGTATACTCGAACAGGTTAAAGCGAAAGATGCCGGCGAGGTTGGAGGAGTACTGACAGACCTCATGCTTACTGTTAAAAAAATTGATGTCGATTCTCTTTCAAACGAAAGCATGATGTCAAAAATTCCTCTGCTGGGGAACCTTTTCGCCGGAGCTAAAAAATTCGTAGCACAATATCAGTCGATAGAACATCATATTGAAGAAATAACAGATGAGATGACAAAGGCCAGGATGCAGCTTCTGAAAGACGTTACACTCCTCGACTCTCTCTATGAAAAGAATAAAGAATATCTGACAGAACTGGATATTTTTATACTCGCAGGAGAATTGAAACTTAAGGAGCTTCAGGAAAAAACACTCCCCGAAGTCAAAACGAAAGCAGAAGCATCGAAAGATACTCTTGATGCGCAGAAGGTTCAGGATCTCTCACAGATGATAAACAGGTTTGAAAAAAAAATCTATGACCTTAAACTGAGCAGAATGATCGCGATACAGACACTCCCGCAGGTAAGGCTGATTCAGAACAACGACCAGCTTCTGGTGGAAAAAATTCAGAGTTCAATACTGAACACAATACCGCTATGGAAAAACCAGGTGGTTATCGCAATAAGCCTTTTCAAACAGAAAAAAACACTGGAGCTTCAGAAAAAAGTTTCTGAAACAACAAATGAACTTCTTACAAAAAATTCCGAGCTTCTTAAAACAAGCAGCATTGAAGTAGCAAAAGAATCAGAAAAAGGAATTGTCGAAATTGAAACACTGAAAAAAGTTCATGATAACCTCATCGCGACAATAGACGAAACACTCAAGATCCAGGCAGAGGGTAAAACAAAACGGGCACAGGCTGAAGTCGAGCTGCAGAAGCTTGAAAGCGATCTTAAAAATAAACTCGCACAGGTTAAAGAATCAGGCGCGCCTTTAAAACTATAGCATTTTGTAAGGATTAATTCTGCAGCACCAGGAGAAATAAAATGAAAGTACTCATCCCATTAGCTGAAGGTTTTGAAGAGATTGAAGCAGTAACTGTTATAGACATTCTGAGACGCGCGGGAATTGAAGCTGTAACCGCCGCACTTAAAAATAACCCTGTAACGGGGTCTCACCGGATTCCTGTTACTGCAGATATTCATCTCGATGAGAATTTTAATTTTGACGCAATAATACTTCCGGGAGGTATGCCGGGCAGTACAAACTTAAAGAATGATAATAGAATTATAAATATAATTAAAAAAATCCACGCCGCGGGAGGATTAACCGCCGCAATATGTGCTGCACCGATGGTGCTTTCTAAAGCGGGGATATTAAAAAATAAAAAATTTACCTGTTTCCCCGGATATGAAAATGAAATTACAGAAGGAATACATCTTCACGAAAATGTTGTATCAGACGGATCGATTATTACAGGGATAGGGGCTGGTTGCGCCGCCCTATTCGCATTGGAAATAGTAAAATACCTCAAAAATGAAAAGACCGCTAAAGAAGTAAAAGATAAAATAATCGCTTTCTGGTAAAGCAAGCCCCCTGTCCGATGCAGATTTCTGAACCGGAATGTTTTTTCTCCCGGCAGATTTATGTCTTCAACATCATATCTCTCCATCATATAATCATATAAAAAACATATGTAGTGTATTCAAATCAGAAATAACTTTATACTGTTAAATTAAAAAGTTGTTGAAAAACATTCAGTCAGTGATGCATATAAATATATCAAAGAATCGTTTTGTTCAATTGATTGTACATCGTATGAAAATTTTATATAATTTTCAGCAAGACAATTTTGCTGTTCACATAACAAAGCGGATGTATAAATAATAAAAATTCTTTTCTATTCAGCCACTGTCTTCATTTTGCAGCAAAGGGGACTTCTATGAAATACTATATTTCTCTTATTACATTTATTATTTTCATTTTTGTATCTCCTGCTTTTTCAAAAACAATGAAAGAAAGCGATGTGATATATGGTGACGATGGCACAACGCCACAGTTATGTCTTTCACAATGGGACAAAGTTGACGCGTCAGGTTCAGGTATAAAGAATACATTATCTAACCTTCACGTTTCTGATGTAAAAATAAAACAGGCGAAAAAACTCGCAGAGGACTATATAAAAAAGATCAATAATGAAGAAATAAAAGAAGCTTACTGCAAACTTGGGTATATCGGAAATGATCTTTATTTCCGCATTAAAAGTAAAAAAAAGTCACAGCCCGCTTATAACTACGACGACCTCCTGCTTGCCGAGAGAGTTAAACCAAAACCCGAAAATCTTTCTTCATCCAATACGGAAAAAATAGAACTTAAAACAATTTATGCACTTACTCCACGAGACATTCCCGTTAATCTAGGAAAATTTTTTGATATTGGAGACGGTTATAGTATTAATATAAATATTACAATTACCGGCGGAACACTTACTGCTGCTCAAAAAAAACTCATTGAAGATACAGTAAGGTATGTACAGAAGGAAATTGGTGAAAAGATACTTCAGGAGATAAAGGAACTCGGGAAAAATATTTCTTCCGGCACAGGAGAGTTATCAGAACTTAATGCAGTAATTGCGGATAAAAATAAAAAGCTTAAAGCAATGATTGACAACTCAGCTGTAAATACAGCAGTAAAAAATGCTGTTCTTGCAAAACTCAAAACAGAAAATAAGGGATCAAAACTCCAGAAAGACTGGATAGTAGAATGTGACGTTAAATCTGCTCCCGCAAATTTAAAGATAACAGAAGCCGGGATTATGATCTATTTTACAGGAGGATCGGATATATCTTCATACAAATCAATTGCGGCCAATGTAAAAAACATCTATAAAATTATTACTGACATTGAGTCTGATGAACATAAATTACGAAAAGAGATGGATAAATCTATCGATGATTTTGTTAAGTCGTCTAATGATATAGTCGAATTAGTAGAAGAAATTTATATAGCCAATAATATTGAAGAAAAATCTACCATTAAAAATATTATTGATACAGCCAGCCCTGCTGAAACAGCTGCACAGGATAGATTTATTAATTATCTGAATTTAAAGGTCATCGGTTCAACGGCAATAACAGCATCCGGAGAAGAAAGACGTTTCCGCTATAAAATTTTTCTTACAAATGCCAGAAGCAAACTTGACGAAGAATTAAAAAAGCTGGCTGCATCTGAAGAAAAGTTCAAGCCGACGGGAATAAATAGAGCAGCCAAATTTCGGCCGGAACTCCAAATGCTGAAAAAACATTGTACTAATGTAATGAGTGTACTGGCAGAAAATGAAGCATATTGTGAACGCGTTAAAGCAGCCTTGAAGGAACTTAATATAACTGTCAGCGGTAATACATCTCTTGAAAAACTTAAAAAAATAAGAACAGAAATTAGGAAAAGAGAGATAAAAGAAACTGCGTCGAAAGGAAACATAACATTGTCTAAAGCGGCTGCTGAGATAAAAACGGGTTACGCAACCATTAATGAAATTTGCGTGATGCTGAATGCCGACACCTCACCGCGGTGAAATCCAGATCTTTAATATTTATTTATTATTAAATTCCGTATATTAAAATCTTTTAAATTGTTCAAAAACAAATTGTAAAATGCAGTTTGTTATGCGGAGCACTATGGAAATCATCAGCACTCATATATTTTTATGCAATTTTAGATTTATCTTTTTTAAGTATTAATTGTACTTGTAATAGATACGTTAATAGGTAAAATGTTGCTATCTGACAATAACAGGAGATTCCAATGAAGAAAAGAAGCTATATTATTGACAAAAAATTTCAGTACGGAAAATCACTTAGAGTTGTAGGAGCGGTAACAATATTGCTTGCTGTAGTAATTATGGCTGTTGGATTAATGATATCAATAAACAACGGAAAAACTGCAGAGAATAATAAACTAATAATGAATAATATTGATAATATAAAAAATATATTGGATTTACAGCAAAGTATTTATATGAAATTTGCAACGGTTCCATACGGTGTTGATGAGAAAACTTTTACAAAAATCGCTGTCGAACTGACCAAAGACTACAACACCAGTACAAGAAATCTGAACGCATCGAGTACTGCAAATGAAGAAATCATAAAATCAAATAACAGCATTATCACAACAAACACATATCTTATAATCGCAGTAATTATTGTAACCCTCTCCGGCTTAGGAATACTCTTTACACTACTGATCAGATATACGCACAGAATATCCGGGCCTATATATCTGATGACCATGTATGGGAACGAAATACTTAATGGCGGGAAACCTAAGATGAGAAATCTCAGGGATAAAGACGAGTTCGACGAGTTCTATAACCTGTTCAGGCAGATGGCTAAAAAAATTATTGAAAATGAAAAATAGTACTCAGCCTGAAATTGAACTGTCATAGTTTTTCCTGCCAATTGAGTCAGCCGGGTGCAGAAGTATAGGATTGAGACTTTAGGTTTAGAACTTTTATAAGGGTATTATAAGCTTAATTTTGATTAATAAGAAGTTCTAAAGCTTCCATTTCTGCACCGCTTACATAGTCGCCATTGTTCATGTAGAATATGGGAATACCATCAACATTCATTTTATTTGACAGTTCCTCTGTCTTGTTAATTAATGTAATTCCTTTTTCGCATATAAATTGTTCATCCGGTTTCTCTTTTTTCCATTCAATCTGATTGTATTGTTCAAGATTGAAACTATCATTAAAAATATAATGCCGGCATGCAGCCTCAATGCATTTTCTTTTTCCCTCTTCTCCTTTCATAGAAACCAGAATTACCTTAACCGAAATCCCGTACTTATCCGCCAATTTCTTAACTTCACCGCCTGCTTTATGACAATATGGGCAAAGTGGTTCTGTGAACATATATATAGTTTTTTCTGATTTCAGTACTGCAGGTTTATATTCAAATGCCACGACCTCATCCAGTGCTTTTTTATTTTCCTGGAATATTTTTTTGTTCACCTCATAAATCTTATCTTTTGTAACATTTTTTTTATTCTGGAAGAGGTCTCCTGAAATAAGATAATTCTCATCTCCATAAAGGGGAATAATTCTGCTATTTACATTTATAATTATTTCACATAATCCCATCAATTCCCTTGATGAGAGTATTTCAAAATCCGAAACAGGTATTTGATTTTTTATTGTTTCTACTGTAATTTTACTGCATTTCCCGGATTCAGAATAAAGAAATATATTTAAAAAAAATATTAAGAAGATAACAAATAATGTTTTTATTATAACTGATTTCACTTAATTCACCATTTTAAAAATTGATTATTTTCTTGACAATCCTGCAAAAAAAAATATATATAGATTCAGGAGCTAGTATGATTTATGAAAGCCGTTAAAATTTCAACTATAATTATATCTCTTCTTTTTTTTATCAACCTGTCATTATCAGCCGAAAAAATACGCTGCAAAAAATATTCCGGAACATACAATGAATGCAAACTCACTGTTACATTTTCCCAAAACGGTAAAATGCTGGTAGAGGTGGAGGAGAAGAATGGCGGCGGATATTTCTCAACTCCGGGAAGTTACACATTGAAAGACTCAACAATTAATTTTTTCTATAGAGGCCTGAGCAGAACCCTGCACATAGAGAATGACCGCATAACAGCAACTCCATATACTTTCAGCATTGATGAAGATTATAAAACTTTAATAGTTCTTATCGAAGATAAAATATTCTCATCTTCATGCAAATAGACTCAATCCATCAGTATAATCATTTCGCGGTTTTTTATATTTTCACCGGATAACTGATTCTCAATAATTTTATTAAGCTTCACATTTCTGAAATCACATCCTCTGAATGAAGTTGAAATAATTCTGACACCTGTTTTTTTTATCATCTCAATTTTGTCATCATCCACCCGCACTCCAAGTTCCCTGTAACTCAAAAAATGATCTCTCCCATAATCAATAGCAGATAAATCCGCACCACTAAAATCTGAATTTGAAAAATCGGAATTACGGAAAGATGATCCGCTGAACTTTACTCCTGAAAAAAATGAATTCATTACTCTGCATTCATTAAATTCAGATAATACCATAAAAGAATCACGGGCTATTATTCCTGTTAAATTGCTTTTTACAAAAACAGCACCCGCAATATATGCACGTAAAAATACCGCACTTGAAAGGTCAGAATCAGTAAACTGAACCCCGGGCATATATGCGCCAGTAAAATCCCCGAGCAGAACTTTAACATTTTTAAATGAACATAACTTGAGATAAGCGTCTATAAATCTTGACCCGGAAAAATCTGTATTCAAAACCTCCCCCGAATCAATATGACCATTTGAAAAATCACAATTTCTAATAAAGCTTCCTGTTATTGAATTTTTATCCAGCATCGCGTAAGCAAAAGAGACTGCCGATACATCAGCTTCACTGACAACAGACCGGGAAAGATCAGCACCATTAAAAGAAGATCTCAACATGCGGGTTTTAATAAACTTTGTTTCGGACAGCAGACAATAATCAAAATTTGATTCATAGATTGACGCGTTATTAAATGAAACAGATTTCATTTCAGAATAAGAAAAATTACAGTTTCTGATATCTGCATTACTGAAATCAGCATAGTTAATTATGCAGTTTATAAATCTGCATTTTTCAATTCTGGTATTCCGGAAAACCGCTCCAGTCAAATTCAAATTCTGAAAATCGCCGCCTGTTAATTGTAAATCAGAGAGGTTAATACCGTGAAGATTTTTTTCACCCGAATAAAGCCTATCTCTCGCTGTCTGCTGTGAAAACCCGGTCATAGAAGGAAGACAGGCTGCAATAACAGTGATGGAAAGAACCAGAACAAACTTTCTCACATCGTTACACTCCTCTAAAATCTTCTTGACATTCAATTTAATTATAATATAATTTTAATATTATGCAAGGCAAAAATCATATGGTACAGAAATACACAGCAATGGTAATCGCTTTGTTTATTACGTGTTCACTGCCACTTCACGCCAGTACAAAATCTTCGCAGGAAAATGAAAAACAGGATAAAGGCAAATCAAAAGAAATAATTACATTCGAATCCTGTGATAAAGATGGTGCAGAAAAATGTGAGAAGGAAACAAAAATCCCTGTTCCCGATTATTCAAAATCTTTAAAATAAATGGAGATATATAAATGAATATATGGATTGAACTCGCAGGTTACCTTGCATCAGCACTGGTTGCAGCAAGTTTTTACATGAAAACTATAATCCCTCTGAGAATATTTGCGATAACAAGCAATGTGGCGTTCATAATATACGGAGTGGGTGCAGGCTTATATCCGGTAATGATACTTCATACATTCCTTTTCCCGCTGAATATAATAAGGCTTCTTCAGATGAAAAAGCTTATTACCAATGTAAAAGAGGCATCTGCAGGAAATTTTTCTCTGCAATCTCTCATCCCTTACATGATCAGTGAAAAAACAAAAAAAGGGGATGTAATCTTCAAGAAAGGTGATCCCGCAGATAAAATGTTTTATCTATGTAAAGGAAGAATAGAATTAGTGGAGCATTGTTTAATCCTGGAAAAGGGGCATCTCCTTGGAGAAATGGGAATTTTTTCACCGCTCAAAGAGAGAACGGATACTGCAATATGTATGGATGATGATATGGAACTTTACTCAATAACTGAGAAAGGGGTTAAACAGCTATATTATCAGAATCCAGAATTTGGATTCTATCTTGTTAAACTGATTACCGGACGATTTATAAACGGACTTGAAAAAGTAAAAAATCAGTAAAAACCAATCGAAGATTTAATGATATGAACTGATATCAGTTCATATCATTAAGCTGGTCTATCGTGTCAGCGTAAATCCCGGATCCTATCCACCAGGTATTATCGACTTTTGTAAAATATCCGAGTTTCGGTTTTACTTCACCGCTTTGCGGATGAAACCAGTGAAACTTCAGCCATCCGTTCTGCTTCGTTTTCAGAATGTTCACCATCTCACTTATTATTCTTTTGCCGGTAGGATCCTTCAGGTTTGAAAGATCAGAACCTATAAGACCCGTATTCAAGCCGTGAGACAATACAACACAATTAAAATCGTATGCATATATATAAAGCTCACCTCTCTGGAAAAGGCCATTTTTCTTTTTGATCTCAAGAAGAGCTTCCTTTTTGCCGTAAATCTCAGCAAAAGCTTTGCACTCCTCGACAAATCCCCTTAACTGATCTTTTGTAATTTCACTATGTATTTCCGGATTATATCTCGGGAAAGAAAAAAGTACTGCAGATAAAAATATAAATCCTATGCCTGTTAATACTTTTTTTTTCATAACTTTTCCTCTTATATCTATTTGGAAGATTTTGATAATTTCGGCATGCAATAATCATCGATAATCTCATTAACATTAGTTATAAGATTTTTACCCATTCGTTTGCATGCATCAATTTCCTTCCAGCTTTTTTTGTGAATTCCTTCCCGCATCATCTGATTCATACATTCCCTGGCTCCGTTTTTACCATCGAGACCATAAAGGAATTCGTTTTCAGCAGTTAGAAGGGCATTAAGCTTATCATCTGAAAGCTGATTGTAAAGATCTTCCAGTGTAATTGTATTTTCATTTTTATTATTCTGAACAAGAGCACCGCTTACTTCAGGAAGAAATTTATTGTCTCTTTTCCATCGGGAATCTATTGTCTGTCTGCATATCATGGCCTTGTAGTATATATCCATCATATTTCTGTTAGTTCTGTCTATCTGAGATAAAAACTCAGCATTGATGTTAAGGTTATTCTTTTTTTCAAACAACAGTAATTTTTCACCGCCAGCCTGATTTACATCATCCTCCAGCCTGATTAGATTCTGAAATTCCGCATTTTCCACCCAAGGTACAACTTCCATAGTTGAAACTCTCCCCGTCATGGGATCCTGCATTGAAATAAAAGCATCCTTTATGGCTGCCTTATATGAATCAAGGTCGTATGCTATCAATGTAGCATTTTTGTTTTTCCCCAGGCCCCAGGCTTTGGTTGTTATTGTAAGTTTCTTTTTTCTGGACATAGATGTGAATGAATTTGTAATCTGGGATTCAAGGCCCGCACTTTCATCTACACCGGCGATACTCTTTAAAATGCCGCCTCCGAAACCTTTAATTGCGAGCTCTAACTGAAGTTCAAAACTTGTGTCTTTTGTCTGGCTCTCATCCATATATGTAAATATGGAAACAAACTTTGCATCTCTGCCGAGAGATCTTACATAATATGAACCGCAACCTTGAAAAAATCCCGGTATATCACGGTTAAGCAGAAGAGTTTTTGCCGCATCACTAAGGGCAGAGGCACTCTCGTCAACTGATGCATAATAAGTATGCATATTTATTTCGACTTTAATATGGTGATAATAAAGGGTTGTTCCATTTACACTCGTATATTTAGTATTAAGCTTTCCCTGAAATGCAAGATGACCCAGATCAACACCCAGGCCAAATGTATTGCTCGTGGTTGAAGATGAATCTGTTTCGATAGAATCGAAAGTATAATCAAAATCATAAGAAGGCTCTGTCATTTTAATGTCCTTCATACAGCTTGACTGGAATGAATTAGTTGCAATGGAATAGCCCCGTCCAAGTACCGGTGTCATTGCAAGATCATGAATTCTGTTATCTCTGATAATAGTAGGTCCGGCAAAAACAGTAATCGGAATTACAAACACCAGCAGGAATATAAATTCAGCAATCCTTCTTATCATAATGACCCCGCTCACTTCTCTTTCCTGTCCGAAAGAACAGGCAGGCAGTAATTTTCTATTTTTTCTTCTTCTTCATTAACCATATTTCTAATTATTGGAGTGCATGATGGAATATCCTTATACCTGATTCTAAAAATACCTTTTTCCATTATATTTTTCATACACAAAGACGCGCCGCTCTCTCCATCACCTTTCCCGTACATGAAGCTCTGTTCCTTCTCAAACAGCTTATCTATTTTATCTTCTGTCAGGAGATTATCAAGATCATTTAACAATAGCGTACCGTTCCCGTTATTATTGAGAACCATCCGTCCCTGGTATTCATTTTTCAGAATTTTATTGTTCTTATAATTAATATCGATGTGTTTTCTGCAAAGCATGGCCTTATAATAACGGTTAAGAAGGCTCCGGTCGAATCTTTCGATTTCTGCCAGAAATTCGGCATTACTGCTGAGTATCTGTTTCTTCTCATACATCAGCAATTCTTTCCCGTTTTCACCTTCTGTGTATGCATCAAGTTTTGTCAGCGCCTGAAAATCAGTGTTCTCAACCCATGGAACGACTTCAATTGTAGAAACTTTACCCGTGCCCGGATTCTGCATTGCCAGGAATGCATCAGCGATTGAATTTCTGAATGTATCAATATCATAGGATATTAAAGTTGCATTTTCATTTTTCCCCATTCCGAAAGCAGCAGTTGTTATTGTCAGTTCCCTTCGTGAGCATTCTTTAACAAAATCTCTTTTGGCAAAATCAACAGACGACAGAGCCGCATCCTTCAAGGCGGCAACATTTTCTTTAAGAGACTGACCAAATCCCTTAATCTGATTCTCAAGATTGTTTTCAAATGCAGTGTCAGGTTTCTGATCCTCGGTTTTATATGTAAACACTGAAATAAAACGGGATCTTCTACCTATTGATCTCACATAATAAGAACCGCAACTGCTGAAGAAACCCGGAAGATCGCCATTACTTATAAGTTTTGAAGCAGAATTACCCATCTTCGTAGAAGACTCATCAAGAGAGGCATAGTATGAGTGAAGATTAATCTCAACAAAGATATTGTGATAATAATATCTCCTTTCTCCCGCAGCGGCTTCAGTATTTTCATTCTTTGCGAATCTTTTTATAAGTTCATTTCTGAAATTTTCAGTAAGAGATCTGGTGTTAAGGACATCATCCAGTGTCCCTTCACCCTCCATTTCTATTGATTTAAAAAAATATGTAAAATCATATGATGGTTCGGTAATCTTTACATCCGTAAGACATGTGGACTGGTATGTATTTGTGGAGATTGTATATCCTCGGCCTAACACCGGAGTTGCTGCAAGATCGGCAACCCTGTTATCCTCTATTACAACAGGACCGGCAATCACAGTAAAGGCATTCACGATTGCGAGAATAATGAAGAGCAGCTTTAGTTTATTTATTTTTAAAATTGATATCATACCTATTTCGCTCTGAATTTAGTAGGCCAGGTTTATCTGAATCCGGTGAGATAAACCCGCCTGTCTGATCATTTATTCGGATCTTCTGAAATTACAGGCATGCAGTAATCATCAATAATCTCTGATTCAATATTACCCATATTTTTTATCAGATCCGTACACTTCTTTATGTTTCTGTAATGAAGCGTCCTGATATCATTCTTTATCATGGCATTCATGCATTCTGATGCGGAATTCTGGCCAGTGTACATAAAATCCTGCTCTTTAGTATAAAGGGTTTCTATATAAGCTTCATTAAGCTTTGAGTCAAGCTCTGTAATTTTAATCTTCGCACCGGTTCTATGATTTCGAAGAAGACTTTCCGCATACTCAGGTCTGAGCACACCATTCTGACGCCAGTTAGTATCAAAGTGAGTTTTACACATTTTTGCCTTGTAGTATATATTCAGAAGATTCCTGTCATTCTTCTTTATCTCTGCAAGAAATTCAGCATTTTCATTAATGTTATGCTTCATCTGATACGGTTGAAGTACTTTTTCAGGAACTGTGATACCTTTATCATCTTTTGTCGCGGGAATTTTAACCAATTCGTTAAGCTTTACATAATCCTGAAACTCTGTGTTTTCAACCCATGGGACGACTTCAATGCTTACAACTTTTCCTGTCAGAGGGTTCTGCATTGCCTTGAAAGCATCTTTAATAGCCTGTTTAAAGGATTCAATATCATAAGAAACAAGCGTAGCCTCTTTATCTTTACCAAGTCCGAATCCGGCAGTTGTAATAGTGAGTCTGTTTTTAGAAGCTTTTTCTTTGAACGCTTCCTCAAGCTTACTGCTTGTTGTTTCCGTCGCACCCTGTTGTTCATAAACTATATCTGTTTTTGATTTCTTCCAGAACCATGCACCGGATGTTTGAGTTCTGGTAACCTGTCCAAAACTCTTAACCTGGCTTTCAATCATCCCTTCAAACTCAACATCCCTCTCGGTGCCTTCAGCTTCATATTCAAAAACAGAAACAAGTTTTGCCCTTCTGTTTAATGAGCGGACATAGTAGGATCCACAGCTGTCGAAATATCCAGGGAGATCATTATTCACAAGAAGATTCCTGGCTGAATCACTTAGACTTGTTGTTGATTCATCAACCGAGGCATAATAAGAATCAAGATCTATTGTCGCAACCATTCTATGTTTTGAATAGGTCTTTCCCTCACGGATAGAAGTCTCCCCTTTCTTTGAAGTCACTGTTTCGACATATTTTTTAAATCCTTCATTTATTATAGGATCGGAAACCTCGGGCTTATCTGTTTTCTTTGTCTTGGTGCTTTCACCGTCACTCTTCATCTCTTCAAATCTGTAAGTAAAGTCATATGAGGGTTCTGTCAGCTTCACATCTTTAAGGCAGATTGACTGAAAAGTATTTGTAGACATAGTATACCCTCTGCCTAAAACCGGGGTAGTACCAATATCTGTAACCCGATTATCCCTTATTATAACAGGTCCGGCAAAAACATCAATGACTGACAAAAAAATAAAAAAGTTTATGAATGCAAACGAGAACCCAACTTTTAATTTCATATAACAATCTCCCAATTTTAAAATAGTCTTTGCAAATTGGCCATCTTCATCAAGGTGCTATAGACGGCATACAGTAATCACTTACGAAATCACTTTGTACATCTCCAAGCTGTCCGAGAATAGGTTCACATTCTTTTATATCTCTGTAGCTTTTTTTGAAGAAACTGCTTTTCATGATCGCTCTTATGCAGGATGATGCGCCCTCAGCTTTACCTGTAGATGTACCTGACGTTGTTCCGTACATAAAAGTTTTCTCGGCATCAAGGAGCTGCTGGACTTTTGTTGTGCTGAGAGTTTCATCAAGCTTTTTAAGAGAATCGGTATCACCGGTTCTGTTATTTACTACCATGGCATTTTCATACTCTTCCAGCAGCTTGCCGTCCTTTTTCCAGTTTGCGTCTATATTTGATCTGCATAGTTTTGCCTTATAGTACATGTTCATGAGATTTCTGTCAGCTCTTTCAACTTCTATAAGAAATTCTGCATTCTGAGTCAGGATATGTTTTTTCTCATATAGTAAAAGAGTCTCCTTCTCTCCTTCTGCACCGCCTTCAACGGCCACATCTTTCTGATCGAGTTTAACCACTGATTGAAATTCTGTGTTTTCAACCCATGGAACTACTTCAATGGTAGCTACTTTCCCGGTAAGAGGATTCTGCATGGAAATGAATGCATCTTTGATGGCTGCCTTGAAAGTCTCCAGGTCATAGGATATCAGAGAAGCCTTTTCATCCTTTCCTAAACCATATGCATGAGTTACAATGGAGAGACGCTTTGACGAAGCCTGTTCATTAAACTCATCCATTCTCTTACGCTCATAGTCTGTTGAAGTTGAAACGTTGGCATCGACCTTGACCCCGCCGAACAGGGATTTATAAGAATACGCGCTAAATGACTGAATCGAAGATTTGAGATCACTTTCAAATTTTCTGTCTCTGGTTGTTTCTTTTGTTGAATAAGTAAATATAGAAACAAAATTCGCCTTTCTTCCAATTGATCTGACGTAATAGGCACCGCAGCTGTTGAAAAATCCGGGCAGATCATTATTTACCAGCAGCTCTTTGGCTGTATCACTCATAAGGCTTCTGCTTTCATCTACAGAGGCATAGTATGTATATAGGTCAATCGTCACAAGCACTCTGTGGTTATAATAGGTTTCATTATTTATTACTGTAGTCTTTGAAGCGTTTGATAATGCCCAGTTCATACCATGACTTCCGCTGTGACGGAATACTTTCACTTTTACATTTACCGATCCTGATGTGTCGAGCTTCTGCTCATCCTCTGATTTCTGGGATGTTTTTAAAGTATCCTCAACAGATTCGAAAGAATATTCCATATCGTATGAAGGCTCAGTTATCTGCACCTCTTTCAGACATGTGGATTGGTAGGTATTTGTGCCGATGGAATATCCTCTACCCAGAACCGGTGTTGTTGCAATATCAGTAATCCTGTTATCCCGTATTACTGTTGGTCCGGCGAATGAATCAATGCAGAAAATAATGATTAACATTATTGTGGAAAAACAGATCTTTTTCATAATATTTTTCATCCTTTATAGAATTCTTTTTTTATTACATAATAAAAATATTACTACAAGTGTTTTATTTAAAATACGCAAAAAAATGATATTTTAGAGAGTATTTTTAAACATATTACCTCTTTAAATATGAACTGTAAAGAACTAAACAGCATTATTTATTTAAAAAATAAGCCTTTTCTAAAATTACCTTCAACCTTTTTCCCGTCGGGAAATTCCATTATTCCATAACCGTCGGGCTCGCCATCAAGGAATTCTCCCCTGTACCTTCTGCCGTCCCTATATAACAATTCACCCTGGCCCGTGATTTTCCCTTTGATAACAGATCCTTTGTATATATTACCACTTATGCTTTTATTTTCACCGGTTCCATGAGGATAGCCATACATGAAGTCGCCGGTATACACATTTCCATCTCTATGTTTATAAGTCCCTCTGCCATGCATCAGGTCCCCATACCATTCCCCTTCATATACAGAACCCAGCCGTGTTTTCAGAACTCCATATCCATTTTTAAGCCCATTACTCAGCATCCCTTCATACAAATCTCCATTACTGTCAGTAATAACGGCCATACCTTCAGTCGCATCTCCTCGCCTGTTTCCTGACAAACTGACCGGTACTGTCTGATCAATTCTGATAATTCCTCTTTCAACCAGATATTGAGACCATGGTTTCAGATAAAGCTCCACTGGTACCGATTCAGAACCTTCTTTAATTATTTTCACAAAATCATCTTTAGTTTTAAAAAATTCTTTTACCGTAGCGGGGTGGAGAAGAGGTTCCTCTTTTTTCTGATTCATAAGGTTACCTATAAAAGAAAAAAGGCATCCGCCATCTATGCCGGTTGGAATGGGTGTATCCGTCTGACCGGGAGCAGTTAAAGATAATCCGTAAGACTCAACGCGTATCTCCCTGTCTTCTGCCGAATCAAGAGAAAAATAATAAATCAGGCCTCTTCTTCCCCTTACCTGGCTCACATAATGAGTGCCGTATTTTTCATAAAATTTTATTATATCTTTACGGGCAAGTTCTGCAGCATCATCTGTGATTATAAAATCATTCGAAAGTGCCTCTGAAAAACCGGATATCTCCAGATTCCCTCTGTAAAGCGGTTTGCCGGGAGGCGGTTTTTCCCTGAAAAAAAACATTCTTTTTAATAAGCCCCACTCTCTCATCTCAACCGGGTAACAATCATTACGGATTGAACTGATCCCGCCGGTTTTATTACTGATAAAAGTAACTGATTCTTTTTTTATGCAATCCGAAGCGTACAGCTTTCCGCTGGCATCCATCGTTTGCCCCGCCGTAACCTTTTCAGGAATATTAACATACAGTGTTTTGTCATTGAACCTGTACTCTGACTCACTATAATCCGTTTCGCCCGAGAGAGTGGTTTTGTCTACAAGTCTCAGTTCTTTAAAGTTATCCATACTGAGAATGTCATTATCATTTGAACTATCTATTAATGGTTTATAATTTTCAATCTCCGCGTAAATTTTCAGTCCCTGAAGCAGATCTTTACAGTCATTCTCCTGTTCCGGGTTTATGTAGCTGTTATATTTTACTCCCCATCCGCATTTATAGAAATCCCCCCAGCTGATTTTTTTTATAAGTTCATTTATTTTTTTATCATTCTTTTCCAACTCACGCATTTCCGGATTTATTCTGAAAAGTGAATAATCGCGCATTTCCTGAGTAAGAGCCTCAACATTGTTGTGAGCGTCCTCACGAAACATTATCCCTTTACTTTTAGGTAAATATCTGTTCACGTCGGGAAGCTCCACCCACTTTTTCAATTGAAATGAAGTAGTTCTGCCGCTCGTTGAGGCCAGACATGACTGAATAACTTTTTTAATAAAATCCTCGCTGCCATACCCGTAAACCGAAGCCATGGGAAATTCCAGGGGAATAAACAGATTATCCGATGAGCCGCTGACAGAAAAAAATACCGGGTAACGGTTTCCTGCTTCCCGGAAAATTGAAAAATTAATTATATCGGATGTACTGAGTTTTTTCCCGTACTCAATTCTGCTGCTGAACGGATATGTTTCTTCAGGCGGTATATAATAGGTAACAACAAAAACCAAATCCGATTCAAAAAGGGTGCTGTCAATAAACTGTGTCCCGCAAAGTCTGTAAAATCCATCCAGATCATTCTTCTTTAAAAAACTTTCAGCCAGATCAGTAAGCTGGATTGAATTATCTATTAAATAATTCATCCTCCCTGAAACACTGACAATGCATGCGATAGAAAAAGGTTTCATGCCTGAAATATTATATTTAGATGCACGCAATAATGCTGATTTAATGAAATCCCTGTGAGGCCCCCTTTCGCCGGATAAAACGGCAGAAGGATCAATAAACTCGAAATTCAGTACGCCGCCTGTTGTAGATGCATCTGAACTTTTTATACACTTCCGCGGCTGGTAGGCGTGACCGTCAAGTTTAAGGCCGGTTCCTGTAACTGAGGATGTATCAAATATATCGCACTCAAGATTTAATGCTGAGGAGCGTTTCTCTAATTGAGTTGAACTGCATGCTGAAAATATACAGATTAATACAGATATAAAAATATTAATATTTGCAGGTTTGACAGACATCATAATTTTATTTATCTAGGAAGTCATCAAAGGATTTAATTTTACCATCATCACTGCCAGGTTTTTTATTCTCTGTCCCGTCATCAATCCCGTTTTTCATATCCTGCAGTGATTCTATTTTCCTTTTTATCTCTTCATTCTCTTTAGCATCTTTTTCAGAGCCGGCTTTACTTTTTTCATCACTTTTTTTATTCGCCTGTTCTTCATCCTCGTAAACTACATTAACGGGTTTCGGCAGACAGTATTGGTTAAAAAAAGTACTGTTAAGCTCAACATCTTTTAAAGCTTTTATACAGCTGGGGATATTCCTGTAACTGGCTTCTTCCAGTTTATCATAAAGTTTATTAATGCAGTCGAGTGCCCCATCGTCATTATCACCATAAAGATAGTACCTGTTAAGTTCCAGAAAACGTTCAGGCGGATTCCCGTGAAAATATTTTATATAATCATTGAGGGTAATGTATCCGCTCCTGTCATTCTCATTAAACAGGTTATAAAAAATGGTTCTGTTCCCATCAAATTTTCTGATTTTCTTTTCAACGAGCTGCCTGATTATCGTCGGGTCATAAAGTGTAAATTCTTTCTTTTTCTCTTCAGGTTTTATTCCCTGGCCAAAGAGACTTCTGTAAAGAGACCCGTCAGACTTGTCAGCATAATGATCCACAATAACTTTTCTGCACATCGATGAAATATTATACAATTCAAGCTGGCTCTTGCTCTTTCTGTAAATTTCTGTTATTACACCTGTGTTTTCTTCAATTTTCTGCTGACGGACGAACTGTTCCGCTCCTCCGCTTTTATCTTCCGCAAGAAGAATTTTCCCGAACTCGGGATTCTCCATCCAGGGGACAACTTCTATTGAATTAACCAGTCCTGAATCGGGCGACTGCATCAGTTTAACAGCTTCCTGAATAGTTGTCCTGAATTGTCTGATATTAACCGGGATAAGATTTACAGGGTCACCTTTTGAAAGCCCTATTCCCTGAACATAAACCTTAAGTCCTCTGAACTTTGCATCTTCACTCAGGTTTGAGTATTCTAAAGATGGGGGTTGTTCTTTTTTCTCTTCTTTTTTCTCTTTGTTTCCACCCGTCTCTGCAGCCGGCTGTGTCTCTTCATAAAAATTAAAAAGACCTTTCTCAAGCTTGCCGCGGAATTCATCGTCTCCGTCCCCCGTAAGCCTATACTGCAGGAGCGCATAGTAGGTAGAAAAAGTTCCCGCGGATCTGACATAAAAATGGCCGCAGCTGTTGAAAAAAGTGACGTATTGTTTATTTTTCAGTAATTCTTTTACACTGTCACTGAGAACAGAGTGGGTTTCATCCATCGAATAATAGTACTGATTGACCTCAGCCTTAACTATCAGATTTTTAAGAGTATATTTTTTCTTTCCCGACACCTCTTCTGTATTATAGTAATTCTTTATAAAATTATTAAGTTTTGTATTTTGAATCCGGTCTTTGCCGCTGACCAGAAGTTTTTCCATAAAATCATCAGTAACTTCTTCAATATCATAGTTTAAATCAAATGTTGGTGTGGAGGTAGTAACAGATTTGAAACACATTGACTGCAGGCTGTTACTGTTCATTGAATATCCGCGTCCGAGAGTCGGAAATCCATTAAGAGCCTCAATACGGTTGTCATTGATGATTCTTGGAGCTGAAAAAAGACCTGTAGAGTATATAATAATTATGATGGTTAAACATAGTTTTAGCTTCATTTTAAAACCTTTTCCTGAAGAAAAAGAATACTAAAACACCCTGTGTATATATTGGCATCATGAAAGAAGAAAACCTCATCCCGGAAAAATCATTGTGTCATAACCCTATTTTCCTGCTTCAGGGGATATTGTAGGCATACAGTAATCAATAATATCCCTATTGATTTCTGATACAAAGCCGCCTCTGATACTGGTACACTCTGCAAATTCACCCCATTTTTTTCTGAACATATCTTCTCCGAACATTTTGTCGATGCACTTCTCTGCACCTTTATCTCCATACATGAATGCATCGCGGGCTGCAAGAATACCGTCTACGTCCACAAGAAGCTTGTCCAGTTTATCAAGAGTCATATCTGTCGTCTTGCCTGTTCTGTTATTCACAAGTTTTGCGGCTGCGTAACCTTCGATAAATTTATCATTCTGCTTATAGTTTGCATTAATGGTTTCTTTACAGATTTTTGCTGTATAATAATTATTTATCCTGTTTCTATCTGCTTTCTGAATCTCTCCGAGAAATTCAGAATTCTGGTTCAATATGTCTTTTTTCCTGTAATTGGGGACTTTTTCCTTTTCAACCGAACTATCTGTTTCTTCCAGAACAATAGCATCCTGAAAACCTGTGTTCTCTACCCAGGGAACCACTTCCATGGAAGTAATCTTGCCGGTCATAGGATTCTGCATGGATATAAAAGCATCTTTTACTGCTGCTTTGAATGAATCTATATCATAGGAAATAAGAGAAGCCCCTTCGTTTTTCCCGAGTCCCCATGCCCGGGTATTTATGATCAGCTTTTTTTCACTGGCCATGTTTTTAAATGCCGATTTAGTACTGCTTTCAGCACCACCCCCTACTGTGACTCCTGAAATCATACCTGATAACTCAAGTTTCAGGCTGGCTTCAAAAACAGCATCCCTTGCTGTGCTTTTTGTTGTATAGGTAAATATTGATACAAACTTCGCGTTTCTTCCAAGGGCGCGGATATAGTTGGAACCGCATGCGCTGAAAAAACCGGGCAAATCCTTATTTGTCAGAAGGTTTTTTGC
Organism: Spirochaetota bacterium; assembly: GCA_035403545.1. Lineage (GTDB taxonomy): Bacteria > Spirochaetota > UBA4802 > UBA4802 > UBA5550 > WRGT01. The sequence goes on from DAONFJ010000034.1 coordinate 25,281, forward strand.
CGCAGGACTCAGCTCTGTTTTGGCCTCATTAACAGATGCATAGTAGGTATCCATATTCAGCTCCACCTTTATATGATGGCTGGTTTCATTTACATCTGTTGTAACTGCAGCATTTGCCTCAACCATCGAACTGACTTCAATCATTGCATAACCGACTTTGGCGTTTGCCGAGGTTTTAGACGATAGTGTTTTCGAATCACTGCTTGCTTTCTCAATAGACTCAAAGGTGTATTGAAAATCGTATGATGGTTCAGTGGTGACAACATTATCCATACACATTGACTGATAGGTATTTGTTACCAGAGTATAACCTCTCCCCAGCGTAGGAGTATATGCCAGGTCATTTATTCTCGCGTCGCGTATAACTACAGGGCCGGCATCAGAATAAGTGGTCACAGATAAAACTATAATTGCGGTAAACATGATCATGAAAAGTGAATTTTTCATTGAGGATCTCCTTGGAAAAAGTATTGATCTTAAAAAAAAATTTGAATAAAAAATTTCTTTCAATATATTTATATGGAGTATAAATTTTAATATAACATTATAAACAATAAAGCAACCTTTTTTTTAAAATACTCCAGGAGGGTGTATATATTTCGGTTCACGTTTTAAAATTATAATCTTGACATATATCTACCGATATTATATTAAAGTACAAAAGTGTTCAGAAAATATGTAATTTTTGTATATTTTTAAATTTAGTTAACAGATAATAAAAAATATGGGAATAAATCCATTTAAAGACTCAAATCTTAATGATCTGCAGCAGAATGTTACTGATTTTCTGGTGAATCATTTTGTCGATAAAAAGCATAGAATTAGAACTCTCTGGAAGCGTTTTAATGACAAGGGGAATGAACGCATTACTGTTATGTTTATCCCTCATTCCGAAAAAAAAATAGTAAATTTTCATATATCGATATTCACAATATCTTCAATCGCAGCTTTTATCTTTATTACAGTAATTGTAACCTCAGTATTGATTATTAACCATTCCTCTACCGTTAAAGAAGTATCAATACTTAAAAGAGATGGAACTGATTCCAAGGTGCAGATAAAAATCTATAAAGAAGAGATAAATAAACTTTACGATATATTTCAAAAATTCAAACCAGAATTAACATATCTTTACTCGCTAACTCCAGACAGCAACATAGACTCTCTCTGGGCAAAAGGGGGAGAGAACAATCCTAACCCGAGTTCTGAACAGACAGATAATGATCCAAACGTACCGCCAATAGAACTTCTTAATATACAGGAAGTTAAACATGAACTTGAAACAACAAGAGATGTAGTTGGAAAAATCAAGAGCTTCCTGAATTACAGGAAAAAGATAATTGAGAATACTCCATCTATATGGCCTGTCGAAGGATACATTGTTTCAAGATACGGATACAGGAACTCGCCATACTCCTTTGAAACTGAATTCCATTACGGAATAGATATAGAAACGTTCCCGTGTTCAGAGATTAAATCGACTGCTCCCGGAAACGTAAGTGAAATCAGATGGGATCCGGCGCTTGGACTGACAGTATCAATCCGTCATAAATACGGCTTTATTACGTCATACAGCCATTGCCAGAGAGTATCTGTTGATGTCGGGCAAAAGGTACTTAAAGGTGAAGTTATAGGTTATGCCGGGAAAACCGGTAAGACAACTGAATATATCTGTTTCTACCAGGTAAAAATAGGAACCGAATTTGTAGACCCCATGCCGTACCTTAACAGAATTTCAAGATAAACCAATTAACAGATCTTCTAAGCAGCAAACCCGTTAACAGAAAAAATAATCAGTATTATAAAACTTAGAAATCCCCCGGTCTAGCGGCCACCCCCTTTATTAAAGGGGGATGCAGAGCAAAGCGAAACGGGAGGATTTTGTTTTGTTATAAAATATTTTTAATAAATTTTCATCACGAGATGTAAATAAAAAAGACCGGATCAGCCGGTCATTTTCTATTTACACAATAATATGTTTAAGTCCGACCCCTGAGCGGAGCCGAATGGGCTAAAAATCGTCTTCGCTTCTGCTTGAGGTGAGAAGTTCATCAGGAACATCCTCAATCTTGTCACCCACTTTAACCGCAAGTCTGTTTGAAACAAGACCAGGAGTACATTTGTACTTCTTCCTTCCGCCTATTGTGAGAATCATGTCATCCCCAACTCTTGTGTCAGGGAGCTTAAGGACATCTCCCGGTCTGAGGCCAAGCACTTCCTGAACTGTAACCTTAGCGCTGCCGATCTGTGCAACTATAGGGAGTGATACATTTTCAAGACGTCCCTGTATAATCGTGAGGTTTTCGTCCGTAGCACCTTTCCTGATACTTGAATACATGTACTGTGCTGAAAGTTTTGATATAATAGGCTCAATCGAGATGTAGGGAATACAAAGGTTAGTCATACCCTCAACCTCTCCGACCTTTGTTTCTAGAGTTATTAGAACCACCATGTCGTTAGGCGGTACTATCTGTGCGAACTGCGGGTTTGTTTCTATGTTTCCAAGCCTTGGGCGCAGGTCAATTACGTTAGACCATGCTTCCCGGAGATTACCAAGTATCCTTACGATGATACCTTCCATAACTGAAAGCTCAATATCTGTAAGTTCACGGCTGATTTTTGTAGCTTCCCCGAGCCCTCCGAAAAGTTTATCTATAATAGCGAATGTGATTGAAGGGTCAATTTCAAGAACAGCTGATCCTTTCAGCGGATCCATATTTATTACAGCAAGAGTTGTCGGGTTGGGAATAGATCTTATAAACTCCTCGTATGTCAGCTGGTCAACAGAAGCAACGTGAACGCCTACAAGCGCACGGAGCTGTGCAGATAGAGCTGTTGTAGTAAGACGGGCAAAAGTCTCGTGCATCATCTGCAGGGTACGGATATGGTCCTTTGAGAACTTGTCCGGTCTCCGGAAGTCGTATATTTTGACTTTTTTCTGCTCTTTGACTGCCGTGTAGTCTGTCGTATCCACCTCGCCTGTGGATATGGCGGTCAACAGGGCATCTATCTCATCCTGCGATAATATTTCTGTCATCTTTTTCCACCCTTCGTAATACTAGCCTCTAATCCTGAAACAAGCCATAGATAATCGGTCTCACTGTTCTTCTCAAGTCTGTAAACATACTTCATTCTCTGCGTTCTGATCATACTGTTCCTTGCAGCATCCACTGTTACATATGAAACAAGTCCTGTATTATCAATCTCTTCACCCAGTATTTTATAATCCGTAAGATAATCATTTTTTTTAGTAACAAGAAATCTTATAAAATCTTTTTCAATAATTTTTTTATCATAATCATCAGCCAGGTCATATCTTCTGGAAAAATCGGGATATGAGTGAATATACTTGTCTATATCAAGATATTTAAGCGACCTCTCCCACTGATTCTCCTTTTCAGCATTTAACACAAGCAGTACAACTTCAGATGGAGTAAGTCTTACTCCCCCGGGATCTTTTGGCTGAAACGGCATATATGCTTTATCATTAATAACCTTAAACGATAACTCGTTACTGCTTACAATAACTTTATTTTCATCAGCTGCATCACCGATAAAAGGGAAAAAATGCAGCCTTAATCTGTAATTTTTATCAGGCTCGAAATTATATATTCTTTTCAGATTCTGCGTGTGCATGAAAGTTTCGCCCGCACCGAGTTTTATCTCACGTCTCTTCATCCAGGAAATCGTTTCCTTACTCTCTTTCTGAGTAATTATATATGGAACTATAAGTTCCGCATTTCTCCCCTTCATATCAAATGCTACAGGCTTAAATGTAGTATAATCGGCATTATCACCGCGTGCTTTGTCAAAAAGATCGGACCGCTTCGGTGAATCATATATAAAAAAGGAGATTTCATCGTCAGTTACATTCTTGATCTGTATGTGAAGCATGATATCTTCACTGTTGTGAAATTTCTGCTTTTCAAGATGAAGATATACGCTGAATCCATTAGTTTCCCTGCAGTCCGAGTTGTTTGACAGCAGAACGACAGCACATACCAGTGATGTTAAAATATAGTAAATTCTTCTCATTCCTTATATAACCAGTTTCATACAGGATTTTCTTTTCTCATATAATTATCGACATAATCACTGTTTTTTCCCATAAAAATATCAGGAATTAATTATAGAAGAAGGAATTAAATCCGAATCCTCCTCTTTTGTATATTAAAGAATGAGACTTTTCCCTGAAGGTCCCACAGACATTTTTTTAAAATTTTTCATAAAATTATGCAGGTTTCATTCTGGTAGAAGATTGACAAAATGAAACAAATAATAAATAATTTGAATATAAAAAATATTAAAGAGGTTGTTATAATGAAAAAGTTGGTACTTTTTTTAGCTGCTGTCACATTACTAACGGTATCAATACCATTAAAAGCTATGGATATTACTGTCGGTGCAGCTACCTGGTATTCATGGTGGGATATGGATGCAAAAATGGATACTACTGAATTTAGTATGGATAATGCATTCCTTTACGGCCCTGCGCTGGCGGTCAAAATCAACGATGACTTCGGCCTTAACATGATTTTCCTTTATGGAGAGTTTGAAGGAGACCAGACGATAACTGGAGTCAGCACTAAAATGCCCACAAATACCAAAAGATATGATTCAGATACCTCTATAAGCTACAGGCTTAACGGATATTTCAAACTGTTTGCAGGGTTAAAGTATATGGGTTACGAAATAAAAGGGGATGGCAACTCAACATACGGAGTAGATCCGTATACAGTTGAAAATATAGCTTACGGTCCTGCTGCAGGATTAAGCCTGGTTCTCCCGATAGTAGAAAACATCTATCTGCTTGTAAATGGTTCAGGAATGTATCTCTGGGGTACATCAAAGAATACGATGTCAGAAGATACTGATGCAAACAGTTACGGTTATAATACAACAGCATCAATCGCTTATTACATTGCATCTGCATCAGTTACTCTCAGCATCGGGGGAAGGTACCAGTATTTTAAATGGATTCCTGATGAAGATAATGGTACTGAGTCAGATCACGCCTTCTACGGAATTACTGCTGCCGCAACATACACTTTCAGTATATAGATAATATCCAGGAAGCACTGCGGCCTGCGGTGCTTCCTGATTTTATCTATCTCCAACTGCCTGGCTAATCCGGAAACAATTTTAGTAAACACAGAAAATCACACCGGATATTCTGCTGATACTAAAACCGGATAAACACCTTCGGGAACAGCATACATACGGTATCACCGATGAAATAAGAAGGATTTGAAATTAAATATTATTTAAAAATATCTGAAGCTTTTAAGGTCAAAGCGTAATACGCCTGCCGTATAATTTAGAACTTGCAACTTCCACTGGATATCAATATATTATCAGAACATATCTTATTTAACAGCAAGGTGAACAATATGAAACTTTCCGAACTGGTAAAAGAACGTTATACTACGAAAGCATTTGATCCCTCATTCAGCCTGACCGCTGATCAACTGGAGGAGATTAAAACTCTGCTGCAGTACTGCCCCTCATCTACAAACTCACAGCCATGGCACTTCTTCATCACAGGAACAAAAGAGGGGAAGGAGCGCATAGCAAAGGCCGCAGCAGGCCGTTACGAAGTAAACGTCCCGAAAATTACAAACGCATCTCATGTAATTTTATTCTGTTCGCGTTCTTATATTGATGATGCCTACCTTGAGTCTCTCCTTGAAAACGAGGAGCATAACGGACGGTTTACCGGTGCTGATTCTAAAAAGCTTCAGAGAGGTACCCGTTTATTCTATACCGATATGCACCGTTTTGAATTAAAGGACGTTCAGCACTGGATAGAAAAACAGACTTATATAGCGCTCGGGACACTGCTTCTCGGTGCCGGAATGCTTGGAATTGATGCCTGCCCGATGGAGGGCTTTGATCCGGTCATTATGAGCCGGGAGCTGAATCTCAGGGAAAAAGGCCTCACAGCATCAGTTATAGTTGCACTCGGCCGGCATGCCGAAACCGATTATAACAGAAAACTGCCAAAATCGAGATTACCGCAGGAATTTATAATAACTGAACTGGTGTAAAAAAATTTTGTTTTAAAGCTAGTCCATGAACATCGCGGGAATAACTGAAAAACAGGTTATATCTGATAATGCAGGATAATCCGGCAATCACTTTGAAAACGGAGTATACAAAAAAAGGCCCACCCGGAGGTGAGCCTTTTAAAAAATTTTTCGCCGTTAAAAGCGATATAAACTGTTATTTTTCCATTGAATTGTATACGTACTCAGCAATGTCAAAAGTTGTAAGATTCTCTATTTCAAGTTCAGTTGCTCCATCTGAAAGCATTGTGAGACAGAATGGACACGCAGTACAAATCTTTGTAGCGCCGCTTGAATGAGCGTCTTTTGTCCTGAACTGGTTGATACGTGTTCCAAGATGTTCTTCTATGAACATTCTTGCTCCACCCGCTCCACAGCAGAAACTTGTGTCATGATTTCTGCTCATTTCAACATATTCAGTACCAGGTATTGCTTTTAGAACACTTCTTGGTTCATCATAGATTTCATTGTATCTTCCGAGGAAGCATGAATCATGATATGTAATCTTCTCTTTAAGAGCTTCTTT
>DAONFJ010000035.1:0-31493 GCA_035403545.1 Spirochaetota bacterium
TGGAGTTAAACATCAGAGAGTTTTATTTCATCGCATAAATTTCAATAGTATCAGAAAATCCTGTAATAGAGGAATACAATCTGTAAAAAAATTCAAACGGTTTAAAGAAAAAATTTTTCCTGTTCACAACTCTCTCCGGATGATAGCCGCATTTTATAATTTTCACTTTCTTAAAACCGATATCTTTGAGAATTTTTTTTGATCCCTTCGGGGAGAGGTCTATCCTGTGATCTTTCGGATGTGTTTTAATCCATTCATCTTTGTCGAAGTAAAACATCGGTCCGAAACAGGAGGGAACTGCAAGGGCAAATACTCCGCCGTCATTCAGCATCTGATAAATTCTCTTCATCGCATTTAACGGATCTATCAGGTGTTCAATAAAAAACCATGAAGTGATAATATCAAATTTTTCGTTTAACTCTGCGGATTCGAATGAAGATTCAATTACTTCAATAGAAAAAGTTTTTCTGCAGTAATCAGAGGCAAAGTTTGATATCTCAATTCCTTTGAGTTTTTTTATTCCTTTATCCTTCGCGGCTTTAAGAAAAAATCCCGCTGCACTTCCGATGTCCAGTACTGACAGGTCACTCTTGCCTGTTTCCAAAAGCTTCAGAATTTTTTCAAGGCGCATTCCTGAAAGCCTGTATATGTTATCAAAATCCTCCAGGTATGTTTTACCATACTGTCCCTGGTATTCGGATATAAAATAATCCCTGTCGTAAGACAGGGATTTACAATCAGCATTAAAAATTAAACTGCATCTTCTGCATTTATAAAGATTATTACTTACATGTAAGTCTGAAGATATTCTGCAGATGGGGCAGTTGCTGGATTCAGAATTCATCTGGTTTTTAATTTTCTCTTGGCAGGTTCAACTACTACAGGGATTCCTCTTATTCTTGCGCTTTCAAATGAGTGAAGAACAAGTTCTGCAAACTGCTCGGGAATTTCAAAAAAGGCATAGGTTGAATGAATGTCAATTTTGCCGATAGTTTTACCGTCAATTCCGGATCTCTTTACAACTTCACGGATCAGATCACCTGTTGAAATGTTCTGGTTTTTTCCTACATTAATAAATAAACGGGCACGTCCATCTTTAATGTCTTCAAAAATAATTTTGCCGGATTCAGTTTTGTTAAGGAGCCGGGCAGCGTTGATGTCGAGTCTCGAGATGTCTCCGAGAAGCTCTTTAAGCAGGGCAGCGGCTATCCTCTTGGTTCCGCCGAAGAATGGAAGTTTCTTCTTCATCACTTTCAGGAGTTGTTGGTATTCGTCCAGTTCTTCAGAGAGGGCGCACTCCAGAATTTTTTCCAGTTTTTTTTCCTGATTCATTTTAAAAAAATCCTCACTCAAAGGTAGGTAGTTATTGCTATCAGCAGCAATATTTATTCGAATATTCAGAATCAGCAATGGTGTATTCCGCAATTAAAAATAGCAAGTATTTTTCATCGAATTAGAGCCTTTGCCTCGTGTTTTTACACCGGGGGGCGGAATAATTGTTTGACGTAAATTAATCATGGGAAAATAATTATGAACATAAGATCAATATGGTTGATGAATTTTATTGTAACAGATTTTTATATGTTTATTTCGAATCAGACGATAATTAAAATCAGCAGAGTGAGATGACGTTAATGAAAAAGTGTCTGATTATTTTTTTTATAATTTATTCCATGACAGCTTTATATGGAGAGTTCACTCCGTGGAATTCAGATATTAATTCCGGTGATTCTCTTTATAACAATCATGAAGGTGAAAATAAAAATTCCGCTGTTTTCAACGGCGCGCAGGGAGGGGCATTTTTTCTCATAAGATTTTTTCAGATCGTAATTTCTCCTCAGGACGGGCCGAACTGCAGACATGTACCGACATGCAGTGCTTACGGGAAACAGGCTGTGGTAAAGCATGGCGCATTTCTCGGAGCAGTTTTGGCGGGAGAGCGGCTCCTGAGATGCAATCCGTTTTATCCGCCTGAGAAAGATCCGGTTCCGGACAAGGTGTTCGGTAAATGAAAAAATTCTGTTTTATGCTTATACTTCTTTTTATCGCAGTTAATTCATCAGCCGATGATGACGATACATTCAGGGAAAAAGAAATTAAATTTATAAGGGAACTCTACGAAGGGAGAAGATACTTTGACTGCATTGCTGAAACAGAAAAATTTCAGTTCAGAGAAAAAACTCCGGCAAAAGAATATTTTATTTACTCAAATTATTATCTCGCGGGGCAGTATGCAACTGTTATAAATAATTACGCTGAAGATTTATCGTCGGATGAAATGCAGTTCCAGTCGCTTCTTCTACTGTCAGGCTCATTTTTAAAAAAAGGTATGTACCACGAGAGTTATAAAATTCTGAAGAGCCGGGAATACGGGGCTCTTCCTGATAAATATGTTTTTACAATGTTTCTCCGGAGAATTGAACCTCTGGTTCTTTCAGGTGAAACGGAGATGATCGATACGGAAATTACTGATTCGAAAATTTTTTTAGAAGATACGTATAATTTCACAAAGTTGAGGGATGAGCTTCAGCTATATAAAAAAGACGGGTTAAAATCTCCAACTTATGCAGCAATGATGTCGGCGGTTGTTCCGGGTCTCGGGCAGTGTTATGCGGGCTACCCTGCCGAGGGATTAATATCTCTGTTGTCAGTTGCTGCAACTGCAGCCGGTGGTGTTTATATGAAAGAGAACGGCAGAAAGAATGTTTCTTATACTCTATTCTTTTTCTCCGGATTGTTCTACGGGGGCAATATTTATGGCGCATATAATTCGGCAGAAACCGGTAATGAAGCGGTGATGCGCAGCAGGCATAATAGTATAATTTCACAATATGGTTCGTACAATCCCGGTGATTACATTGATATAGAGAGAGTATTCAATTGAAAAAATTTTTAATAACTGTAAGTTTTTTCTTTTTAACTCTCCCATGCTTCTCATCCGGTAAAGGAATAATAGATCTCGCAGAGTATCATTATAATAATAAAGAATATTATAATTCAATAACAGAGTCCATGAGATACCAGGTGTTGTATCCACAGGGAACATTGTTTCCCCGGAGTATGCTTATAATGGGAAAATCATATTATAAAGGCGGGGATAAAACAAAGGCGCTGAATACATTGACTGAATGTTATAATAAATTTACAAATATAGAAGAGGGGGAAACGGCTCTTTTTTATTCAGGTCTCATCAGGCTTGATGCCGGTTCATACTATTACGCGGCTAAGAATTTTCAGGAATATAATTATGTTTATAATAATGGAATATTTCAGGAAGATGTATTAATTAACTTATCACTTGTCTATGTACTTGCCGAAAATTATAATGAAGCGGAAAATAAACTGCTGGAATATAAGAAAATTTTTCCGGACGGGAAGCTGCGGAAAAAAGCGGAAGAGCTGTCAGTTATGGTAGCGGAAGTTAGGCAGAGGCCGGAGAAAAGCTTATTAGCTGCAGGATTATCATCAGCTTTAATTCCGGGATCGGGATATTTTTATACTGAAAAATATATGCTTGGAATTTTTTCACTTCTTACAAACGGGGCGCTGATTTACGGAATTTATGACGGATATAAAAAGAAGAATCAGTTTCAGATGATATTTTTCTCAGTCATTGAATTTTCATTTTATAATTATTCAATAGTCGGTTCAGTAAAAAGTGCTGATGAATACAATAAAAATAGTGATTTTAAAAAGGAAGTTCTGTTAGGATTTAAAACAACTTTTTAGTATATAAGCTGAATTATGATGCGGGTGAACATTACCCTGATGTATAAAGTTTCCCTGTGCCGGCTGAAGATTACTCTTTGTCATTCCGGCCGTAACATAGCGGAGTGCCGGAATCTCATACAACTGATTAACGGAGGAGATTCCGGTATTTGCAGGTTTGGATGATGCAAAACCGCAATGACAATAAGAAGAAGGTCAGTTATTTATAATAGCTGAATGTCACGGAGGACATGTGGAAAGAAAATCATATAAGTTAGACTCGCTTGAAAGTATTAACCCTGAAAAAAGCCAACTTATAAATTTTGAAAAAATCATAAAGAATGAAAAACTTGAAGACGTAGCGGAAAAGCTTGTTGAATCAACATTCGTTGAACAGCACTTCATGAGAAAGGATGCTATTGACCGTCTGCTCGATTTTACATTTTTTAAAATTCAGACCGGTTCATTTCACGTAATACATATGGCATACCCCACAAAAAGAATGCATGATAAAGAACTTGAATCCAGAATTAAAAGCCTTATAAACGAGCATCTATATCCTGAGATAGTACTCAGAATACTGAAATTTTTTGCCAGAAATATCCATGATTCGGATACGAATTTATATATTGCAAATCTTGTTGAATCGGAATCGATAATCCGGTCGGTCTATGATACATTTAAACTTTTCCAGAAAGATATATTCATTTATAATGCCGATAAAAAATCACTCAATGTCAAGATGATACAGCAGTTCTCACCTCAGTCAGATATTACACTCTCGCTTCCGCTTGATGCCTGCGCGAGATTTAAGTATATACTGGAATTTTTTTATATTAAGCAGAAAGTAAGTCATATATATACACTTGATGATATTTCAATGTATAGAGAGGCGGCTTCCTAGGTTACTCTGCGGGATTTTTTATAAGCGGCGGCTGCCACTTATACTCCGCAAAAGTTAAGTTAATGCGGGAACTGTTATTTCTTATAAATCGTTCCTGAAGTATCCTCTATTTCTTTTACAAAAATATTCATGTAACGTTTTGAATCATTAAAACCTTTGCTGTCATTAAGCGAAGGTTTATGTTCTTTAATCAGCCAGAACATAATATCCTGAATATCAAGCGGACTTGTATCTATGACACTGTATTGAAAAAACAGGTCATGTTCAAGAAGTTTTTCCCTGAGGTCGTTGTGCTTCAGTACAAGATCATCCATAAGTTTAGCAAGGCCCACTCTTAGTCCGTCACGCCAGCATGCGTAAAAGAGTGTTGTCTGTATTTTTTTATTTATTCTGTTTTGTATCCAGATAATCCCCGGTAGTTCCGGCAGTACCCTTCTTGCTTCATATTTATCATATTCAAAAAGGCGTGACCATTCTATCGAGTAATAAACATCTCTATCTCTTAAATCTTTTTTCATTTTTCTTTACGGTTACTCCATTTTTTTTATCAGCTGGTTCAGTTTTGTTAAAAGCCTGATGCTTCGTTTTTTTATGTCAGTATTATTTAGAAGCTCAATTCTCAGTTTATAATCAAGTACAAAATAGTTTGCAATGAAATCAGTTATCTGGCCAAGCTCAAATAGAAAATTCATTAACTCAATAAGTCTGTCGGATTCTTCAACATTGATAAGAAATACAAGTTCCTGAGCTTTTTTTCTCAGCTCTTTTAATAACTCCGGATCTGAAATATTCAGTTCAGAGCTGATGATTTCATAAGAAGCTTCGTGAATCCCTTTTATTTTTTTTACATATACTCTTGTTATCCCTTTAAGGTGGAGGATTATTCTCTCCCGGCCTGCTTCCAGATCAACAATTTCAGCTATCGTTGAGATTCTGTTTTTTATAAGGAGTATGTCAAAAAGGTTCCGAATGGGGAATGCAATGATTTTATCACCCTTTTTAAGGCTTTCTGAAAACGCGGAATGTCGAAGACTCACATTGGTGGTACAATGAGGGAAGAGAACTTTTTTATTAAGAAAGAAAACTTTCACTGTTTGAGTATTCATCATTTAGTTATACTGTATCTGTTTCTGGATTTAATAATACGTGTATAATCATTCATCCGTTTAAATGGAATAATTAACGTGCGATTAGTTTGTAAGACAGTTATATTCATAATAAGTAACCTCCAGTATAAAAAAAAGATTGTAAATTTTGTCAATATGTATATTTTAAAACTGTATTAAACGATCATTCATAATGAACAGAAAATTGTTGTAAAAGACAATATGTTTAATAAGCTGATGAAGAGATTATTTTCCGGAATCAGAAAAATTTAAGGGGTAATTATATGCCGGATAAAAGAAAAAGTGAAAGAATAAAAAAAGGCGTTAAGTCCGAGGTTTATGCTGATGAACATGTTTCTTTCAGTTCAGCTGTAGATTTAAGTAAAGGCGGAATTTTTATTTCTACGCCGGAACCTCTCAGCAATGGTTCTGAAGTTAATATGTCAATCCATATGCCGGGCCATGGAGAGGTGGAGATTAAGGGTGTTGTCAAATGGGTAAGATCAGAGGAATCTGATACTGAAAAAGCCGGAATGGGAATTGAATTTATTAATGTAAATAATGATCTGAAGAAAAAGCTCGATGAGCTTGTGAAATAGATTAATCAGAATATTTCAAAAATAGCTTCCGCCATAAGTTCATAACCTCTTTCTGTGGGATGTATCCCGTCAGATTGAACTAATTGTGAATGCTTTATGCCGGAAGCTATTTTTTTCTCCCAGTATTCATTAACATGTACCACCGGCAGGTTATGCCTGGTTCCGCATTCATCTATCTTTCTGTAAAATTCCCGGGCGATTCTGTTTTCATCAGGATTTAATAAAGCAACAGAAGTTAATAGTATTATTTCGGGATCAGTTTTTTCTTTAATTTTTAAAATTATTGATTCAATATTTTTCCGGAAATCCTCCGCAGTGAAACCGGTATAAGCATCGTTGAGTGCAAATTGAATTAATACAAGATCTGGTGATAGCCTTATAACATCACTCTCCACTCTTCTTAGTCCGTCTTTTGCGGTATCCCCGGGAATTCCCCGGTTTAATATTACAAATTTAGAATCAGGATATTTTTTTTTCAGCATTGCCGTCAGGTAATGCAGGAACCCGTGTTCAACCATCCACCCGTAAGTTAATGAATCACCCAGAGCTACGATTTTTACTTCCTCACCCGAGTTAAGCTTTTTTAATGTTTTATCCGGATTCATAAAAATTCCTTTTTCCCTGTGTTAAGAGTATCTGATAATTGTATATTAAGCAGGGGATTTCATTTTTGTCAATCCCTGGCGTATTAAACGTAATATGATGCGGAGAATTATCAGCTGAAGAATAGTATCAACAATCGAACTTGAACAGGCCAATGACCGGTTTATTAAGACAAATCCCGTTTGACGTTAGGCGAACACATTTTCAGGGAGAAGTCATTTAAAAATCCCGCATAGATCAGTTATTTAAAAAAAAATGTGTAAAAATGTATATTTTTTTTCATTAATTTTAATAATATTATTGCTTTTTGCTCCATTTAGTGTAAAATTTAAATAATAACGTTATAGTGTATAAAAAATAATATATTTTTTTATTTTTTTAACCTGAATTTTAATTATTTTATTAAAAATGTTTAATTTTTTTTATAATAATATTATTATTAGTAAACTGGTTTTACAGACTAAAAGTCATATAAATTGCAGGAGTGTTGGAATGAAAATCGAAATAACAATTCTTGGTCTTCTTATGGAGGGGAATCTTTACGGCTATGAGATAAAAAAGAAGATAGTTGAGAGGCTCGAAGATTATGTAGATATAAAATTCGGCTCGATTTATTATGCGATAAAAAAATCTGTAGAAAACGGCTGGGTCAAAAGAGTTGGAACTGAAAAGGAAAGCGGTAATCCGGAACGATATGTATATGAGATTCTTCCTGCCGGGAAAAAACATTTCAAAAAACTTTTAAAACAGTATTTTGATACAAACTTTATTCATTTTGATGTTGATATCGTTCTTATGTTTTTTGATAATCTTGCTGAAGAACAGAAAGAGCAGTTTCTTGAAGAGAGAACTTCTCTCATTAAAGAAAAAATTGATAGTATTAAGGAAAAAATTGAAAAAGACGCAGATGATAATTCATACAGGCATATACTATCATACCTTGAACACCATTTAAAAGCTGAGCTTAACTGGCTGAAGACGCTTAAAAGTTCTTAACGGAAGCATGTGTTATTATTCTATTGCAGTTCATCGATAATCGGTTTAAGAAACTCAGCGTCTTTTTTATAAAGGATTTCACCGAGTTCATTTTTTAATTTAGCCAGATCTGATTTTAATCTTTCAACCTGGCTTATTGTTTTATCTTCGCCTCCACTATTATCAAGGGTCTGATTGATGAGAGATTTATTTACGGTATTAATTTTTATTATGTTGTAATAATGCTTCTGGGCCAGAGAGAAAGTGACATTTTTAAGCAGGTCACCCTGTTTTTCACAAATCTCCTTCAATTCCTTCTTTTTGATCACTGTAATAACTGCATTATTTTTAGCTCTTAACGTTGCTGTTCTTTTTTCGTTGAGCAGCAGAGCCATCTCGCCAATTACAGTTCCTTTTTTATCAATTGTAGCTACTCTGTTACCGCCGATTTCAACATCAATAGCCCCTGTCTGAAGTATATACATCTCTTCACCTGCAGTATTCTCTTCACATATAATTGATCCGCGCGGGAATTCGATCAATTTGTCGGATAACTGATTTGATGATTCTATTGTTATGGAATCCTGTGACCTGCAGAAAGCTTCACCTCTTTTATAATTAAGTGAAGTGAGATATTTTTTTAAAACTTCATTCATCCACGGGAGCCTTCTTTTGTCATACTCCTGGCTGAGTTTAAATACTGCTTTATAAAACTTTATAGACAGTTCGCGAAGTTCTTTTTCCTTCCCTTCGAGTGAATCAATACTTTTATTTATAATTTTGTTTGTCAGTAAAACCTGTTTTGCAAGGACTATGGAGGCATTGATGAGGAATGAAAAATTTTCCATTCCTTTTAGAAATTTTTCGGCTGGAATTTTTTTTACTGAAGAGTCTTTGGATGTTATAGCTGTTTCAATTCTTGCAGTTTTCTGGTCAAGCAGGTGGTTCATTATTATTTCGGTTGAACCGACTATAAGGTTCTGGCCTTTTATTGCATACTTATCCATATTCGACGCATAAAGATAAACGCTCCCGCTGCTTAAGAAATAAGCACAATCAGGAGCGGCGTTTACTGTGTAAAGTTTTATAAAATCTTCAGGCATTATGTGACACTAAGATAAAATTTTATCAACAAGAGTGAGCAGCTCTTCTTTATTAAATGGCTTGGTTAAAAAAGCATCGGCATTAACATTTTCATCATTCATTCGTATTGTATTTTCATTAAGTGCAGATACAACTATTATCTTTGAATCCGGAAATTTCTTTTTAATTTCCTTCACGGCATTGATTCCATCTTTCCCGCCCATAGTTATATCCATTGTCAGAAAGTCCGGCCTCATTTGTTCGTAGAGGTCAACTCCTCCCTGGCCGTTGTCAGCTTCTCCGGCTATGGTATGGCCTCCATTTACAAGGATATCGGAAATAATTTTTCTCATAAATTTTGAATCATCAACAATTATACATTTTGCCATCAAAAGCCTCAATTTTTATAAATAAATGGTACTTACAGTAAAGCAGTAGTGAACTGGAAGTATACTTTATGACATCCTGCCGATAAAATATTATTCACTTTTAAAAACCGCTTTATTTAAATAATGTAATGATAAAATAATATCCTGATGTTTAAATATTCAAGTAGAAAATATTTTTTATTCAGATTGAACAAAAAAAACAGATTTGTTTTATTTCCTGATATATGGGTTTGTTCTGCTGATAAATTTTTCGTTAGATTGAATGACTTATTATCTGTTACACTCAAAAATCATGTTTAATTAAGATATCCGCCGCGTCATGGTTCAATGGATATGCATTTATAACGGATTTATAGGCAGCTGCTATTATTTTTCTAAAAAATCTTGACATTATATAATATTCAATTAAATTATAAATTAGTTGCGACTAATAAGGTTTTATAAGGCTATTTACCAGGGTAGAGTATGAATCATTTGAATTCTGAAACAATTCTAAAACTTACAGATTTTTCTGCGGGTTCTATTGTAAGAATAAATAACATTTCCGGGGGAGAAAAACTCAGGGATAAGCTTTTGAGTATGGGTCTGCTTCCGGGAAAAGATATCGAAATTCTTTCTGTTCGAAAAAAAGGCCCGGTTATAGTCAAAATTAATGATACCAGAATTGTTATTGGTAACGGTATGGCTTCAAAAATTTTAATTTCTCCGGTTTTGTCCTGAATAATGACAGCCTTTAAGAAGTAGTAAACTATGCATCATCCAACCATAGCAATAACAGGAAATCCTAACTGCGGTAAAACTACCATTTTCAATGCACTGACCGGAAGTAATCAGAAAATAGGCAACTGGCCTGGCGTTACAGTTGAAAAAATTGAAGGGGTAATGAATTACAACGGGAGTGAATTCAGAATAGTTGATCTCCCCGGTATATACTCCCTCTCCGCGTTTTCAGAAGATGAAAGAGTTTCAAGAGATTATTTATTATCAAGAGAAGCGGATCTTGTTATTAATATTCTCGATGCGGCAAATATCGAACGGAACCTCTACCTGACCACTCAGCTGATTGAACTTAAAATACCGATGATTATAATTCTTAACAGAATGGATATGGCTGAAAAGCAGAATAAAATAATTGATACATCAATACTCTCCGCACAGCTGGGATGCTGCGTAATCGAATCGACCGCTATCCATAAAAATAATACAGTAATGCTGAAAAACAGGCTTTCCGGATTAATTGGAAAAGTTAAAGATACATCACGAAAAGTTGAATACCCGAATGAGATTGAAGAGATCGTCAGGTTATGGAGTGATAAACTGAAAGATCTTTCCCGTGAGATTAAGGCTGATGAACGGTGGATATCTCTCAAACTGCTTGAGAAGGACCCTCTCATTAAAGAAATGGTACTGAGCAGAACATCCCTCACAGAGGATGAGATTAACTTAAGGATTTCTAATGTTGAAACTCTGCTCCATGAATCGGCGGATATTCTGGTCGCTGACTACAGGTATGGTTTCATTCAGGGAGTAGTCCGGAAGGTTGTAGTTAAAAAATCAGACAGAAAAGAGATTACAGATATTATTGATAGAATTGTTTTAAACAGAATAGTTGCAGTTCCTGTTTTTCTTGCAACAATGTATTTTGTTTTCTGGATTACTCTCTTTATCGGCGGTGCACTGATTGAGTTTTTTGATACAGTTTCAGGAGCTCTTTTTGTAGACGGGACAAGAAATATTCTTGTTTATTTTAATGCTCCCGCCTGGCTGATAACTGTAATTGCAAATGGTGCAGGTGCCGGGATACAGGCTGTATCGTCTTTTATCCCGATAATTTTTTCCATGTTCTTTATGCTGGCCATTCTTGAAGACTCGGGATATATGGCAAGAGCTGCATTTGTTATGGACAGGATTATGAGAGTTATAGGCCTTCCGGGAAAATCTTTTGTTCCTCTGATGATCGGTTTCGGCTGCTCAGTCCCGGCTGTAATGGCCGCGAGAACTCTTGAAGAGAAAAAGGACAGAATCATAACTGTTTTCATAACACCATTTATGACATGCGGCGCAAGGCTTTCGGTATATGTCCTTTTTACAGCTGCTTTTTTTCAGAATAATTCAGGCATAATTGTTCTTTCTCTATACATGGCTGGAATAATATTAGCCGTGTTAACCGGAATTTTAATGAAAAAAACAATATTCCCCGGAGAGCCTTCCTTCTTTGTAATGGAGCTTCCGATATATAATTTGCCCAGGTTTAAACATATTATTCTACACACCTGGATCAGGCTTAAACTTTTTCTTTTCAGTGCGGGTAAAGTTATAGTAGGTGCTGTCATGATTTTATCTTTTTTTAATTCACTTGGTGTTGATGGTACATTTGAGAATCAGAATACCGAGAAGTCAATGCTTACAAATCTTGGCAAATCGATTACTCCGGTTTTCGGGCCTATGGGGATAACAGGTGAAAACTGGCCCGCTTCGGTCGCTATTTTTTCCGGGCCTTTTGCTAAAGAGGCAATTGTCGGCACGCTTAATTCCCTTTATACCCAGATAGATGAATCTGCAAATGCGGGAGTGGGGAGAGAGAGTATCGGGAATAAAATCAAAGCCGGATTTTCGTCGGTTCCGGTAAATCTGAAAAAATCATTCAGGGGGCTTGGAGATCCGCTGGGAATTGACAATACCGAGGTTGTCCAGCAGTCAGAATATAATAAGAGCGGAATGTTTGATAAAATGAGGGGAAATTTCGGCAATAGTTTCAGCGCGTATGCTTATCTGCTGTTTATTTTGATATATTTTCCATGTATTGCAACCGTAAGTGCCGTATATAGGGAATCAGGGCTTTTTATTGCCTCTGCACAGGTAATTTATATGACTTTACTGGCCTGGATTGTTTCGGTACTGTTTTTTCAGCTTTTTTCCGGGCATTCACTTTTCTGGGCAGCTGTTTCACTTTTAATTCTCTCATTAATTGTGCTTGTCTTTTTTATTACGGGTAAAATAATCAGAAAAAAAAGTCTGGAATAGAAATTAATATCAGCAGAGTTTGATGACGGTGCGGTTATTAATGCTTATTTTATCAGAAAATGAAAGATGGTTTTTTTCACGCGGAATGAGTAATTTTGCAGCTCAGAAAGCGTGTGTTGAAAAATAGCTGGATCAGGTACACCAGCTCATTGAGCGAAGCCGAAATGAGCAGTTTATGTTATAATAATAAAAAAATCAAGTCCCGGTATAAAATGTATGAATAATGAAAATAAGTCAGCTTTGAACTTTGGTAATCTGATAGTACTTGGATTGAGTCATAAGACTGCTCCGGTTGAGACGCGGGAACTGTTTTCACTTCCGCAGTCACAGCTTTCAGCGTTTTATGAGAGATTATCTGAAGCAGGAGTTGAGGAATCAGTTTATGTTTCAACGTGCAACAGAGTTGAAATATACATGACAGCTGAGGATAGCGAATCAGCAGTTGAAACGATAAAGAGACTTATGGAGTATTATACTAAACTTCCTCATGAGCAGTTTATGAGCTCTGTCTATTCAAGATACGGGCTTGACGCGGTGAAACATCTTCTCTCGGTTGCCTCCTCACTTGACTCAATGGTTATAGGTGAAAATGAGATTACAGGGCAGATGAAGGAATCTTACAGAAAAGCCGTGGAGTGCGGTACAACAGGTACTATTCTGAACAGGCTTTTCCACAGGGCATTTACCACATCAAAAAGAGTACGCAACGAAACAGAAATTTCCAGAAATCCGCTCTCAATAGCATCAATAGCAGTTGAACAGGCAAAACATATTTTTTCTGATTTATCTTCAAGAAGCGCACTTCTCATCGGTGCCGGTGAGATGGGTGAACTTATACTCAAATATCTGGTGAAGGAGAATCTTCACAAAATAATCCTGGCAAACAGAACAACAGAAAATGCCGAGCGGATATGCCGTGATATAGATTATAAAGCTGAGATTATAAACATAAATAAAATCGATCAGGCGCTGGCTGATGTTGATATTGTAATCACTTCTGTAACTGCTCCTCACCATGTTATTACATCTGCTGATATTAAAAATATAATGTTTGAAAGAGGGAGCAAACCTATTTTTCTTATAGATATTGCAGTTCCCAGGAATATTGATCCTTCCGTTACTGAAACCGAAAATGTTTATCTCTACAATGTTGATAATCTGAAAGATATTGCAGAAAACAATATGAGGGGAAGAATGCAGGAACTTGAAAAAGCAAATTCAATTATACAGGAGGATGTCGAAGAATTTGTTAACTGGTATGATGAACTCTCCATTACCCCGACTATTACAGTAATAAAAAATAAGTTTAATGAAATAAGAGATAATGAACTTAACAAATACAGAAACAGAAAAATGAAACATTTATCCGAAGAGGATTTCAAACTTGTTGAAGAGATTACATGCCAGATAATGAACAAGACTCTTCACAATCCGATTATTAACCTGAAAAAACAGAGAAGTTCCTGTGAAGAACCTGAATCAGATGAGTCATTGAAAAAGCACACAAAATTTCTGGAGGACCTTTTTACTAAATGATGAATAAAAATACTCCCAGGCTTATATTCTGGGAACTTACTAAAAGCTGCAATTTAAAATGCGCGCACTGCCGTGCAGAGGCTGAAGATAATAATTATACAGGTGAACTCGGGCTTGATCAGATAAAAGGGATTCTTGATAATATATCTTCAAACTACTCTCCGATACTTGTTCTTACAGGTGGAGAGCCGTTATACAGAAAAGATATATTTGAAATCGCACAGTACGCAACAGGAAAAGGTTTGAGGACAGCTCTTGCTACAAACGGGACACTGATTGATAAAGCGGCTGCGGAGAAAATAAAAAATGCGGGTATAGCCAGAGTAAGTATATCGATAGATGGAATCAATGCTGAAATGCATGACAGCTTCCGCGGCGTTGCCGGCGCTTTTGACGGCGCACTGAATGGTGCAAGGCTGCTCAGGGATGCCGGAGTTGAGTTCCAGTTTAATACTACGATTACAAAGAGAAATGTTGATCAGATAGATGAAATACTCGCTCTTGCGCTGAGAGAAAAGGCATCGGCACTTCATATATTTATGCTTGTACCTGTGGGCTGCGGAATTGAAATTGCTGAGAGCGACATGATCTCTGACGCGAAATATGAAGAGGTTCTTCACTGGTTCTACGACAGGTCCCGTGAAGTGAATATAGAATTTAAAGCTACATGTGCTCCCCACTACTACAGAATAATAAGGCAGAGGGCGAAGGAAGAGGGCCGTACACTCTCTTTCGAGACAGACGGTATGGCCGCAATGACAAGAGGCTGCCTTGCCGGAACAGGTGTCTGCTTTATCTCTCACAGGGGAGAGGTCCAGCCCTGCGGCTATCTTCCGGTTTCAGCGGGGAATGTTCTTGAAACTCCATTCAATGAGATATGGGAGAAGTCAGAGGTTTTTCTGACGCTGAGAGATTTTAAAACACTTAAAGGTAAATGCGGAATCTGCGAGTATAAGGGTGTGTGCGGAGGATGCCGTGCCAGGGCTCATTATGCCAGCAACGATTTTCTGGAAGAGGAACCTTATTGCCTGTATGAACCGGTAAAAAGGTAGCTCTATGGAATTCACTGATAACGAGGCGCTGGTTCTTAACAGGGTGCAGAAGGGTATTCCCGGAGTTAGTGAACCTTTTCTTGCAATAGCTGAGGAGATCGGACTTTCTGAAAATGAAGTACTTGAAACAGTATTACGCCTGAAGGAAAATAAAGTTATACGGAATATATCGGGAATTTTCGAAGGGAAAAAACTCGGATACTATCTGAGTCTTGTGGCATTTGAAGTACCTGCAGATAAAACAGATTCAGCTGCTGCGGTAATAAGCTCGCACCCTGGAGTAAGCCATAACTACCTGAGAAATCATAGATATAACATATGGTTTACTCTTGCTGAAGAAAACGAGGATGAGTTTTACAAAACCGTTGCTATACTGGCATCAAAATCCGGGGCTCTCGATTCTCTGGTTCTGATAAACGAAAAGCTTTTGAAAATCGGTGTGTTTTTAAATATAGGTGATGGTGAAGAGAGCGGTGAAGTAACTCCTGCGCGCGGATCTGAACAGCCGGCATACGTGAAACTCGATGAGACTGCAAAAGAAGCGGTTCTTCTTCTGCAGAATGATCTCCCGGTAGAAAGGAGCCCTTTTAAAAAGATTGCCGAGAGCGGCAAATATATTCATGGAGAGAAACAGCTTCTTTCTTACTTTTCAGATTTCAGTGCTTCGGGGATTATGAGAAGATACGCCGCGGTTCTTAAGCACCGTAGCGCCGGGTATACTGCAAATGCAATGACGGCCTGGAAGACAACAGATCATACGCCAATGGAATTATTTATAAATGAGAAATCAATATCTCATTTATATTTAAGAACTGTTTTCCCGGGGAGATGGGAGCATCCTCTTTTTGCGATGATTCATGCGAAATCAAATGACGAGCTTCAGAATATTATAAACAGGCTTTCAGAAAAAAGCGGAATAAAAGATTATCTTTCACTCTCTTCACTTAAGGAGTTTAAGAAAAAAAGAGTAAGGTATTTTTCAGAAGAATTTAATGAATGGAAAAGGATAAATCATGATTGATATAGGCAAATTATACTGCGGCGGATCATCAACCGGCGACGGACTCAGATACGGAAAAGAATCCGGGCCTGACTGCCACGGAAACTCTCCTCACAAGGTACAGAAACTTGCGAGCGACAGGAGACCGATTGTTGTATGGAACACAACCCGTACATGCAATCTCCATTGTGTCCACTGCTACACCGATTCTGATAACTTAAAGTATGAAGGAGAGCTCTCCACTGAAGAAGCGTTTAAGCTGATTGACGAGCTTTCAGATTTCGGAATTCCGTCACTCCTGTTTTCCGGCGGAGAACCGTTTATGCGGAAAGATCTTTTTACTTTACTCGAATACGCTGCAAAGAAAAATGTCCGCCCTGTAATCTCAACAAACGGCACATTGATCGACAGGGAGACGGCACAGAGAGTTAAGGACTCAGGTGTTGTTTATGTAGGGATCAGCCTTGACGGGCTTGAAGAAATAAATGATAAGTTCCGCGGCGTAGAGGGCGCTTTCACAAGAACAATGAAAGGTTTTGACAACTGCAGAGCTGTCAACCAGAGGGTCGGGCTGAGGCTAACTCTTACAGAGAGAAACTACCTCGATCTTCACGGAATATTTAATTTTATCGAAAAAGAACAGATCAACAGGGCGTGTTTTTATCACCTCGTATACTCAGGGAGAGGGAGCGCGATTTCAAAAGATGATCTTACTCATACCGAATCACGAAACGCGATGGATATAATTCTGGAGAGGACAAAGGATTATTTCGACAGAAAACTTGATATAAACATACTGACGGTTGATAACCATGTTGATGGTGTTTATACATATCTCAAAATGAAAGAGAAGAATATGCCTGAGGCAGAGGATGTCTACTCTCTGCTGAAGTGGAACGGCGGTGCTGCTAATTCATCAGGAGTAGGTATTGGTAATATAGATTTTTTCGGAAATGTGCATCCTGACCAGTTCTGGCAGGATTACAGTTTCGGGAACATTCGCGAAAGAAATTTTGGCGACATATGGATGGATGAATCTGATCCGATTATGCGCGGTTTAAAACATAAAGCTGAACATATCAAAGGAAGATGCAGGCTTTGTAAATATAAAGAAATCTGTACCGGTTCAATGAGAGTCCGCGGTTACAGAATCTATAATGACCCATGGGCACCGGACCCTGCGTGTTATCTCTCGGACGAAGAGATAGGACTTGATAAAGATAAGTTAGAGTATCTTAAAGGCCATGGAGAGGAGTTTCCTATGCCCGCAGAGATTAACCGCTGATGAAACTCTATCCGATAATGGTGAATATGAACAGTAAACCTGCTGTTATAATTGGCGGAGGGGAGGTCGCTGCGCGTAAAGTTTCGGATCTGCTTGAAGCCGGCGCGATGCTGAAGGTTATATCGCCGGAATTTAACGATGAGATAATTAAAGCTGCAGGTCTGTATAGCGACAAGGTTGTTTTACTTAAAAGAAAATATGAGAAGAATGATCTTAATGGCGCGTTCCTTGTTTTCTCTGCAACAAACGATTCAGCAGTGAATGCCGATGTTTTCCGTGAAGCTGAAGATCTCGGTATTCTTATAAATGCAGTCGATGACCCTCCAAACTGTTCATTTTATGTGCCTTCCTTTGTTCGGAAGGGAGATTTTCTTTTTGCTCTCTCAACAGGCGGAGCTTCTCCTGCTATGGCGGCGCGGCTGAGGCGTGAGATTGAAAAACATATCCCGGAAGATATAGACCTGGTTCTTGAAAAGCTTAAAAAAGCAAGAGCTCTTCTTAAAGAAGAAGAATGTTTTTCATGCATGGAATCTTCAGATAGAGGAAAAATCCTGAAAAAAATTGTTAGTGATGATAAACTTCTCGAATCTATAAATTCGTGCAGTGATGACGATATGATAGATTTTCTGTTTGATGTAAAAGACTCGTGTGATTAAAATTATTTTTTTTCAGGTTTTCCCATCTCATTAACACTCTGTACTACAAATAAAGCAGCGGCAAAAGCAAAGCAAACTCCAAAAATAAAAACATAACCCTCGCCGAGCCGTGTGATAATTATACCGGATATAAGAGGCCCTATAGTCTGGCCCAGGCGGAGAACAGATGAGTTGATAGACATGAACGCTCCTCTGTATTCATCCGGTGCAAGGATTGAAATCTGTGTCTGGATGTTCGGTATAAGTATACCGTTAGCAAACCCGTAAATAAAAACCGGTATTATAAAAAGAAAAATTACCGGCATAAAATAAGCAATAGAAAGCGCCGCGGGATATATGAGAAATGCAGACACAAGAAGTTTTTTAAACGAGAATATTCCGGCTAACCGTCCAAGATTAAACGACCCGATGATTGAACCAATTGATGATGACGACATTGCCAGCCCGATGATCAGTGGTGAAGCATGAAAATGGTTCTTCATATAGAAAGGGAAAAAGGCGAGAAGTATTCCATAGAGCAGGATAAATGCAGCTAAAGTTACTATGTATAGAGAAAGTATCTCTTTCTTTTTTATAAGTTTAAATGAATGTTTCAGGTAGTCTCCTATTTTTCCGTTTTTGACAGGCTCCTTATAATCAAGACTGAATATTACAAGAAGGGATACGGGAAAAGCCAGAGCCGCGAGAAAGAAAGGATAATGCCATCCGAGCATGGCGATAGCACCGCCGATGGACGGATAAAGCATAGTTCCTACACTGAGAACTGAACTGTTGTATCCCATTGCGGTCACCCGCTCTTTACCGGGAAAGATATCTCCTATGATTGTCTGATTTAATGAACCGAGAGATGCGGCACCCGCACCCTGAAAAAATCTCAGGACCAGAAGAAGCGAGAAACTTTTAGTAAATCCGGCTGCAGTACCGCATATGCCGAAAAGAAGAAGTGCAGGTACAAGAACATTTTTTCTTCCGAATCTGTCAGCAGCTATTCCTAAAAAAGGGGAAAGAATTATACCCGGCATGGTAAACACTACAATAAGGAGACTGGCCCGGTCTGCTGTAATGGAGAGGGCCTCGGCGATTTTAGGAAGTACCGGCGCAATACAGGAAACCTCCATAACTGAAATCAGGGTAATACAGAATATTATCTGAAGATGTTTATTAAAAAAAAGTGGTTTGGTTTTCATTTAATCCTGCTTAAAATAAATTCTGCTGTTTTTTCTCCAAGCAGTATATGGTTTTCTGAATCAAGGTGTGAGCCGTCAAGGATACTCCCTTTGACATATTCGGAAGCATTAAAAAAAAGACAATTTTTTTTTAATGAGAGCTGCCTGTATGCTTCAGGTAACCCTTTCAGTTTGTTGATCTGAAGTTCGAAAAACTGTATCCCTTCAATTCCCGTATTAAATTCAGGCGGTGCCATAATTATGATTTCAGGAATTTTAAACCCGCAGGTTATATGGCTGTTTCTGATAATATTGATTATTTTTTCAATACCATTGGAAATTTCGACAAGAGAAGATTCTTCGGAGATAAAAACATCATTCAGCCCCAGGCTTATGATGGCAATATCAAGAGGTATGTAATTGTTTACTTCAGAACTTATCCACTCAATACCGTTAGCCGTTTTATTTACAGGAGAAAGGTTTAGTACAGTTCTGCCGTTTAATCCGTCTTCTATAATTGTATAATCTTCACCAAGTCGTGAAGCCATAACCATGGGCCATCTGGTTTTATCGTCATATCTCGAACTGTCTGCGGGGCTGCATCCCCATGTATTCGAATCGCCGTAGCAGAGAATTTTTTTCATAATCATCCTGTTTTAAAATTGTAATTGAAAAAAGTTTATGGGAAAGTAATTTAGTATTATGAATCAGTAATCAATTAAAAATGATAAACAGTTTCCCTACCTCATTCAGCGGCGGAGGTATAAAAATTTTTGGTTGCAAAAAGATTATTGGATAAATACTAATTATAAATAAAATGTCAACAGGATTTAACCATGATCAGTGTGATAAAAATTCTGAAATTGTTAAAGATAATGCATTATTGAGTTTTACAATACTCTCTGGCAATATCAGAATTTTTATAAAAAGGTCCTGTTAAAACAATGGAATCCTCAACTTAATTATATGCGCAGATTCCTTTAAATACCCGCGGGGTGCTGGAATGGAATTATTTTTTACTAATAGTATTGATGCAGTAATGCAGTGGAATACGCTCTTCCTGTACTTTTTTTTATTCGGAAGTGCTGTCCTTGAAAATCTTTTCCCGCCTATTCCGGGAGATACTATCACCGTTTTCGGTGCGTTTCTTGTAGGAATAGGGAGGCTCGATTTTTTCCTTGTATATGCAGCGACTACATTGGGGAGTTCGGTCGGATTTATTCTTCTGTTTTATGCCGGAGCTTTTCTTGAAATGGAATTTTTTCTTAATACGAGGATTAAAATTTTTTCGTCTCATAAAATAATTACAGCAGAAAAATGGTTCAGCAGGTACGGCTACTATGTAGTTGTTCTAAACAGGTTTCTGCCGGGTGTCCGGTCTGTGATTTCAATAGTTGCCGGAATTTCCGGGCTTAATACAATGAAGGTTTTTTTTCTTTCTCTTCTGAGCGCCATGGCATGGAATTTTTTATGGATTTATTCCGGCTACTCGATTGGAAATAACTGGGAGCTTGTTCGGGAGAAAATCTCTGCTATTATAAGGAATTATAATATGGCCGCTGGTATATTGCTTATTTCAGCAGGGATAATTTATTTCGGATTCAGAATATTTAAAAAAAGAAGAGAGACTCATGATTGACCGAAAGTATACTTGATCTGCTTCCTCTCAAGCTTTTCAATGGTATGAATAATTTTAATGATATGAGGTTTCAGCGACTGTATATCTAATGAAGTTATTGATGCCTTCTGTTTAAATTCATTAGAATAGAATTTGTTAAAAGTTTCATTTATAAATTTTTTGTATCCTGAAGAGTGCGTTTCAACAAAAATTTTTTTAACTTCCGGATTAATCGAAAGATTAAAAATACTTTTATTGTCTTTATATTTTTTTAGAATAAAAAGCGTCAGCATCGCGGCTGTATGATTTTTGTTAAATCCGGTAAACGGTTTATATTTAAAATAGCGGCTCTTCATTGATTTTGTATAATCAGTAACAGAAGTTATTATCTGCTTTGACTTTTCCATAAAAATCTGTTTTGAATCTTTCATCCCGAAGACCAATTTCTTTTCTTCATCACTGAAGAGATGGTTCATCGTATCATGTATCCTGTCGTGAAGATTCTGGATATGGGCATGATTATGAATCATTGAATTAACTGATTCTTTATAGCGGGTGTATTTTTTCAGTACATCGGAAAGCCTGCGCCTTCTTAACAGGTTTTTCAGATGGAAAAGTATATCCTTACATTTTTTATAAAGAGCTTCAATGCTCAGAACAACTGTGAAAAATAAAAGACGGATAATATGTTCAATAAATTTATCCTGAACCCTTTTGTTTTTTATATCATCAAAATAGTTTTTATATTTTCTGCCCATGTTGTTTTCCTTTTAAATAAAACTAAATTATCAGTATTATATGATATTAATAATTACTAAATGTTATAAATATAAACCATCATTTTTTGGATGCGGGAAACTTTCCTGTTTTTTTTGTAGCGATTATTATACCTGTGATTATTAAAATCATACTGATGAAATGTACAAGGTGAACTTTTTCTCCAAGAATAAGTATAGCCCAGAGTGTACTGAATAAAGGGAGCGAATAGTATATAATTCCGGACTTTGATGCTCCGATTAATGCTATGGACTTATTCCATAAAAGGAATCCCCCAATGGAAGCAAATATTCCCGCGTATAGAATTGAGATTATAACATTTATGCTGTATGATGCCGGATTCTGATATGCGGCCTCATATATAAAAAACGGTATAAGCATAATCAATCCTGTACCGAACGTAACAAATAAAAAAGACATTGTGCCGATACCTTCAGGTTTCTTTCTGATCAGCAGACTGTACATCGAAAAAGTCACAGCAGCAGACAGCATCCAGAAATCTCCTGCGGAAAATGAAATACTGAGCAGTACTTTTAATGAACCCCTGCATATAAGCATAATTATACCGGAAAGTGTAACTGCAATTCCTGTGAAATTCAAAAAATGTATTTTTTCTTTAAAGAATATCCAGCTGAAAATTATTATGAATACGGGTGTGGTGATTGCGATTAGTGATAAATTGATTGCTTCAGTAGAGTGGCCCGCGATGTAAACTAAAGTATTAAACAGGGTTATCCCGAGGAATGAGATGAGAATTATATATTTATAACTCCGCCTGATTACAGTAAAATCACTGATAAAAGATTTAATTGAAAAAGGTGCTATAACTGCAAAAGCAACCAGCCATCTGAAGAAAGATAGCGATACAGGCGGAATCGCGTCATGCACTCCGCGTGCGATTATAAAATTTCCGGACCATATTACTGTAGCTCCAACCGCAAAAGATATTCCGGCAATCTGCGGAGGGAGTGTTTTGAACTTTTTAATTATTTTCATTACCTCATTCTAATCAGCATAAAAATTTGTAAAATATAATAATATTATAAAACAAAAAATAGAGGTAACTGCAGCGGTTAATAACAGAATTAATATAAATTTGATATTCCGAAGGAACTCCGGCAAATTATTTTTTAAGAGATGGTCTGCAGCCGGAAAACCTGTTTTTTAAAAAAGGTTTCTAACTCGAAGAATTGAAACGGCTTCGATATGCGGTGTATTGGCCCTGCTTCAGCGGCATAAAATTTAATATTTTCTTAAAGATTTTAATTCCGGGAAGGTTGGATATTTTAAATGTAACATTCTTGACAGTTGCCTCAATCTATGAGATTACTTAAATAAAGTTTAACAGGATGGAGACGGAAATGGAATATAAATATTATCTTGTAGAAAAAAAAGGGCATATAGCCTGGGTGTGGCTCAACAGGCCTGAAAAGAAAAATGCCATGAATCCTCCGGCATGGAAGGAAACAATTCCGATATTTGAAGACCTTGATGAGGATGACAATATCAGGGTGGTAATACTAGCGGCTAAAGGGAGCGATTTTAATACGGGACTCGACCTTGTGGAGATGCTTGTTGAGCTGAATGAGATTACTACGCCGGTACAGAGTGCGGCGCAGAAAAGAAGTTTTTTGAAAAAACTTCTTAAACTTCAGGATGGGCTTACCTGTATTGAGAAATGCAGAAAGCCTGTTATTGCGGCTGTACACGGCATGTGCCTGGGGGGCGGACTCGATATGATAACCGCATGTGATATCAGGCTTGCAACTAAGGATGCAAGATTTTCACTTCTTGAAGCGTCAGTCGGGATGGTTGCAGATGTGGGTGTCCTGCAGAGGATCCCTAACATCATCGGGCAGGGGAATGCAAGGGAGATGGCGTATTCATGCCGGAAGATCAGCGCCGCGAAGGCTTTGCGTATAAATCTGGTAAATGATATTTTTGAAAATTATGATGAACTGTTGAAGGAAGCGGAGATTCTTGCCAACGAGATTGCGGCAAATTCTCCATTAGCGGTTCAGGCATCCAAGGTTGTGTTAAAATACGGTATTGGAAAATCAGTTGAGGACGGGCTGCTGTTTAACGCTGCGGTAAGTAATTATACAATCCCGTCAAACGATGTAATGGCTGCGTTCAAAGCGTTTGCAGAGAAGAAGAAGCCGGAGTTTACAGGGAGCTGAGATTGTAGAAAAAGCCTCCGCACCCCCGACGGGTGCAATGCAGAATTCTTGCCACCTCCAGGGGTGCGGGGGCGATAGAGTAACGGATTTTTTAAGTATCCAGTAATAATTTGGAATCAAATTCCATAAATTTGTTGAATTTAATATATGGGAAAGACAAATTATCTTTAAGAGAATTTAAGACAAAATTTTTCTGTTTTGTAAGTGAATTATTGAAAATAAGGAAAATAATATGGCACTAATTAAAAGAGTATTAATAAGCCTCTCTGATAAAACCGGAGCGGTAGAATTTGCAAAGGAACTTTCAGAATTCGGAGTTCAGTTTCTTTCAACCGGCGGGACTGCTAAAATTCTTCGTGACGCAGGTCTCAATGTTATGGATGTTTCAGAGTACACCGGATTTCCGGAAATGCTTGACGGACGGGTCAAGACTCTCCATCCGAAAGTTCACGGAGGGCTACTTGGACTCCGCTCTAATCCTGAACATGTTGCGACAATGAAAAAACATGGAATAGAGCCGATAGATATGGTAGTAGTAAACCTGTATCCGTTCAAAGAGACAATTTCAAAACCGGGTTGTACGTTTGAAGACGCAATTGAAAATATCGACATCGGGGGGCCGACAATGCTTCGATCCGCCGCAAAAAATTTTCAGAGTGTAACAGTAGTCGTTGACCCTGCTGATTATAAAACAGTTCTTGATGATATGAAGAAAAGCAATGGGGAAGTTTCGCATAAAACAAATCTTAAACTTGCATATAAAGTTTTCACTACTACATCTGCATACGATAAGATGATTTCTGATTATTTAAGCAGCAGAATATAAAGTTGCCGAGGAATTTATTATTTGCACCAGGGTTCGGCATACGGCCGGTAAGTCTGCCGGACTGCTTGCTATCCCGGAGTGTCTTAAGAAAGAAAAAGTATCACTCTTGATAAATAATGTTTATGATGTTTAAGTTAATTAACTTTTCCGCAATAAAGGAGGGATAAAAATGCCGCATATAGTTTTAGAAAATATAAGTGCAATACAGGAAGCTTATGAAGCAATAACACCCTTTGCGGATAAAATAGAGGGAGGTATGCTCAAAGTGACGGACAAGTATATAAATGCGTCCGGGCAGATTGCTCTGATAGAAGCTCTTGCTATTGAAGGTGCAAAAAATCAGAATTTTTTCATCCAGCTTTCTCAAAAAAAATCGAGCCTCACAATAAGGCTTCTTCCTGTGACTGACCCGGAAAAAACGCATGGTGTAAAAACTATCATGGCAATGATCGCGAAGCAGATTAAAAATACAGATGCAAATATCACTTATGGGAAAACTAATCTGCAGGATTTTTTAATAAATTAAAAGATTTCTGATGCGTATTTTCTCTTTACAAAAAAATGTTTTTTCTTAAATATAAAATCAATACTCTATCCCCTTCCGTGCAATAACACCTGAACTGTAGTAGTGTTTAATTTCTTTCATCTCAGTCACAAGGTCGGCGTGCCGTATCAATTCGGGAGTTGCTCCGCGGCCTGTAAGTATCAGTTCAACTTCTTCAGGTTTCATCTCTATCAGTTCTATTATTTTATTTTCCGGGAGAAGGCCGAATTGCGGGAGTGTCAGTATCTCGTCAAGTACTACTATACTGAATCTTTTTTCTTTCAACAGCTCTCCGGCTCTGGCAAATCCTTTTTCTGCTGTAACTAAATGCTCCCTGAATGCAGATGAATTTTTATCTTTAATAAATGAACAGCTCCCATACTGCTCAAAGATCATTATATCCTTTAATTTTTCTGCGGAGAAGAGTTCGCCGGTTTCCTGACCCTTCATAAACTGGATGAAAGCTGAGCGGATGCCCCATCCCGCTGCCCTGAAGCACAGACCCAGAGCGGTTGTAGTTTTGCCTTTGCCGGAACCGGTATAAATATGGATTAATCCTTTCTGAACCACTGGTCAGTCCCTTACATCGATTTTCTGATCGTAGCGTTCAACATTTTCTATTTTCACTTCAACAAACCATACCGGCGGCGAACCGAGTCCCTTGGTAATAAAGAATTCCTGATTTTTTACAATATCAGTAAGAGTCGTCTTCGCCAGATCGGGGATGTAGTCTGAAGTTATGTCTGCAGTAACAGGAATCATTTCGATTCCATAAGCATCGGAGTCGGATTTTTTTATATTGAAACCGGTTTTGATATAAAATCCGCTTGTCCCCTGCCTCTCGAAAATATCCATTATTTTTTTATCTTTAACTTTTACCCAGAATGATATTTTACCGTCAGAGATTAATGCTCTGCCGGAATAAGATGTACCGGAACTTTTAGATAATCCGCTCTGCATTGATGAGATAATATCACCGATATTATTCTGAAGTGATTCTTTCTGCATTATTGTAATTCCGGTATACTCGGAAAATGTCTGCAGCAGTTTGTCCGGAGCTAAAAGAGATTTTGTATGGAAAACTTCGTCAAGTGATTCGGGCGGCTTTACATATTTCGGATTTTTATAGCTTGATGAGAGAATACCTTTTCTCCACTCGTTATACGCGGCGATTGAATGGAATATTCTTCCGCGCTGAAGATAGAGGTCATGCCTTGTTCCTGCTTTATCGAATACACGCTGATGATATGATATACTGAAATTCATCCCTTTTGTAAGAGCGGAGAGTCTTTCTATATCAGTGTATTCGCTGGTAATTCTTCCCGCGCTGATTACATTTATGTGGATACCCCGGTTCTTTGCTTCAAGGGCGAATCTTTCAGGAACAAACATTCCGTCAAGTTTTGAATTGTTTATGATGTAAATCTCTTTAGATGCGGCGCTTCTCCATTTGATGTTTTTTATAGTATAATTAAGCAGACTTGAAAATTTATCGAGGTTACCTGTTCCTCCCGGCTGAAGTCTGGACAGAGTTTCATTCATATCCTTTATGGAATTCTGGTGCATGGTAACCGATTCGTATGACTTACGGTCTGAATAGGGTGCAAGGTATATCCGTGTATCAACGTTGAGCCTGCTGATAAGTGTTGATGAAAATTCAGAGATGGAGTTTCGGACATCATTCCACTCGTCACTCATATTGTATGAGGTGTCGACGAGAAAAACTATATCAGCCTGAGACTTTCCTGTTACGGCTTTTTTCTTTCCGAAATTAATAAGAGTCTCTTTAATCTCCAGCTGAATGAGCTTGTAAATGTCGCGCTGGCTGTTGCTGTTTCTCGAAAGAACTTTTCTGTCTCTCACTGAATAAAGAACATTGTCAAAAGAGAACTCGCCCTTTTTTTTACTTATTGATCCGAGCAGGATGTGTGTTATATTGTATTTGATTCCAAACGCATTAAGATCCTCGGCATCCACCGAACTTTCAGGGTTAATCCCCAGCTGCTTCATCCCTATTTCTGCTTCTTCAGGAGAAAGGACATCGGTATCTTTCATCAGGAGTATCCCGAGGGAAAGCATTATTGCATACTCCTTCCCGGAAATTCTCGAATCAAAAGCCCGGTCTCTGTACGGCAGCACGGCAATTGACGCGAAAGCCTGGGAAACTGAAATAATAAAGAGAGTAAAAAAAAGAATTTTTTTCATTTTAATTTTCACTTTTTAAAAGATTTATGTCGGATTAAACCAATTATTATTTCAAAGGCGAATAAAATTCAAGATAAATTTTGTATATAGCATATCAGGAACAAATTAGTATAAAAATTGCCGTTGAGTAATATAAAATGAACCGTCAGTCTATTCTGATTAATATAATTATGTTTTATGAAATTTGATTTTTAAAGACAGGATTTTTTCACGGAGTTTACCCTGAGTTTGCCGCAGGATTCGTGATAACAGGTTCAAACCGGTCTCCCGGCTGCTTAGGAAAAGATAAAAAATAATTTTCCGATGATACTGCTCAAGTTAATAATTTGATCAGAAAATCAGTATAAATAAAAATAAATTTGACATTACTTCTATGGAGTATATTATATAGAATACAGAAGTATTTATACTCGGGAGGGGTATAATTATGAAAATAACAACGGATGTTAATTCCGCCGGTCTCAGGCCGCCGGGAAATGTAGTGCCACGCTCATCAGCAGATAGCCGCAGTTTTAACACTTCAGATGCAAAAATCGCACAGGATGTTATTGTAAAAATGCAGAGAGAAAAATCTCTGATCGATGCGCTTGCTATCGCTCAATCCTCAAGGGAGCTTGTGCAGAAAGCTCTTAATATTTCCTCAAGACTTATGTCATTGGCATCTGAAGCTATGATTACCGGGCGGGTAAACATGGACGAACTGTCCAGCCAGATGTCGAGTATCAATGGATCAATGGGAACTTACGGGGAGAGAGTCTCGGTTCCCGTGGAGGGTACACCAGTTCCTGCTGATAACGTGCAGGTGAAGCTGGATGAAAGCTTCGCTAGAATTAAAGAGAGGGCTGGAGAGATGCTTGCGGGAAATGCTGTTGCGGGAAAAGATTTTGAACCGATAACAGTAAACCTTAAAGAGATCGCTTCCGTGATTGATGTTAAAGTCAACACCTACTCTGCAGAACTTGGCAGTGTTAAGAAAATTGAAGATTTTAATTTCAATTATTCCGGCTTAAGTAAGAATACGACAGATCTTGTGGTCAATAATCCGGTTAAAGCTCTTGAAGCTCAGGGTAACATCAGCTATGAGATGGCCGGGAAATTGACATTGGCATGAAAAAATAATTAATCAAAATACTAAGAGTGTGTCAGATTCCCTCCTCCATCCGGCGGAGGGAATCAAAAATTTGTCTCATATGAATTTTGTGCAGCAGCAATAACCCAATCGTTGCAATGTCCATGCTCATAATCCGGTATACACCGCGCCATGGTGTGAGAAGAATCAGAATATCCCGCATTTTTTATCAGTTACATAAAAAATAGTTAATGTTAAAAATTTTATCTTGACTTTAAATTAATTTAAAGCTAACTAAGTATTAAAATTAATCGTGTCAATCCTTACCGGGTCCGGACTTATTTTTCATGCTGAAATCCCAGGCATATCCTGTCAGGGAATTATTAATAATTATGTAGAATAAAAAATGACTTCTTTTAAGAAAAATAAATCAGAAAGAAAAGATAAAGAAATTAATCAAATCTATTTTAGGGTTAAAAAGCAGAATTATGATGAAAAATTTTGCAATTCGACTTTAAGTATATTTAATTCAATTTATAAATTTCACTCATCTTTACAGAGTTATGAATTATTTAAATCAATGAAAATAAAAGACTGCTATACATTAACTCTTGCAAGTGCTATAATCGATAAGCTCTCATCTGAAAAGATTACTGCAGGCAAGGGTAATTCACTTCCTGAAATATTTTATGACCAGATTGCGGAATCACTCCTCAGCGAAAATAGCGACAAAGAACTGATCATTATATATCTCAAGCAGATGGCTAACATTATGAAGAGAGGCGGTCTTATTATTTTTAAAGATAAGATTGCGGTAATATCTGAAAGCTTTCAGGATAGAGACAGTCTTTATTTCAGGCTTCTGGAATCATTCTGGAATGAAACTGAGTGGAGTGAAATATTCCCATCATCCCCCGAAGCTGCTGTAAAACTTCATGAAAAAAGAAATATATTCGCGGAACTGATTCAGGGTTTTTACACAGACGTCAGTGTTGAAGATATATCGAATGATTTTTTTGAAATGACAGAAATCGCCGAGAGAAATGATTATTTTATGATCTCTTTCCTCGACTTTTATCTTATAGCCTGGCTTAAAAATTTTGGAATTATAGACTACTCCACCAGAAGCAACAATGAGATAATTTATCTGTCTGTGCAGGATTACGGAAGAGAAATTCTCCGAAGAATCATCTGAGATTGGAGACGGCGGGACTCGAACCCGCGTCCTACAGAATACCCCTATAGCGTCTACATGCTTATCCTTTTCATTTAATTTAGATTTACAGTCCGGGAAAAGGCGCTGTCCTGTAAACCGGTCTCCCTTAATTTTGCCGTCAACCCGGGAGCATTGTATCAGGCTATCCTCAGTAATTTTATGCCTTTGAACCTCCCTGAGGAGCAGAATGTTCATCGACAAAGCAGGTATTAAGCTGCTAGTGCAAAATTATTGTTTGCGATTAAATGTTTTCTGTCACGATTAACGAGGTGCCAGAACACTCGGCATGCAACTATAGAACCACAACTGCAGTCGAAACCAGATCGTCCCCTGCAAATACGCTTTCAAAGAACAGATGAAAAGCTGATTTAATATTTGTCAATATATTAAATCATAATTGACATTAGTTCTATTTTTAAGATAATTGTTAATCTAATTTGTTACAAGGAATATTGGATGCTTATAGGGACGATAAAAAGAAAAATATGTATTATAATGCTTATTTTTGTTTTCAGTATACTGTTTTCTGTAAAAGCAGGCGCGGATGATCAACTACCGGTTAATTTTAAGACTTTAAGCGGTAACTGGACTTTACAGTATGGAAATGACTACGGGTATAATTTTAAATTTTACAAGAATTACCGCGCTGTTGTAATTCTATATCTTAATTCCAGCTCAATTATTTTTAAAGGAGTTTATAATATAGAGAGCAGTGATACCATCAGAATTAATGTCTCAGAAATGAAGAGAGAGGAGAGTGTTAAAACTATAAACCTGAAAGGGGGATTTGTTAAGGCAAAGTCCTCTCATTTTATATTTAATACACGCGTAACCTCAAATGGTGGCAAAAAAAATCTTGAGCTTAGACCGCAGAAAATTTTTATTGATGGCAGCGATTCTGAAGGATATTTTGAACCTTTCATAAAACTCGACTATTCAGGCAAATAATGCTAATCGAAAATTTTAAATTTTTTAATCCTCACGGCGTTGAGCTGGCGGGAAGAATATACAAAAAAAATGATGATCAGAAATCCGGTGTAATTTTCAGTCATGGACTTTTCTCCAGTAAGGACGGCTATAAGATAACGAGAATGGCTGAATCAATTGTTGAATCCGGCTTTGCTCTTATGACTTTTGATTTTACATTTTCAGGTGAGTCCTCCGGGAACATGAAGGATATTTCTTTATTAAAAGAGGTAGAGGACCTGAAATGTGCAGTAAACTTTTTTAAAAGCAGGGGGATGAATAAGATACACCTTATGGGATCAAGTATGGGTGCTGCTGTCACCATTCTGGTTTCATCTTTTGGAATATTTGATATTGAATCTCTTATTCTTATCGCAGCACCTCTCTCTTTCGCGAAGCTTATTCCTGAAATAAAAAAAGATGACGTTGGAACACTGGACCGGGATGGTTATACATCAATATCGGGGGTTCTGGTAAACAACAGGTTTATAAAAGAAATTTTTGAGACTGATATGGTTGCGGCAGTGAAAAAGATTAAAGTTCCATCGCTCAATGTACATGGCAAAAAGGATGCCGTAGTAGATTTCAGCAATCTCGATACTTTTATGAAAAATAGCGGTTCAGAATGCACTCCTCTGGTTATCGAAGATGGAGATCATAATTTAACCAGAGATTCGGATATAAGCATTATCTCTGAGAGGATAAAGGAGTGGCTTGGAAAATTTAATGTTTAAATATTTCCTGATTATCATTGGTTCTACTCAGATAGTATTAGCGCTTATTGAATCTGTTTCACCCTTAAGAGCTTTCTCAATGTGGGAAAAATGGGTATCAAACAGGTTTTTCCCTATTCATGGACTTGCATTAATTTTTATAGGGATGCCGCTTACTATATATAAAGGTTATTTATCATCTCTAATCTTTTACATCGGGCTGTTAGTTGTTTTTTCGGGTCCTTTTATACTGATATATCCTGAAAAAATTCGAAAAGTATTCAGCAATTCCG